>DATNQY010000376.1:0-15531 GCA_036703785.1 Candidatus Obscuribacterales bacterium
CATCAATCATCAATGCCCAGGGTTTTCTAGATCTCACCTTTGGAGATGCGACCATTATCCCCGGAGTTCTAAAGGTGCTCAAATTTCGATTGCCGTTATCCAGAAATCTGCTCAGTTTTAGTTTGCCAAAAACAGGCTAAGCATGGCTCGGGGAGATAACCGTGCTTGGCGCGCCAGTTCTTGAGCTTCTGCAAGTGGTGTTCCTGCTCAGGCGAACCATCCCGCGCATGCCGTGCGCGATCGATGTGATGACGCTCAACTTTGCGTGGTAGTCCTCCCGCCAGCACTGCTGTATACAGGTCATTTTCCGGATTCGCAGGGTCACACATGCGCCACGCTCTGTAGCGGTCAGCCAGATTTTGAATGAGCCGGCGCAACGGTTCCGGGCCTTGGTTAAGAATTAGCAACTCACTACGCCATCTCTCGAGTGCGAGCTTCTCGCGTCTCAATTGCTTTATCTCTTCTCGTAGTTGTCTAATCTGATCATCTTTTTCGGATAACCGTTCACGCATCATTGCCAACCATTTCTCGTCCCGCCATACATACTGATTCAACTCCGAAAACTGCGTATCCCAAAATCTTTGCGTTTCGCGCCTGGTCGCTGGCAGCGAAGCGGTACCCGGAAATGCTTTCGCCATGAGGGACTGTTCGATTTCTTCCTCAACGTCCAGGTCATCAATTCTTTCCGGCAAAGCAATTTCTGGCTCGCGCTCTACGAGGTACACAAGACGCACGTTGTCGATTCTGCGTTCGGGTTCATCGTCCACGCAGAAGATAACGTGTGCATTACAAATTATGTTGTCGGCGTCAACGCGCTCGAAGTACACAACTTCCACTCTGATCGACTTTGCCATATTCGTTTTATTTCCTCCGATTGGTTTACACGACGCCACGTTGGCGAAGTGCTTTGAGAATTTCAGTGCGTGCACACCCGGCGAAACAGGTCACGAGTAACCGCTGGTCGCCATCATGTATCTTCAGACTGGCGCGATCGTCCTCGTGCGCAGGACACCGAACAAGCCATCCGCTCCCGCTTTTTTTCGGCCGCTCTTCTAACATTCTGGCGACTTCAGCGGCCGGACGTTCTTTCAAGTCGCTGATGTTCGCGGGTCTTTGCGATGCGGCTCGTTGCCGACACCTGGAGGCGTCCAATGCGAACAGCCGCTGGGCGACCAGATCGACCTTGTAACTGTCGTTGAGTTGCTGCTCCTTCAACCATTCCAGTTGGCTGACAACATCCTTCGGCGGAACTTCGAACCATCCGCGAATTCGATTTGCGGTGGGCTTCAGATTGACACTCAGCGGTGCTCGTATCTGACTGTATCCACGGTCATGCTTGGGAAACACTTCTATGTTCTCTGGCTTGACTCCGGCGTGAGCGAGCACTTCCATCGCGAATCGTCTGATCGCTTTTGCCGGCAGAGGGTGGGAGAACAACAGCCACAGGTGTCCGTCACGTCCTGGGCGTGCTCCTTCTTTTAAAACAGCGAAATCCCAGCGTCGAAGGACGTCGGCAATTTTATCGATGTCGCCGGATGCCACATCGGAGTCAAAGCAGAGCCAGCGGGAATTGGCTCCTTCGTCGATAGCCGCCCATGAACAGGTAATTTCTGCATCCAACATACGTCGGATGAGAGAGTGTGACACTGCCTCGTATGGGTAGCGACCGCCAAACGTGTTCTGCTCCGGCTTCTGGTAATAGACATCCAACCCTCCCGCTTTGAGAACATGCTTTCCCCAATGCTTAGTCTGGTTGACGAACCGGCTCACGTAGGAGCTAATCAAGTCGTCGCGAATTTCACTGGTCATGCATTCGCCTCAATATCAAACGTGCCAGCTTTCGCTCGCGCGATTTGTCGTGGGTGTCTGATTCACCAAATGGCGTTCTCGATAATCAGAGTCATCTATACCAAAGTACACAGGCGGTGATTGCGCGCTGCCCTTCCAAAGCAGATAACCACGCTCATTCCCTTTCCTGATGCGCTTGTAGTGAATTTCCGCCGCTCGCAGGTGAGGAGCGAGCAACTTAAGTCTGCTCGCAAGAGCCTTTTCGGTTTTCGGCCAATCAGGAGGTGCCTTGTCGCCGCCATGCGCGGAAAGCAGTGACCGCGTGGTTCCTTCCCAATATTTTTCAGTAAAAAGCAGTCGCTCGATGGTTGTCGCCAGCGAATCAGATTCGACACTCAGCTCAATGGCTGTGCGCATGTTTTCGGCATAATGCGCCATGAAAGTGCCAGCCTGCCAACCGAGCACGGGCTCGGCCGCAGTCACCCACGTGGCAAAGTCGGACATCCTCGGTTTTCGTGCGAGATGCACCGATGGCAATCGCTGCAGTAGCCCGACGAGAACGTCATAAAGTCCGCCCAAAATGATCGGCAACAACTCAGCGCCTTTCGCAAGAAGCTGCTTTTCGTCCATGCGACGGTTCTCGTCTATTTGTATCAAATAAAGCAGGATTGCTCTATTGAGCAGGTCCGTGCGTAAGGCGAGGTCAACTCCGTTGATCATCACGGGCCGCTTCGACTTGCGAAAAACTTCAGCTCCATCATTCGTGTGATATTTCCTTTCGCTGCTTGCGTTGCCGGTATTGAGGGTGCAAACCGCGTCGCTGAACCACGGCGGAACAATGCTCAGGTTTTCATAGGAGGGAAGGTACGTGTTCATCGCGCGGATGTATATATCGCGTTCCTCTCGCGGCGCGGACGAAAGCAAGCACTCGGACGGATCGATGAGCCGGCGGACCATGGCGCACAAAGACGTTTTGCTTGAGCCTGGCTCGCCCTGGACTACAAGCGTAGTGAACGGACCTTCGCTGAATGCGCCCAGGAGGAACGCCACCGTCATGCACCAAACATCCTCCGTCGGCGCATTGATCAGACCGCGAAGCTTTTGAAGCTTTTCGCGAGGATCACCACCGGCCACAGGTTCGGGCAGTGCCAGCATGCCTTCTGTCCGTATAAATCGAAGCGGGCTTTCGTTGAGCACGCGCCAGCCGGTATTGCTGATTTCAACGATGCGCCAGCGTTCGTCACACAAATCTACGTAGATGCGCCCGTCTTGATGAGCAATCCGCAAATGAACCTCATGCGTCTGTCCGCGGAAGATTGCCTTTGCTTCGAGCGTGCTTATCGCATCAGAAACGACATTTTGTGTGAGTCCGGTACTGAATTTGTCGAGCCAAATTTTGCGTAGCCACAATTCGAAGCCTCGACTCTTGATCGGATGTATTTCGGCGTGACCATCAACCGAAACTTGTGCGTATGCAACCTTGCGCGCATTGTGGAACAGCAAGCAATGGCATTCCTCAGCCAGAGCGACAAGGAAATCAGATTTTTTCTTGTTTTCGTCGGCACTTAAATTGTCCTCTGTTACACGCGATGTCGGCTCGGGTTCCTGTCCATTCATGGCAGCGAGAATGGCGGCTTCCGACATTGCCGGCTGATGGAGGGTCTTCTCCTTTTGGATCTCTTTGAACAATTTATCAAAGATGGGTCGGAGTTCTTTCACTCCGACGCCTGTTTCTTTGGCCATAAGTCCCAATGCTGCGGTAGCCGCCGTTTTCTGATGGGATGGATCTTTTGCGCTGATTGCAAGAGCCAACGCTTCGAGCTGTTCATGCACGAAGCCCGCGTTCTCAACAATCCACGTTACAGACGGGGATAGCTGTTTGGCTTTACTAGTTTCGCCAGCGCTGCTATTGTTGGGTTGCTTGCGTGCGCCCTGCCCTATCGGCGGGGCGCCTTCTTTTGCGGATTGTTGTTGTGACACAGTGCGCACCTAAAGTAGTAGCCGACGAATGCGCTTGCTCTTCTCGCGTTCGGCTACTTCCTTGGGGCAGTGCGCCTGCTCGCAATTTGCTGTGCCAGCTTTGTCGCCTTCGCCTTCTTGTCCACCGGAGGGATCTGGCATTTCCTCAGATACTCAGCAATTTGCTCATCTGTGATCAGAATTCTTCGACCGAGCCTGACGTGCCCGAGTTCTCCGCTATTAATAAGCTTACGAATGATACTGGCACCATAACCAATTTTCGGCCTCGCATCCATGATCGTGTTGTGCCCTGGCGGGCACCATCTCGTTTGATTTTCGCTGTCTATCACTTCGTGCACCATGGGTGGTACTTCCTCGGTACGGGATGTTATTAGCGATTACTTTATCCGTTCCGATGGCACAGTCAAAGGGCACGATATGGTAATTCCCCGACACCACATATGGTGCCGGATGTCTTTAGAGTCGGTGGGCTGCTACGTTTTCGAGCACGACGGCGACCCATTTTTCAAAGTGTTCCCGTGCAGTTTTCGGGATTGGTGTATTTGCGCCGGATATTTGACGGTGGCACGTTTGCCACCATTCGCTTATGTCGTCCCTGACCCGATCCAAACGGCGGGCGTATGATGCGCGCTCGGCTTCAGGATTGTGGTATCGCGCCTGGCTGTGACGACCGATCTTACTTTTGCCGCAATAAATGCAACGACTTGCAAACTCTTGGTAGCGTGCGTGGTTCAGCACGAACGGCGTATCCATGCTTTCGCCGCTGGCCGCCGAGTCGTCGATTTTCTTCACGAGGTCTCGCGTCCATACATATAAATAGAGCGCGGCCATGCTATCCGCTCGATGCTCACCGAAAATTGACGTTGTCTCGTGGGAATACAACAGATCGAATGGACTGCCGCCTTGAGACTCATCACCGGCTGCGCTCCAGGAGCCATCTGCCTTGATGCGGATACTGATGTCGATTGGCTTTTGCATCGTGCCGGCGATGCGAAATGCCTCACCAATCCGATCTAGAAGCGCCTCAATGTTTGCCGGCGGCGATTGAGTTGCCGATTGCGATTGCGCGCCAATCGATACCGCTACGTCGGATGGCTTCTTTATATGAATGCCTTTGGCCCAGCGGCGCGAAAGTTGCGCGGCTAGTTCACTGTCTGCAAAGGCGTTCAGTTGCTCCTTCTCGAAATCGCACAGCGCGCGCAGTACCTCGGGTGTCTCCGGTGTGGTCAGGTATGGTTCGAGGCGCCCCCATACCATCATCCATCGCGCAACGCCAATTGATGCCACATTCCCGAGCCCGAGAACATCGCGCAAAGCATCCAGTACAACGAGCGACTCGGCGTCCATCATCGGTCTGCCGGCAGTTGCCGGATGGATTTCCCATTGACCCGTCCGGTTCTTCTGCGCTTTCCATCCCTCGGGCAGGCGGTGTCGTCCCTCGGCGCCTCCTGGATATGGTGCTTCCTGGCAGCACTTCCGAACGTAGTCAGGATGCTTGTCTATCGCGTCAGCGAATTCGCTGACTGTGTACACCTTGTGGGTCAGGTTTAATGGCGCGGCCATGGGGTTAATCCCAGTCTAGGGTATGATATATCCTGGTACAGGATAACACGAAATAACACGAAGTGAAGGCAGGCATGACAACCGAAGGAAAGTGCACGAACGGGCTCTACAAGCGAGGTGGCTCCTGGTACATCCGAGTCAAGATAAACGGAGTCAGGCACCGGAAGTCGTTCGGCACTGACAGAGATGCCGCCAAACTGGCCCTGGCTGAGATAAAACGTGAGCAGGCGCTCGCCCGCGTGCGCAACGATTACGCGGGGCTCGATGCGCTGCTTTCTCCGAAGTGTACGAAGACCTTCAGAGAGGCGGCTGCGGAGTACATAGCCGAGCGATCGGCTACTCTCAAGCCGAGTAGCAAGCTAGCCTACGAGGACCGTTTAAATCAGCTCTTGGATGACTTTGGCGATATACCTCTGTCTGAAATCACAGAGAGTCACATCGCCGTTTTCCGAAACAAGCTTGTCGCGGCTGGTCGGTCTGCTGCACGCGTCAACGCGGTCCTCAATCTTCTTCGTTTCGTGCTGAAGGTAGAGACGCGCCGTGGCTCTATTCAAGCCAATCCCGCGCTAGGCGTCGATGCTCTCGCCGAAGGTGACGATGATATTGATCCACTGACACGCGAGGAGCTAGCACTGGTGCTCGCGCACCTCAAGCCTGAGCACAAGCCGATTTTCACGTGCCTGGCATGGACAGGCGCGCGGCCCGGTGAGCTGATAGCTCTCCGCTGGTCGGATGTGGACTTCGTCCGCAATGAAATACGCATCGACAAAGCGAGCTACAAGGGCATCGAGTCGACTCCGAAGACTAAGTCGAGCATCCGCACGATCAAAATGCTCCCGCCAGTCCGTGCTGTCCTTGAGCACTTGCGAGACTCCAAAAACGTTCTTGACTTTCCGTGCGCCACTTCAGCCACATTAGCCACTTCCTACGTGTTCCCTGTAAACAGAGAAAAAATAAAACTCGACCGGGTCTGGGCGACCGCATTAAGCAAAGCTGGTGTGCGTCACAGGCGTTCTTACCAGCTTAGACACACGTTTGCCAGCCTATTGCTCGAAGCAGGGGAAACGCCCGGCTGGATTGCGTCTCAGCTCGGACACAAGTCACCGGCGATCACGTTGCGTCATTACGCGCGGTGGTTCAAAACCGGCCGCGAGGTAGAACAACGGGTTTCGGAAGCGCTGTTCGGATCAACGCCCATACTTGGCGACCAAGGGCCACAGAATGGGCCACAGCCTGCCGATTCCGCTCAGCGCCTGCGCTCTGTTTAGGCGATGGGCGCCCGTTTTGCGGATTTACCCAAACCAAATGGAGCCGACAGTGGGATTTGAACCCACGACCTACGGTTTACGAAACCGTTGCTCTACCACTGAGCTACGTCGGCATTGGATGGCATTATACCGCGAGTATCTGGAACACCGTCCAGCCCAATTGCGGCTGGGTTTCAGGATGTTAATACAAAGTCCGCTGACAACCAAAGGCGGGACTCCGCCCGCCGGTACATGATCGGGGACCGGTGCGCGCGATGCGCGATAGCTCCAGGCTCAAAATTCATCCCGCCATTTCCATATATGAGGAATGCAGGCTGGTAGCCTGCGCTCCTCTACACGCGGGCTTTCGCCCGCCGCTACCAAGCCAAGCAACAATAAATTTTCGTTTTCGCAAAAACCACATGGGTTTTGCCAACTAGTTGCCAAAAGATGACGATACCATCCGGTCGTTCCTGGATGGAAGGTTGGCACATGGACAAAATACACAGTGAAAACGAAATACCGGAAGTGCACGAAGGTGCGCTGCGCCACATGTTTACCGAAGCGTACACCGCCATGACGCACGACAAAGCGAATGGCAAAACCATCGCTAATGCAACTGTAGAAGGAGCGAAGATGGGCTCCGTGTGGATTCCTGCGATCTGGGGCAAAGCCGCGGCAGCAGGCGTCTACGGCGCCGACGAGGTAAAGCTGAATTCGGAGCCGATGAAAGCGGTGACCGACTTCGGTCTCGGTGCAGCGAAAGGCGTCGCGCTGCAAACCATTGGGCAAGCAGCTGTACTTCAACGAATCACGCCGGTGGCAGCCGGCATTGTGAGCGGGGTCGGCAGTCGCTTCACGGAGATGGTGACTTCGTCCGAGACGTACGAGCGCATCGGCGCTCGTGGATTCGATACGAACGCGACGGCAAAAATTTTGTCGGAACACATTTTGAATCCGAAGACAATGGTGCGCGATGCAGCAGCTACGCTGTTTGCCGCGAATGCCCTCGGAAAGACGGCAATCGAGATTGAGAAGCACGCTCATCTGAGTGCCACCATCACGAATGGATTGAAGTCGTTGCTGAAAAGCAATGTGCCGGAAATTGGCATGCCGATCATGGCGCCGGCAACCAATGGAGCGGTGGACGACGTTAACACACGAGAGGCACAACGGGAGCGCGCTGCGCGTATCGGCACGATCGAACGAGTGGAGCAATTCATCATGGGTCAATCACAACAGTTTGAGGACGCCGGCCAGACGAACATGCATAGGCAGCTGCTGGACTCAGTGAGGCAATTCAAGTATTTGAATTCGCTGCCGTTGAACAAGGCGGGCTAGTTGGAGTTTGCGTGGTGCGAGGAAGGGGCGGCAGAGATGCCGCCTTTTCTGATCGGCAAAGAGCGGGCTGAAGCCCGCCGGTACCATTGCCGCTAAATGCTAGAATGAGCATCCCCAAAAGGTGCATCTCATGGCGCTCGTCAGGTTCATCAATAATCCGAATACGCTCAAGCTGGACGGTTTCCGCTCCATCAAGAGCGTGACACTAGGACCATATTGGATTCCCGCGCCCCCGCATAATACGTTTTCCATAATGCAGCAAGCTTTCAATTACCGGCGCGGTGAGCCAACCATCATGCTGGTATCACGAACGCAGCCGTTGGCTGCCAATGATGCTGAAGCGTTTCGCGACGTGCGCGCCAATGGCACGCATGACATAACCGATCGCGAATGGAAAGAGCTTGTGCCGGTACTGGGCGAGCAGGCAGACCACGATCTATTCACACTAAAAGTATCAGAGGTAATGGATTGGAACGGCAAGCTCGTCATTCACAACGAGGGCGAGTACGTCGATTTCCAGTTGCGAACCTTCAGCCTGTTCGTCGACGCCGATGACAGTGGACAATTCGTCGAAGAAATTATCTACCAGGCGCCGAGGGGAAGCTATGAGGCTTATCTCAATGAAGCGATGCTTGGGCTGCAGAGTATCGAATGGCACAGCCTGCACTCGTTCCTGAAATAAAGGGGCGCGGGGCGGTATACTTAGCAGCCTATGATCCGCAAAACGACTCTCGACAACGGAGCGCGCATTCTCACGGAATACGTGCCCGGAATGTACTCGGCGTCCATCGGTATTTGGGTGGATGTCGGTTCCAAAGATGAAAACACCGTCAATAACGGCGTCTCGCACGCTCTTGAGCATATGCTTTTCAAGGGCACAAAGTCACGCACCGCGCGCGACATCGCTCAGGAAATTGAAGATGCAGGCGGTAGCCTCGGAGCAGCAACCGGCAAGGAGAACACCTGCTTCTACGGTCGCGTCATAGGCGATCAATTGCCTGTCGCCATTGATTTGCTCATCGACATGCTGTTAAACGCGACGCTCGCAGAGGACGATCTTGATCTGGAACGGCAAGTCATTCTGGAAGAGATCAAAATGTACGAGGACGATCCCGAGGACGTCACACACGAAACATTGATCGAGAAGATTTGGCCCGGGCATCCGCTCAGCCGTCCGATCACCGGCACGCATGACACCGTGAGTATGATGACGAGCGCGATGCTACACGAGCATGTGCAAACGTTTTACACACCAGAGAATTTTTGTATTTCAATCGCCGGACAATTCGACGAAGAAGCGATCATTGCGCAACTTACCAAAGGGCTATCCAAGCTCAAGACAGGCAAGCCGAAACCCGAGATTCCGGCGCCCAAGATCGAGCCTTTCACTCTGGTTAAATACAAGGACGTCGAGCAGGCGCACATAGTGGTGGCAACAGACGGTGTGTCGATAACCGATCCGCGCCGCTACGCTATGGCTATACTCGACATGTGCTTGGGGGGCAATATGTCCTCCCGGCTATTCCAAGAAGTTCGTGAGAAACGCGGCCTCGTATATACGATCAATACATACCGGGAGAGTCATGCCCACTCGGGATTATTTGGTGTTTATGCGGGCTGCAGCCCGAAAAATGTCGACAAAGTTCTCCAGTTGACAATGGAAGAATTCGCCCAGCTCAAGGATGGCGGCTTCACCCACCAAGAGATTAACCGCGCCAAAACTCAACTTAAGAGCGAACTACTGTTAGGACTGGAGTCTATGCGCTATCGTACGAGTCGCAACGCGTACAGCGAACTGTACTACGGGCGCCAATTGGAAGTCGACGAGATTACCAAGGACATCGACAAAGTCACAAGCGATGAAATCACCGAAATTGCCAGACAATTTCTCAAGCCAGATCTTCTGTCGATGGTCATTGTCGGCCCTCAAAAAGCGCTCAAAAAAGCTTACGCGCTCGCGTGCTAACGCCAAACGGCTCGGAGGGCATCTCAATGGATTCAGTACAACTGAAGGTCAAACGTCTGCCGCATTGCAAGGATTTGCCGCGCTACGCAACTTCCGGGTCGGCAGGGTTGGATCTTACCGCTGCCATCGCGCAGCCGCTGACGCTAGAACCGGGAAAACGAACGGGGATTTCGACGGGACTGGTCATCGAGATTCCACCTGGATATGAAGGTCAGGTGCGTCCGCGCTCGGGACTTGCCGCGCGCGCGGGCATCGCGCTGACAAATTGTGTTGGCACCATAGATAGTGACTATCGCGGCGAGGTCGTGGTGCTCCTGATCAATCACGGCGATGAGCCTTATACCTTTGAACCCGGCGAGCGCATCGCGCAATTGCTGATCACACCGGTGCCGAGAGTGGAAATCGTGGAAGTCGAGGACACAGCCATTTCCGTCGAGCGCGGAGAAGGCGGCTTCGGTTCTACCGGACGGGCAATGCTCTCCATGACGATGACTGAGACGTAAAAACCGTAACTTTTGCGGTCGATGCCGTTCCCGTTTGTTCCAAATTTTTGGCAGCTTTAGTTACGCGTGATATCCGTCGTAATCGGGTGTCAGCAGATCTTCCAGCGTGAAACGCTTAGTCTCCTCGACGTCATCGGATTTATCGAGAGCAACCTTGGGCGGAATATCGGCCGCCCGCAATTGCTGACTTTTCTCGAGATTCTTCCTTTCGACGGCCTTTTCGAGGCATGCGGGCTTCGGGGGCGGGGCAAGGAATTTCGACCTGGGCACAGACATCTGTTGTCCCGTGCACTTCATCTTCGCAACAGGATCCGGCTCGATATGATCCACCGGCGAGGGCTGACTGAGCTTATAAGCAGACAATGTGGACGGCAGGCTCCGCAGAGCGCGCTGTCCTGCCTCGAGTGTGTCTTGCACCGACTCAGCAAGACCCCAATCCAAATTGTCCCACCAGTTCTTTTGCTCTGAGCCGCTAGCCATAAGCCTTCCCCTGCAAGCCGAATACCAGATCAGCGTGTCATTGCAAATTCCAACACCGCCATTGGAACGCTAGCTCGCGCGAAGAGGCTTGCAGTCCGAAAGGCGCGCCACTGCGGGCATTGAAGCGATTGGTAACGGCCAGCCGTTGTAAAGCCGTCGTTCACATCGGTTTCCTGATACGCTAAGAGCCGCGCAAATAGAGGCTTCCGTCGATGGCAGACAGGATTAAAGTAGTCATAGCCGGCATCAACGGCCGCATGGGAAAAGCAAGCGCCAGCCTGATTCTGGCGGATCCCGAGCTGGAGCTCGTAGGCGCTTTCGGACCAGCGGGCGCATCGTATGTTGGGGCTGACATCGGCAGCCTGACTCATAAGTCCTCTACTGGTATACTTGTCAGCAACAGAATCGAAGAACTGCCCGCGAAAGTTCAGCCTGATGTATTGCTGGACTTCTCCCTGGCTGATGCTGCCGTCGAACACGCAAAATTCGCGCTGCAGCACGGTTTTCGTCCTGTGATCGGCGCATCCGGACTGAAGGACGACAAAATCAAAACTCTTGCAGAGCTGACTGCCAAACAACATTTGGGCGCGATGGTGGTGCCCAACTTTTCAGTGGGCGCGGTTTTGATGATGGAATTCGCCAAACAAGCAGGCGCATTTTTCGAAAACGTCGAGATAGTCGAGATGCACCATACAAAGAAGCTGGACGCTCCCTCAGGGACGGCCATGTTCACGGCGGGCAAGCTCAAGCAGAGCGGCAATCGCTTTAATGCGAAGGAAGTGGAAGAGCATGAGCTTTTACCGCATTCTCGGGGCGGGCAAACCGACTCCGGCGTGCGCATTCACTCGCTGCGCCTTCCGGGGCTGATTTCGCATCAGGAGGTCATTTTCGGTGCCCAGGGCGAGCTGCTAACCATACGACATGACAGCTTCAACACCGATTGCTTCTTAAAAGGGATCAAAATGGCTATCAAGGCGGTCATAGATCTGGATGAATTGGTCGTCGGGCTGGATCAGATTCTGAACATCGAAGACAAACGTCAAAAAATTGGAGGACGAGCGAGCTAATGACCACGAAGAACACGCCTGTAACTGTTGCCATTCTGGGAGCCACTGGGCGCGTTGGACAAGAACTGCTCAAGGTGCTCGAAGAGCGCAATTTCCCCATCAAAGAGCTGAAACTTCTGGCTAGCGCGCGGTCCAAAGATGCCACCATCACCTGGAAAGGCAAGTCTTATCCCGTCGAGGAAGTGAATGCCGACTCCTTCAAAGGCGTCGACATCGTGCTGGCATCAGCCGGCAACGACATTAGTTTGAAGTGGTCGCCCATCGCCGTCCAAGCCGGCGCGACGGTAATTGATAATTCCAACGCATTTCGCATGGATGCCTCAGTACCGCTCGTGGTGCCCGAGGTCAACGGGCATGCGCTGCACGATCATCAGGGCATAATTGCCAACCCGAATTGTTCTACCTCGCAGCTTGTGCCTGTGTTGAAGCTGCTGCATGAGCAAGCCGGCTTGAAGCGTGTAATCATATCTACTTACCAGTCGGTAAGCGGCGCCGGCAAAGAGGCAATGGAAGAGCTCGAAGTACAAACGAAAGCGTTGATGGATGGCAAAAATCATCAGCCAACTGTTTTCCAGCGCCAAATCGCCTTCAATCTCATTCCGCATATCGACAAATTTGTCGATGACGGCTACACCAAAGAAGAAATGAAGATGATCCAGGAAACTCGCAAAATTCTCGAGCTGCCTGGCTTGCCTATCACCGCGACGTGCGTGCGCGTTCCCGTGATGGTTGGACACAGCGAATCGGTGACTGTAGATCTCGAACGGCACATCACCGTGAAAGAAGCTCGTGAGGCCCTGGAAGCCAGCCCGATCATCGAAGTTTGGGACAATCCTGAAGATCACCATTATCCGACTCCTATCGACGCCGCCGGCGAAGATCCCGTGTACGTGGGCAGAATCCGCCCCGATACGTCGTCGCCGACCGGGCTGAATCTATGGGTCGTCGCGGATAACCTGCGCATCGGTGCTGCACTGAATGCGGTGCGCATTGCCGAGTACCTGCTGGACCACAACCTCGTGCGCCCGGCAGTAGCTTCGCGGTAATACAAGAAGACTCCTCAGGAGGAACGACAAGTGATCGGCAATGATGCTCCATTATTCGGACGAGTGATGACCGCGATGGTCACGCCGTTCGATGACGAGTTGAAAATCGACTTTAAAGCGCTGGAGAAAATAGTCGAGCATTTGCTGTCCAACGGCACCGAAACGATTGTTGTCTGCGGCACTACCGGCGAAAGTCCGACGCTGGACGAGTCCGAAAAGAAAGAGCTTCTCAAAGCCGTAATTCAGCAGGTGAAAAAGCGCGCCAAAGTGATCATGGGCACCGGCACGAATGACACCGCCAAATCGATAAAGTACTCGCGCGATGCTGAAAGCGTAGGCGTCGACGGCTTGCTCGTCGTGGCGCCGTACTACAACAAACCGAGCCAAGACGGGCTGCTCGCCCACTTCGAGGCGATAGCAAAATCGACCAGCTTGCCTGTGGTCGTCTACAACATTCCAGGAAGAACCGGCATTAACATTGGCGTTGAGACTACGGTAGAACTGGCAAAACGTTGTTCGAACATTCATGCCGTGAAAGATTCCACCGGCAATACGGATCAGGCAGCTGAAATCGCCGGCAAAGCGCGCGACAGTTTCCGCATTTATTCAGGCGATGATTACTTGACCTTACCGCTGCTCTCGGTGGGCGCAAGCGGCGTCGTCAGCGTCGCCAGTCATCTCATCGGCAGCGAAATGCAGAAGATGATCAATCTGTTTTTCGCCGGCAAGCTCGATGAAGCGCGTCGCATTCACTATGAATATCTGCCCCTGTTCAAAGGCTTATTTACGGCGCCCAACCCCACATGCGTCAAGTACGCGCTGTCCCAGCTCGGCTTGTGCAAACCGCATTTGCGTTTGCCCCTCGTGCCGATTACCGGCGCGCCCAAAGAAACGATGGACAAGCTGCTCAAAGATTTGCACGCCAAAGCCGGCATCGCTTAAGGAGTCCCTGTGACTGTTGATAAATCTGCTACCACACCCGCTTTAGGCTCGTCGAACAGTCTCAAGATTGTCGCTCTGGGCGGCTTGGGTGAAATCGGAAAAAATACCACTGCGCTCATGTACGGCAATGACATGATGCTCGTGGATGCCGGACTGGCATTCCCTTCGGAAGATATGCTCGGCGTTGATATCGTGCTGCCCGACATCAGCTTCTTGAAGGAGCATCAAAGCAAGCTCAAAGGGCTCGCGATCACGCATGGGCACGAAGATCACATTGGCGGCGTTCCGAACATTGTCGGAGCCGTTGATGTGCCGGTAATCTATGGACCAGCACTGGCGCTGGGCTTGCTGGAAGAGAAATTCAAGGAAGTCGGACTGGAAGGGCGCACGATCATGCGCCAAGTAAAGCCGAGACAGCGGGTTAAAATCGGTTGTTTCGACGTGCAATTCATTCGTTGCACTCACTCGATTGCCGACTCGTATAGTTTGATTATCAGAACTCCTGTGGGGACGGTTGTTCACACCGGTGATTTCAAATTCGATTTCACGCCGGTGGACGGCGAGCAGTTCGATATCGCCAGCGTGACGCAGGCGGCCGAAGAGGGCATTTTGTGTCTGCTCAGTGACAGCACCAACACCGAACGCGAAGGATACACACCGTCCGAACGCAGTGTCTGGAAGAAGCTCGATGAAGTGTTTGCCAATGCACGCAAACGGATCATCGTCACAACGTTCGCCAGCAACGTGCACCGCATTCGGCAAATTATTCAGGCTGCCATTAAATACGATCGTAAGGTGGCAATTCTTGGCCGCTCGATGCAAAACCTGGCTGATATTTCGCGCGAGCTCGGTTACATGACATTTCCCGATGGGCTGATCGTGCCGGTTGGCGAGACGCCGCAGTTGCCGCTACACAAGGTGGTGGTGCTCACCACAGGCAGCCAGGGAGAACCTCTTTCAGCGCTGAGCAGAATTGCGCGCGACGAGCACAAGCAGATAAAAATTCAGCGGGGCGATACGGTGATTGTGTCCGCGACGCCGATTCCAGGCAATGAGCGGTTGATCGCCAACACGATCAATAACTTGTTCTTGCGCGGCGCCGATGTAATTTATGGACGCGATGCAGGAGTGCACGTCTCAGGACATGCCTGCAAGGAAGAGCAGAAGCTGATGATCAACATCTGCAAGCCGAAGTTTTTCATGCCCATTCACGGCGAATATCGAATGCTTGTTAAACATGCACAACTAGCTGTTGAATGCGGAGTGGCTCCGGAGAACTCGTTTGTCATGGAAAACGGGGAAGTACTCGAGCTTTTCAAAGACAAAGGCCAAAAAATCGGTCGCATCAAATCTGGTATCGTCCTGATTGATTCCATTGGCTCCTGGGAAATCGATGCGCAAACCGTCGATGAGCGTATTGCTCTATCTCAAGAGGGCGTGGTCAACATTGCCGTCACCCTATCGTCGACCAAAGAAGTGCTCGCAGGTCCGGATGTTTCGATTCGCGGGTTGCTTCTGCCGCGCGAGGTGGCGCCCGAAGATTTCCTTCTGCAATTGAAGGCGGACATCAGCGAAATAGTTGTCGGCGAGCGACCGCAGCTTGAAAAA
>DATNQY010000377.1:0-24342 GCA_036703785.1 Candidatus Obscuribacterales bacterium
CCTACAGCGATCAGCCGTCTGTGCTGAATGGTCTGGAATTGGCGACTGGAAGTTGCTGCCCCCACTATGACAGCGATCCGCAACGGCGGCCCACGTTCCATCGATTGCTGGCGCGCGGTCCGGCAACTGCCGGCTACGGCATTGACGAACACGCCGCACTGCACGTGATTGGCGCGTCGACGGTGCAGTCGCTTGCCGGTGCATCCGGTGCCGCCTGCTACCTCGTCTATATGCGCGACGGCAAACCCACCGAAGACAAGCTGCCGACCAAGCTGCTGAAGTCCCGCGCTCGGTAAATGAATCTCCCAGCGGCTGTATGCAGGTGCCGTCGCGCGCCGCGTACGTGCTGGGCTGGGATGCATCAACGGATTGTGTCATGTCCAAAAATCACAAGCATCATTTGCACCTTAGGCGACGACGTCGCCGGCGCCGCACCAGCAGCACTGCAATCCCGAGCGGTGCGGAGTGGGTGGCGAAATTTCCGACTAGCAAAGACGTCGAGGATCTGGCGTCACCGTTTCGCGAAAACGTCAAGAAGTTTTTGGCTGCCCTGAAGTCCGCTGCTGCTCAGTTCGACATCTCAGCCACCTACCGTCCGGCAGAGCGTGCGTTCCTCATGCACTACGCCTATCGCATCGCCAGGGAGAAGCTCGACCCGCGAGACGTCCCTGCGCGCAAAGACGTGGATATCGAATGGGTGCATCGCAAAGATAATGGTCGCATCGATCTCGTGGCTTCGCGCAACGCTGCAGAAGACATGGTCGAAGCGTACGACATTGTCTATCGTCCGGCGCTCAACTCGAATCATACACGTCGACAGGCTATTGACATGACCATTTCATGGACCGACACATTGTCGATCAAGAATGGTCGCGGCAAGACGGTAGACATCAAAAGCACTCCGCACAGCGGACAAAACGGGAATCTTTGGACCGTAGGGAAGAGCTACAAAGTGCTCAAGCTGGAGTCCGATCCACCGCACTGGTCTGTTGACGGCGGCTAATATTCAAGCTACGGCGCGGGTGCCGCTGTCGGTTTAACGGCCACGGCACTCGCGTCGCGCTCACGCGCTTAACCGGTGATGCCGGTCAAGCCCTGGAGTAAATGCCATGACAGCTCGTTGTAAACTCGAGCCGTTCCGCTGGGCGGGCGGCATCGAATGTACTTTTGTCCCTCATGGGACCGGTACGAGGCGACCACTCGACGAATACCAACTCACCGGGCACTACGATGCCTGGAAGGAAGACCTCGATCGCGCGGCGTCACTCGGCATCAAGGCACTGCGTTGGGCGGTGCCGTGGTTCAAAGTCGAAGTTGCAATGGACAACTTCGACTGGTCGTGGGTGGATCTGGTCATCGACCACGCAGGAAAACTAAAGCTGCCGCTCATCGTCGACCTCATGCACTACACCACGCCACTGTGGTTGGAGCATGACGTTTGCGACAGCCGCTATGTGGAGCGAGTAGCAATCTTCGCTCGCACGCTTGCTCTGCGTTATAAGGGAAAGGTCAGACACTTCACCGTCCACAACGAGCCTATGGTCGGCGCCGACTTCGGAGGCCGACGCGGCGAGTGGCCGCCCTATCTGCTCGGTGAGCAAGGGTACGTGAAGGTACTGATTCAAAATGCATTGGGCATGCAGGCGTCCATCCGAGCAATAAAGAACGTGATACCACAAGCGGTGTTTGTCAGCGCCGACTCGATGCGTCTTTATCGCCCGGATACCGCCGATCGCGGCTGCGTGCGCGCAGCTAAGAAGCTGTTTCTCCATCACATACTGCCGTGGGATCTTGTTCGCGGAGCGGTGAATGAGAATCATCCGCTCTACCGTTACCTGATAAGCAACGGTGCGAGCGAAGAGGCATTGCTGCAACTTCAGCGACACGCAGTAAGGCAGCACGTCTTTGGCATCAACTTCTATCCGTGGTCTGTGTTCGCGGTCAAATACGACGGCAATCGACGGTATCGATACGTCGAGGCTGAAACGCACGGTCGTGACCTTGCCGATGTGATCAAGCAAACGCACAAGCATGTGCAAGCGCCGATCTGGATCACCGAGACAAGCCATGCCGGAACAACCACCGAGAAGATGCTGTGGATGAGTGAAACGATCGATGCAGTGCGCGTGTGCCGCAACGCCTTAATTCCCGTCGTCGGTTATACCTGGTTCCCACTCACCACCATGGTGGACTGGGCGTACCGCAACGACAATAAGCCGGCGACCGATTGGTTGCTTCCTCTCGGTTTGTGGGACATTCATTCTCAAGCCGATGGCACCATGACCAGAGTCGAAACCCCTCTGGTCGAGTCATATCGAGACTGGGTACGACGAGGAATTTAACCGATCTTCCCAGAAATCACATTATGGCAGCGGTTTTGTGCAGAGCGAAACCGTTGCCACTTTCATTAAACCTGCTCTTGCTACGTCGTTTAGTATGTCGATCTCCATTGTAAAGTTGATACGATACGGCGGTCGCGAAGAAGGTAGACGCCATGCAATACGCAATCGGCATTGATTTGGGTGGAACAAACATCAAAGCAATCGCGGTGAATCGCGAGGGAATGATTCTTGGTCAAGCATCAAGAGAAACGGGCGACCGCGGAGGCAATGCACCGCAGTGGCCTCAACATGTCGCGACAGTAATTGGCGAGTTGAGCAGCAGATTCCCGAAGGCCCCAACCCACATCGGACTATGCGCGCCGGGGTTGGCAGCGACGGACGGGCGCAGCATCGCGTTCATGCCGGGACGAATGGACGGACTCGAGGGTCTCGATTGGACCAAATTCCTGGGCGTCAACAACGTTGTATCAGTTCTCAACGATGCTCACGCAGCGCTTCTCGGTGAGGTCTGGCGTGGCGCAGCCAGAGGCGCGAATAATGTGGTGCTGTTGACTCTGGGTACTGGAGTCGGCGGCGCAATTTTGGCAGATGGTCGCCTTTTGAAAGGACAGATCGGCCGCGCTGGTCATCTCGGACACATGTGCCTGGAGGTGAACGGTCTCGTTGATTCAGTGGGCATTCCCGGCAGCCTCGAAGATGCCGTTGCCGAACGCAGTGTGAGTCGCCGCTCAGACGGCGCTTTCAAATCGACAAAAGCGCTGGTCGACGCAGCCGCTGATGGCGACACCAACGCACGGGCGATCTGGCAACGATCCATCTACCAGTTAGCCTGCGGCATCGCTTCGCTAATCAACGCCGTCGATCCAGAGGTAGTGGTCATCGGTGGTGGCATCGCCAAGGCTGGAGACCGGTTGTTCCAGCCGCTGCGCAATCATCTGGACAAACTCGAGTGGCGGCCAGGCGGGCACTCAGTATTAGTCGTGCCCGCAAAACTCGGCGAATTGGCCGGCGCATACGGCGCGGCGTACAATGCGATACAGACGAATAAGGCGAGCGTTTCCGCCGGAATGGGCGCGTTCTCGGTTCCCAACCCGGCTGCAATAACGTGACCGCTCAGATCAGTATCGGCGCGATCGATTATGCAATTGTCGGCATCTATTTCCTCTTCGTAATTGCCGTTGGATATCTTCTGAAGAAGCAGATGGTAACCAGCGAGGATTTCTTCCTCGCCGGACATCGCATTCCCGCTTGGGTAACTGGGCTCGCCTTCATGTCGGCCAATTTGGGTGCGCTCGAAGTGATGGGCATGGCAGCCAACGGCGTGCAATACGGCATGATGACCGCTCACTTCTTTTGGGTGGGGGCCATACCGGCGATGGTGTTTCTCTCTGTATTTATGATGCCGTTTTACTACGGGTCTAAAGTGCGCAGCGTGCCCGAATTTCTTAAGATGCGGTTCAACGAGCCGACCCGCGCGCTGAATGCAGTTTCATTTGCAGTCATGACCGTGCTCATGTCCGGAATAAACTTGTATGCGATGGCGCTCGTGTTCAAGCTGTTGCTCAACTGGGATATGAACGGATCCATTCTGATTGCCGCAGGCGTGGTACTCGTTTACACAATGCTGGGAGGACTGAGCTCCTCGATTTACAATGAAGTAATCCAGTTTTTCCTGATTGTCTTCGGTCTTCTGCCCATATCGATCATCGGCTTGATGAAGTACGGCGGCTTCGATGGTTTGCGCAAAGCGCTGCCTGATCCCGCCTTCATGCATCTGTGGTCCGCAACCGGCACCGCGCACAATCCGATGGGCGTCGATTGGCTCGGAATCCTATCGGGCCTCGGTTTTGTTCTGTCGTTCGGCTATTGGTGCACCGACTTCCTGGTCATTCAGCGCGCACTCGCGGCGCAGGACTTACCTGCGGCTCAGCGAACGCCGCTTATCGCCGCTTTCCCTCAAATGCTGTTTCCTCTCGTCACAGTAATGCCTGGACTGCTGGCGATATTGATGATTCCCGGGATAGGCACAAACACGACTACGCTATCACCGAACATGGCAATGCCGCTCCTGATCGCGAAACTTTACCCCGCCGGCATGTTGGGTGTCGGATTGACCGCCATGCTCGCCAGCTTCATGTCAGGGATGGCCGGCAACGTAACAGCGTTCAACACTGTATGGACCTACGATCTGTACCAAAGCTACATCGCGAAGAACAAAAGCGACGCTCACTATCTGTGGATGGGGCGCGTCGCCACCGCGGCGGGAATCGTGATCAGCATCGCGACCTCTTATTTGGTCATGCGCTTCGCCAGCATCATGGACTACATGCAGTTGATTTTTGGCTTCTTCAATGCGCCCTTGTTCGCCACATTTTTGCTCGGCATGTTTTGGAAACGCACATCACCTTGGGGTGCCTTCTGGGGATTAGTGTGCGGCATTCTCACAGCAATCTTGCATTATTTCCTGACTGTGCAGGGAACCTTCCATTTCCCATCCGAGATGGCAGGCAACTTCTGGCGTGCCACCATCGCGTGGACGAGCTGCTTCGTAATCACCATCGCCATCTCGTTCTTCACAAAGCCAAAACCCGAGAGCGAACTTTGGGGCTTATGTTGGGGACTGACGAATCAAGCGGAGCAGCGCAGGCTACCAGCCTGCTCTCTCCCCTGGTATAAACGTCCCGCCATATTAGGCGTAATCGTGCTCGTGATCACTACCGTTTTGAACATAGCCTTCTGGTAAAAACAATGCTCGACGTACGCAAACCGATTGGCTACTTGTTTCTGATTATCGGCGCAATGATCCTAGTTTACGGCATCGTGCAGCCGCAGGCGACGAACCAAATGATCTCAACGGCGAGCGGCGGCACCATCGCTTTCAATCTTGATCTGATCTGTGGAGCATCGATGTTCGTCTTCGGCGGAGCGATGCTTGCCCTCGCGCACTTCGATGCAAACGCCAGTTAAATATCGCAGTGCAGCAACACGTTTGGGTGCAGCCAGAGAAACGACGCCGGGAAATCGGTTTCAACCGTCTCTTTCATCAAGCGCGACAACACCTGAGATTTTTGCTCACCGCTCACTAAAAGCAGAATCATTTTCGAGCGAAGCAAATCTCCCATACCGAGCGTGTAGCCGAATGTGGGTTTAGCCTTACTTTTGCTCAGCATCGAATGCTCCCTGCTGGCGTCTGTGAGCTGAGCGACGTGCACGCGGGGCGTGAGATAGGGCCCCGGTTCATTTAACCCTAGATGTCCGTTTTTCCCCAGTCCTAAAAGGCACAAATCCATCGGGCCCAACAAATCGAGCTCTCTCTGAATCCGACGACATTCGCCGGATGGGTCGGGAGCGTCAGAGCGAAAACTAGTGTAATGGTTCTCATCTATGTGCAACGGATCGAGAACTCGATGGCGCAGATAAGCGTCGCAAGTTCCCTCGGCGCCGGACGACAGCCCACCCCATTCGTCCAGTTGAACCATGCGCGCCTGCCGGAAGCTTCTGCCACCGTCCAACTCTGCCAGCAGCTCATAAGTTCTCTCCGGCGTCGCGCCGGTGGGCAAACATATTTTCGCGTCGGGTTGCCGTCTCACCAGAGACAAAATCTCCTGCGCCGAGGCGACGCTAAGCGATTCATAATCGGAAAACTTTATTCGCTTCACCGAGCTATCCAAGGTGGACCCTCATGAATTATAACGCATAGTTCTACCATCACACCTAGTACCCCTCGATCCAACTGCAACAAGAGGAGCCCGCGGTGGCAAAGCTAAAACTTTTGCCGTGCCACCACGGTACTCTCTTAGACGTCATTGGGCGCTTTGATGCGCGCAGCCGGCCGGATGTCGGGAAACTTCTCCAGCATCTCGGCGTGCGTTTTGAAGTGATGGTACTTCTCGCCGTGTTGCGGATTGGCGATCTGTTTGCGCGTCGGGCAGCAGCTCCACAACAGAGTGGACCATTCACCGTCGCGATGACCGCCGTGAATATATTTGATCCTGCCGTTCATCAGGCAGTAGAAGCTCTTCGAATTGCCGTGTTCCTCAACCCAATAGCCCATATCTGGCAAGCGAGCGAGTTGCTTGGGCGTGAACTCCTTCACCTTCTTGGAACGCGGCTTCTTCGGATGCTGTTGTTCGCCAGAAGTGTACGTTCCCGCCGCAGGCGAACTGACGATCTTGCAACTGGCACGCACCTCGCACCAAAAAGCAGTGCCGACGATCTCCTGTTCGGAGCCAAGCACCTTTACCTTCACGCGGGTGCCGGCCTCGCGCATCCGTTTTGGCGCGCAGAGAACTTCCATCTTGGTTCCACTGGGAAGTTTCCAATGATCCATAAAGAAGTCGATGTAGACGGGAAAGTGTTCCCGCCTCAAAAAACCACCGACCAGGTCATGCGGACCAGGCCCCATCGGCGGCAGTCCGGTCGAGATGTCCGGAAGTATCTCGAGGATAACTCCCGGAACAACGTTCTGTTTCTTCAAGAGCATTTGAATTGCTCCGCCGTTCTATGCAGTGCAGGGGCGATGCATGCATCGCCCCTGCAGGATGCTGTGAGCCTTTACACTTTCTTGCGGCTACGGCGCGAGACGCCGCACGAATGCGCGAAGCAGCGGACGGACTGCGTCACGGCTTCGTGTGCTTTTGGATCCCACTGATCGGGGATGATGTTGTAATCGCGCAAGTTCTCGGGCGAAATTACCGCCGCAAGAGCACGCGCCGCGCTCAGCTTCAACTCCGGCGTGATATCCCGGACGCGCGCGTCGAGCATGCCGCGGAAGAAGCCTGGGAAAACGACGGCGTTATTGATCGCGTTTTCATACTCGGCACTTCCAGTGGCAACGATGCGAGCATATTGTCGCGCCCCTTCGGGATCGACTTCCGCAATCGGATTCGCCAGAGCGAAAACGATGGCATCGCGACGCATCGGCTTGAGATCTTCCGGCTTGATCAGATTGGCTGCCGACAAACCGAGGAACATATCCGCGCCCTTGAGAGCGTCCTGCAAAGTCGTCTTCTCGTCGACCTTGATCCAGCAGCGAGTGCCATCGATTAGCGCCGCTTCCTCGGCGTGCATGTCGGCACGTCCGGGGAAGAGCGCGCCTTCCTTCTTGAACGCGACGAAGTGACGCGCGCCGGCCGCCTTCAGCAGCTTCGCCGAAGCCAGACCTGCCGCACCGACGCCGGACACGACGATGCGCGCGTTGCGCAACTGCTTCTTCACCACCTTCATGGCGTTGAGCGTGGCAGCAACGACAGCGATGGCAGTGCCATGCTGGTCGTCGTGGAATACCGGAATGTCGAGCTCCTGCTGCAGGCGCTTCTCGATTTCCCAGCAACCGGGCGAGGCGATATCCTCGAGGTTGATACCACCATATCCCTTGGAAGCCATCTTCGCGACGAAGATGATTTCCTCGACCTTTTGCGTGTCGAGCGTGAGTACGACAGCATTCACATCGCCCCACGTCTTGAACAGCGCAGCCTTGCCTTCCATCACCGGAGCGGCGGCGATTGGGCCGATGTTGCCGAGCCCAAGGACGCGCGATCCGTCGGTGATGATCAAGATCGTATTGCCCATGCGCGTCAGGTTGTGCGCATCATCGGGGTGGTCGACGAGATGCATGCAGATGCGCGCGACGCCCGGCGTGTATTGACGCGCCAGATCCTCGGCATTTTTGATGGGACGCTTTGGCACCACTTCGATTTTGCCGCCGAGATGCGCGAGAAACGTCGGATCGGAATCCTTGGTGACGGTGACGCCCTCGATGGCATTCAGTGCCGCGATCAGCTTCGGGCCATCCGAAGCCGACCCGAGGAAAACCGTCAGGTCGCGTTCTGCTTTGCGCACCGGACGGGCATCCTCTCCCGCGCCTTCAGACACCACTTCTACAAAACGCGCACCACCTACCGAGCCGACCGTCGCATTCATCTGCGAAATTGTCGTCATCAGTTGATTGAAGAGACCCTTGCGATCGTCCAGATGGACACGCAGGATCAGGCTATTGCTTGCGCCGTGATACTCACGCGCTGCGACTTGTGTATCGCTCATGTTCGTTCCTTTGGACC
Organism: Candidatus Obscuribacterales bacterium; assembly: GCA_036703785.1. GTDB lineage: Bacteria > Cyanobacteriota > Vampirovibrionia > Obscuribacterales > Obscuribacteraceae > JADYXS01. Next base: position 8,402 of record DATNQY010000377.1, read on the forward strand.
GTTAGACTAGCGCCAGATGAGAGTGGTGACGGAGTCCGCTTCGAGAGCGATGTTTGCCAGCCTGTCACCGTCATCGATGGTGATCGTTCGGTCGGCACCCTTGTTCGAGAGCACCAGAACTTTGCCACCATCGGGATTGACGAAAGCGACGTGCGTCAAGTCAGCCACATCGCCGCGCGAATCAATTCGCAGGGCACCGCGGCGCACGGCCTTCGAGTAGTGTCCGAGTCCCCAGTAGCCGCCGCTGCGCACGACCTCATTGGTCTGCGAGTCGATGGAGATCACGCCGCCGCAATCGAAGGGGCCGATCTTCGGCAAGCCGTGCTCATCGAGAGCCACATTCCACATGGTGTAGCTGCGGCACCAGTTGCGCATGGCTTCGCCGATTACCTGTCCCCAGTGGGTCCAGTCGGTGTGATAGTCGGGCACGTTGTAGAACGTGTTGAACTCGGTAAAGTAGTGATTAGAATGCGGGTGTGCATCATGCACGCGACCGACCGCGTCTGCCGAGCCGAAATAGCCGTGCCAGGCAATGCCGTCGATCCACTTCAGCAACTCGGCGTCGCTGAGCGAGTCGATCGCTCTCTGCTCCAGATCAAAGTTGTGATCGATGATCCAGATGAGCGTCTTGCATCCGGCTGCACGCAGTGCAGGTCCAAGATGCAGTTTGACGAACTCCGCCTCGAGCTGCTTGCTCCAGGTAGCAGAGGGCATGGTATTGCCCTGGTCGGCATCCACTTCATTTTGCACAGTGATTGCATCGATCGAAATGCCCCACTTTTCGTACGCTTGCAAATAGCGCACGAAATACTGAGCGTAGGCATCGAAATACTTGTCTCCCATAGCGCCACCGAGCATCGTCCCGTTGGGTTTCATCCAGGCGGGCGGGCTCCAGGGCGAAGCGAGCAAGAACATGTCACCGTTAAGCGCTACCGCTTCCGACACCACAGGCAACACGTCCTGTCGGTCTTTGTCCACCGAGAAACGTGTCAGTTGCGGATCAGCAGGGCCATCGCAATAACTGAACAGATCGGTGCTGTAATCACTGGCACCGATGCTCAGCCGGTTGACGTTGAGGTTCATTTGATCCGTGCGAAACAATTCGTCCATGATCATCAGGTGATCGTTCGTCGGCATGCGATTGAGCACGGCGCACGAAGATCCAGTGAGCGCGGCCCCGAAGCCGAGAATCTTCTGTCCGATTATCGAAGGGTCGATAACGACATTTGGCTGCGCATCCGGATCCGCCTGACGCCAGGAGATGGGATCGATCGGCGTGTGCCTCTTGCCGGCTGCCGACGTCGTGAATCCGCCGAATGCATCGTCGGCAACCAGCGAAGATCGATTGTTGTTGTTCTTACCCTCGGCGATCGCTTGGAAAATAGCACTGACAAGAACGGCGATGGTGCCGAACAGCGCAAGCGCGATCATCCACCAGGTAATATGTACGCCGGCGAGGGCCAGCACCCCAATCAACATGAATGGCCCCGGCACTCCCATCAAAGTAGCGGTCGCAGGCGTAATCAAACGCGACCGTTCGGGCGGCCGGTCAGGCGGCCGCGGAAATTGATTGCTCATCATCGACTCCAAAAACGTTTATCGATAGATAGCGGTGTAGACTTCGCCGTCTGTGGTAATGGAACCGCGCAGCATGCCCGGTGTATTGAACGGCAGGGCGCAATTGCCGGCCGCGTCGATGGCGATCAAGCCGCCCTGTCCCTGCACGGACTCGAGACTGACTTGCACGACTTGCGAGGCGGCACGCGCCAGACCCATGCGCCGATATTTCATCAGCGCCGACACGTCGTAAGCTGCGACGGTGCGCATGAAGGACTCACCGTGGCCGGTGGTGGAAACTGCGCAAGTGGCGTTGTCCGCGTACGTGCCCGCACCGATAATCGGCGAATCGCCGACACGACCGGCGCGTTTACCCATGGTGCCGCCAGTGCTCGTCGCAGCAGCGAGATTGCCTCGCCTATCTCGAGCAACTGCGCCGACCGTTCCGAACTTGCGATCAATCGGCTCACACATGGTAGCGGCGGGCGAAAGCCCGCTCATCTGTTTGTCATGTCCAAGCTCTTCCCACTGCTTGCGGCGTTGCTCGGTGAAGAAGTACGACGGGTTGACAATTTGCACTCCGGCTTCAGCGGCGACAAGCTCTGCACCGGCACCGGTGAGCATGACGTGTTTGGTGTCCTGCATTACAGCCCGCGCAGCTGAAATGGGATTCCTCACGATGGAGACGGCCGCCACTGCACCAGCGCGGCGAGTGCGACCATCCATAATCGCGGCGTCCAATTCGAAAGTTCCGTCCGCAGTGAATACCGAGCCGTGGCCGGCATTGAACAGCGGACAATCTTCGAGGTAAAGCACCGCCGCCTCGACAGCGTCGAGACTGCGCTTGCCTCGTTTGAGCAGCACGAATCCAGCGCGCAAAGCACTTTCCAGATGCTGCAGATATTCCTGCTCGCGCTCGGCGCTGATGGCGCCGCGCGTAAGTGCGCCGGCACCACCGTGCACAGCCAGCGCCACTTCGCCGAACACTTCTGTTCCGCGGCGGCGCTTCAAATTTTGCGAGGTCATGTTCGTTTAATCCATGAGGCTATGTCACGGAGCACCGCGGGCGCCACGTGGCCTGGTACAGCGTACTCGGCAGGTGATGGTTTTCCGCTGCCGGAGATAAACAGGTGATTCAGGTCTCGGTAGCTGCGGAAGTCGACATTGCACTTGTGCTGCAGACCAGCCTTGAAAGCACGGAAATCGATATCGATCCGCACCTGGTAGTCGCGAGCACCCTGAATAATCAACATCGGCTTGGTCACGACAGCTGCTGTAGCGACGGGGTCGTAAGACATTACGTCGCGCCAGTAGCTGATGGGCGCGCCCATGTATCTACCGGTTTCTGCGCCTGCCGCTAGCGCCTTGCGAGTCATGGCGACCGCATCTTCGAGCTGCTTAATAGCCGCTACATTCTCCGGGTTCACTTCCCGCAAGTACGCGAATTGAAAGTCCATGATGTCGAGCAATTTGCGAGCCATCGGTGCGAGCATGATCACGCCTCGCAACGCAGGCGCATAACCAGCGATGCGCGGAGCTAGCGTTGCACCGAGGCTGTGTCCGATCAGGAACGTTCTGCCGGCATCAACCATCGGTTGCGAACGAAGCACTGCAACAGCGATGCAAGCATCCTGTTCCGTTTCTTCGTACCACGTGTAATCAGTCTCTGCAACAAACTGCTCGCCGTGCTGCTTGGTTCGTTTGACATATCGCAGCACGGCGATGCCGCGCGCAGCCAAGCCGTGCGCTAAGTCACGAAAGGGCTTGTTCGGTCCGATAGTTTCGTCCTCGTCTTGAGGTCCCGATCCATGCACAAGCACGGCAGCGGCAACCGGATTACGCACCCGGGACGGGTAAGTGACAATCCCCGGCAATTGCCAGCGACCTTCGCCCACCGTCACCGCCGTTTCTTCAATCTTGTGCAAGCTCATCGCTTCCACCCTAGCATTCGCAGCAGAATTACGCCGATGGATTTCAGCACGCCCGGGCGAGTCGCCTCGTATGCACGTGCCTTTTCCAACTCATCAGGCTTGAGATATTTGTTGGTTGCTTTCTCGGCACCAATCGTCGTCTCGTCGCCGTGTCCCGGAATTACGCGCGTGTCGTCGGGCAGCCCGAGCAGTTGCGCGCTGATGGATTCGATAAGAGCGACCCAGTTACCTCCCGGATATACCCAGTTGCCGACCGAGTCTTTGAACAGCGTGTCACCGCTAAAGAGCAGTTTTTCGGTCTCCAAGTGGAAGCAGCAGGATCCAGGCGAATGCCCAGGCGTGTGCAGCACTCTCAGCGAGACGTTTCCGGCGTCGTATCGATCGCCGTTGTTGAGAAAGACGTCAGGGCGCGGCGGAAGTCTGGCAGTCAGTCCAGCCATGCGGTACTGCAAAAACATGATGCGATATAGCCACATGTCCTTGCGGTGCAGGCAAACTTTGGCGCCAGTTTTCTCCCTTAGCGTACGCGCTGCGATGACATGGTCAAAGTGCGCATGCGTAATCAGGATGTACTTGACGTTGACGCCCAGGGCCTTGATGCGCTCGAGCAGCAACTCTTCATCGCCACCGGGATCGACAACGACAGCGTCGCGCGTTTGAGGGCAAGCGACGATTGAGCAGTTACACGCATTGGGCCCCACGATGTGGGTTTCGAGAATCATTGTGCACTCCTGCAGTAGTTTTGGTTTGGCGAGATCTAGACCATATTTCTTGAAAAACGAGATTGGAGAAAAAACCTAGTAGGTTTCGCGGCCTAGAATCAAGAACAGGCGTGACAATGGCTTGATTGTCAGAAGTTAATCCACAGCTGGATCTGATCTCCTGCTAACATTTCGGCAAGCAAGCGGGCTCTCGCCCGCCGTTACAGCGGAGCGCAGGCTGCCAGCCTGCACAGCGGGCTAAAGCCCGCCGGTACCACCAGCGACAGCAATGCTCAACTTCCACGTCATCACACTGTTTCCCGAGCTCATCAGCACCTACTGTTCGGTGAGCATCGTTTCACGCGGCGTCAAGGCCGGTGCAATTAGCGTAGCGACGTACAACCCACGCGAATTTTGCCTGGACAAGTACCGAAAGGTAGATGACACTCCGTATGGTGGCGGCGCCGGCATGGTGCTCAAGCCCGAGCCTTTTTTCGCGGCATTCGAAACGATCAAGCGCCAGGCGGATTCGCCCGTACTTTTGATGACGCCTCAGGGCATCCCGTTCAAACAAGAGCTGGCCAACGATCTTTCCGAGCGTACAGACATCACGCTCATTTGTGGCCACTATGAAGGATTTGACGAACGCATTCGCACGTTAGCCACCCATGAAGTTTCCGTCGGCGATTATGTTTTGACAGGCGGCGAACTGCCTGCGCTAATCGTTATCGACGCGGTCGGTCGATTGGTGCCAGGCGTGGTCGGCAAATCGATTTCGCTTGCCAACGAATCGTTCATGAACGGTCTGCTCGAAGGCCCGCAATACACCAAGCCGCAAGAATTTCGCGGCATGGAAGTCCCGGATATTCTTCGCTCCGGCAATCATGCAGAAATAGAGCGATGGCGGCGGCAGCAAGCCCTGAAACGCACATTCGAAAGGCGTCCCGAATTGCTTGAGTCAATTGACCTCGGATCACAAGACGCGGAGTTGCTGAGGCAACTAAAGAAAATGCGTTAAAATCTCCGGGTATGCCGACGATTATTGACGTAAAAGATGCCGATCGCGCCCTGAAAGCGGCCGAGGACTCGTATGGTGGCAAAAGCCTGAAGCTGGCTCCATGCCTCGACCGCCTCGGCAGCAGCTACCATGCGCAGGGCGATTATCCTCATGCTGAAGCCTGCTACAAACGCGCCTACAATTTGTACAAGCTGAATAACATCGAAGATGGCAATCTTGTGACATTGCTGCATAAGCTCGGCGTCCTCAACCGCGTGCAAAACAAGTTTGCCGAATCGCGGCAATATTATCTCGAGGCAATTAGACTGGCCGAAAACTTATACGGCCCCAACAGTCTGGAAGTCGCAGAGCAAAACAACTATCTAGCCGGACTCTACTATAGCTGCGGGATGTTCGACGACGCGGAGGAAAAACTCGGTGCGTCAGTGGAGCTCTACCAACATCTTGATGGAGATCATTCGGTAACCATCGGTCTTTGTTTGTTTGCGCTGGCGTTGATCAGGCGCAGAGCCGGCGATCAAGAGGGCGCACAAAGACGCTTTCGCCATGCGAAACGATTGTTGATTGATGTGGTTTGGGATTTGCACCAAGACATCGAATCTGGGTTGGTGGCTCTGGCTGTTCGCCACTTCGAGGAAGGCAACACCGACAAAGCAGAGATTTTGCTGCGGCATTACCTGGTTATCGGCGACAAACTGTGGACGTATCACCCATTGATCACCGAAAGCTACTTCGAGCTGGCTGATCACTTCTACAAAACCGGCGACTACAAATCAGCGGAAATCTGCTACACAAGGGTTCTCGGCAGGCAAAACGCGATACTGCCCGACACCGACCAACGCGTGATCGAAACGCTGAAACGCCTGGCCATCTATCACTTGCAGCGCAAAGAGGAAGACAAGGCGATTGCTTACATGAAGCAGGCGCTTGGAATTACGATCTAATCATCGATCGAATCGAATGCAGTACAATTGGTGCTCTCTCATAAAAACGCGGGATCGGCCATGCAAACTCTGCCTACAATAATGACTCCGATTATGCCCGAAGCCGTGAACAACGGGGTTCGTGTTCAAACCCTCAACGGCTTCGGCTGGATGGTCACTCAAGTTGAAACATACGAGCCAACGGGCAAGTTCATTGACGCAGCGGTCGCGTCCAACGAATGGTCACTCGACATTGGTTGCGCATACGGCGTTCAGACTGAGGCGGCGCTTGAAGCAGGCGCGCGTGTAATGGCCAACGACCTCGATAAAGGGCACTTGCAAATTCTCTGGAATAAAACCCCGGCAGAGTTGCGAGCGAATCTAAAAGTGGCATGGGGCCCATTCCCCGATGTGGAACTTCCTATCGAGCAGTTCGGTGCAATTCTCGCGCAACGCGTTCTTCACTTCCTGGATGGGTCGACTCTAGAGAGAGCGGCTCGTAGAATCGCGCAACTTTTAGTTCCAGGCGGACAAGTATTCGCCAGAGTGATCTCGCCTTACAACAAGATTTACCAATCGTTCATTCCGGAATACGAGCGTCGGAAACAAGCAGGCGAGCGTTGGCCGGGCTTCGTTCCCGACCACAGCAAATACACGACGGTGAAAGAAGAGCTCGAAGCGATGGGACATACTCAGATTCATTTGCTCGAGCCGGAAATATTCGCGCGTGCATTCACCGAAGCAGGGCTGATCATAGAGACGTGCCAGTGGTGCCCTATTCCTGTCGAATGGGTGCACCTCGACGGTCGCGAAAGCGTTGTTCTGATCGCACGCAAGTAAAAGTTGCGAAGCCGCGCATAAGCCGGGTTCTGTTCTAGACCATCATCTCTCTGGGAGTTCAGTTACCTGAACCCTCAAGCAGCTTGGGCATCTCGAGGCAGCGGGCCACTGTTGTCTCGAGATATACCTTAGCCTTGCACCTTTAGCGGGGTTTACCTAGCCAGAGCCTCTCGACTCTGCTGGTGCGCTCTTACCGCACCGTTGCACCCTTACCGGCAAGCCGGCGGTCTACATTTCTGTGGCACTATCCTCACGCTTGCGCGCACTGGGCATTACCCAGCGACCAGCCCTGCGGTGCCCGGACTTTCCTCATCCTTTTTGGAAGGACGCGATGGTCTGCGAGACTTCGCAGAAGGAATTATAGAACAAAGCGGGCTTCCGCCCGCCGGTACATGTTGGTGGATCAGCGGCCGCCGGTAAGTCGAAATGGTCGTCGCGAACTGGCCGGCTTACGCCCGCGGTTACAGACTATGGAACAACCAGTTCGTGAGAGACAACTCAGCATAGGCATGCTAGCGCTGCTGCGCAATTTGATCGCTTGGAAATTGTCGCAAAAACTCAGCCAATAGGCTTCTCCGAACTCAAGATGACAGCGTTTTACATTGTGTGGCCGGATTGCGTTTCTTTACGTTCGAAGCAACCCCCCATTTTCGTTTCTCAGAAGAACACTCAGACAACACAGCGGATTGCATTTTTCTTCCGAAAGCATTGCTGAAGCTATTTCGATAGCGCAGTCGATGCCGTGTTGTTTGTTTGGCGATTAGCTAACGGCTACGCGTGGCAGCAGTGCGTGCTTGCGTAGCAAGCCGCAATGCGCCCCCCATATGGGTTGCGTTGCCGCCATTGCTGTCCGCGAAAAAGAGGGGCTCCAAATAACTGGAGGTCATTCGAATGAAAATCACACAAGATGCTCAATCCTCAATCATGGCTGAATTGCTTGCAAGCTCCGGGTTGCCCGTCAATCCGGTACACAATGCCCTGGTCGAGGGAACCGTCGTCCGCTTTGAAGAACGATATGGTTACTGGGTGGACTTCGGCGGCAAGGTCGATGGTCTCTGCCCGAAAGAAGAAGTCGGTGTCGAACCACTGGTGCCTGGACAAAAAGCCTGGTTCCTGATGGAAGACGTCGGGCCCTTCGACGACGACACGCCGCAGCTCTCCGTACGCAAGGCGAATGCCTGGCGCGAAATGCAGAAGCTCAAGGAAAGCAACGCTATCGTCACCGTGAAGGTTGTCCGCGCCGCGGGCAATGGTCATGGTGGACTTGCTGGTCTTAAGGTCACCTGTCAGGGTCTGCACGGGTTTGTGCCGTTCAGCAAGATGGGCTTCGGTCCGGCGGTTGCGCGCACGATCGCGGAAAAGCGAGAGCTGTTCGACGCGAAGGTGACTGAGGTTGATTCCGTCAAGAATCGGCTTATCTTCGACATGTCAGCTATGCGCCGCGAAAAAGAAGAGAACGCGCGCGTTGCGGAAGAGCTGCGAGACAAGCGGTTCGATGCGGTGAAGATGCACGAGACGGTAACCGGCACAGTTGCGCTGGTTGTCGAATACGGCTACTTCGTCGACATCGGCGATCGCTTGAACGCGCTTCTGCACAACGAAGAGCACACAGGCGTGAAACTCGCCGTGGGCGACCAGGTGACCGGACGGATCACTCGGCGCGAACGCGATAAAGACGGCAAACGCAGGCTGGCAATCAGCACGCAGCAGCCGTTTTTCGACCGCGTCCAGGTTGGTGACACTGTCACCGGCTCGGTGCGCAACGTCGCGTCGTTCGGCGTGTTCGTGCGTCTCTCGCGCAGCGAACGCGTGGATGGGCTGCTGCACATCTCACAGATGATCGATGCCGACAATCTGATGGCATCCCTTACGCCGCATCAAGAGATTCAGGTGCGGATCATCGATGTGAACCGGAACAGCCGGCGCATCAGTCTGTCCATGAACGGGCTGTCGCAAGACTAAGACCCTGTAGCCGAGGAGCACCGCCATGCTTTTTCAGCATAGGCGAGTACAACATCGACGCCGAGACAACCAAATAGCCGGTGCCGATCGACTGAGTATGCCGCCCTCGCGGCAAGGCGATCCTGGGCGGCAGAATGGAATTTTGCTCCATTCTGCCGTACCAGGTCACCGTTTTTTCGCGCCCCTGGTACCAACCTTTGTGCCGATCAGAAAGGTTCGTCAGACGAAACGCATGGTTTGGGAGACGTTTTCGACAGGCACATCATTTTCGCCATTTAGGCACAACAAGCTGCGTTTCGTCTGACGAAACTTTCTGATCAGCAGCGAGTGGTCTTCCATTCTGCAGTCGCTTCGCTCGCGCAATATTTTTCACCGCCTACTACTACCTTTTATGGTATCGCCCATGAGTTCAAAAATTTTTTGGTTGGCAGAGAAGATGCTGCAGCGAGCAAAGCTGTGTGCTTCGCTCGCTGCAGTCCGCAATTGAAAAGCCAACCGCGCAGAGATTGGAAAAAATCTCCGCGCCGATTGCTTCACGCTATCGGCGCTTACGCCGCTTCGCCGGTAAACTCTTCCTCGGCAAACTTGCGAACGCTCTGGTACACAAACCTGTGCTCGTTAATCTCGCGATAAATCCACTGCCGGGAGTCATTGCAGTCGACGATCGCGCGGATAACAACCAGGCAGTTGTTGCGCAACGCCTCCGCATGCTCCTTGTCGGTGACAGAAGCTGCCTCGAGTTCGTTCGCCCACTCGACGAGTGTCGAAGTGATGCTGGAGTTCTGCTCCGACTGGCGCTCGAGGCCAATCCGCAAGTGGTTGAGCTGCAAACGACGAGCACGCTGATCGGCAATCAGAGCGTCGCGCTGTTTCTTCGACTTGGCGCGCTCGAGGCGGCGTCCGTATGACTCTTCGTCGAGGACATTTCCACGGAATTCGCGCGCGTCGCGCAGGGCATGGTGATTGCTCTCGACGATTTTTTTTGCACCGTCCATGGCATCCTTGGCGGACTGAGCCAACACACCAGGCACGTTGATCCACGGCGTGAGGAAGTGCACACGCGGCCAGCCAAAGACTTTTTCATTGGCAAAGTGGTTGAACGTGGCATCGAATGCCGACTTCGCCTCATTACTGCTGTCGCTCAGCCTGCTCCTCAGGATCACGCTAGTGATGTGTCGCACAAGCTGCTTGGCGGTGTGATACAAGTCAATCAAAGGATCCCGGTGTGCGTCGGGCAGCTTATGGGCGCGCAGTTGCTTTGCCGCCGCCTCCAGTTCGCTTGCAGCCGCGCACGCCGCATTCAAACGAGACGGGAAAGCCAGGCTGGCACTGTGCTGGAGCGTCAGGAACGTGCGGCGGTGAAACGCGAGTTCTTCGGCGGAATTGCGCTTCTGGTAATTGGTCCAAAAGTCGCAGTCGTTGAGAACGCGCTTCGCCTCATCAGCGGCTTCCGTAGCTGAGGAGAGATTGGCGAGCGCAGTCTGAGCCTTCTCATAGGCTGCGCTAACGGCGAGGACCACCGCGTCGGGAGTGGCGATGACGTGCAGTTTCTTTTCGTACTTCATAGTCTGTCCTTGTTTTTCCAGGTCAAGTCAAGGCTTGCGCAGTCCTGGATTGGCGCAAACCGTCGCTCCAACGATGCCAGGTACAGGACGCATGGACATGCATCGCGCACCGACACACCGCAGGAGAGTGCATCGGGGAAATCCAGATGCGTTTTTGCGACGAACGCATGTTCGCCACATTCACCAGGCTCGCAGATCATCTGCTGAGGTCCCGGCAAACTCGTGTTTTCCCGCTCAGGTGGTTGCCTGATTGAAGGTGAGCAGAAATGCCCTAGGGCTACTTCTTGAAGTGTATGGAACTCGCGGGAAAAGAAAACAAAAACGAATACCTGAATCTCGCAAAATCTTTGGTTTAGACACAACCCTTGTCAACCGAAGGATAAGCAACCGAGGTAAAATCGCTATTACCTCTCGCGGGACCAGGTCTTGGCTACAGTTAAGTTCACGAAAAACTTCAAAGACCGCTCGTCAGACAGCGGCTTTCAGTTCGAGTTTTTCTGCGACCGCGCAGGTTCGGCGTGGATGCCCGGCTGGCTTGCTTACCACTTCCCGGAAAACTGCAGCTACTCATACGTTTCCAGTCTGCAGCAATACCCCGTGGGCGTCGCCAACAAAGTCAAAGAGGCAACCTCCTGGTTGACGATGCACTTCCCACAAATTAAAGGCGCAGGCGAAGCGCTCAACAGCATTCACAAAGAGGCGTGGGACGCCGCTTTCAACAGTGCCGCGCAAGAAGCAAAACGCCACTTCCGCTATTGCAAGAAGTGCGACAAATGGGTTTGCGCGCATTCGTGCTTCAGTGAAACGTCCGGCACGTGCCGCTCTTGCGCGGGTCTCGGCTCAGCAGGAGCCGGCAATGGAAGCCAGACGCCAACACTGACTTGCCACCACTGTGGCACTCAAACTGAAGAAGGCAAATTCTGCTCTACGTGCGGCAAATCGACCGCCATGGAAGTATTTTGCGGCAACTGCGGCAAGCACATCGAAGGCGACCGCCGCTACAAGTTCTGCCCGCACTGCGGGGATTCTCTTTCTTACCTCGACGATTTGAAGCAAGGAAAGGAACCTGCATGAAGGGATTGATCGCAGCCGTTGTCGTGCTCTGTCTGGCGGCGGGCATCGGATGGTGGTGGTGGACGAATACGCCGCAGTATGCCGTAACTGAAGCGAAGGACGCTGTCAAAGCACACAACGTCGTACAGTTTCACAAGTGGGTCGATGTGGAGGAGGTTTCGTCCTCAGCGGTCGACGATCTATCCGCCATTCCAGTGCAGGTCAAAGGCAGCGGTTTGCTCGACCGCGTGCTTGGGTTTGCCGTGATTACGTTTTTCAAGCCGTCGCTGGTAGAGGGCATGAGCAAGCAAATCGACAAGTGGGTGGCGCACAGACCCAAGGCCAGCGCCGACGCCAATGCGTCGAATACCGATGAGGATGACGACGACGAGGCCGACGAGCCTAAGAGCTTGCTGGGCGCTATAGTGCAGGCGGTAAAGCCTCCATCGCTCAAACAAGTATTCCGCGACTATGGCTTGACCAAGCGCAACTACCGTGGGCTGGGCGCGGTGGAAAGTAAAGACCATATCGCGCATGTGGGCTTGAGATTCTTCAGCCCGAAGGCTCAAAAGGAAGTCGAAATCACCCTTGAGCTCAACAACACGGCCGGTCACTGGCAAGTCACCCGCATCTCGAACTTGCAGCAAATCGTCCCCGTGCTGGCGGGTGGGTAAACTGACAAAAGCGGGCTTCCGCCCGCCGCTACGCGCGGCGACGGTCGTTCTCGCATCGTACCGGCGGGCTTTAGCCCGCTCTCCTGGGAATAACCTGTTAAGACCATCCAACCCACCGCTGAATGGAATTTCTTCAACGCCTAGCTGAACGTTTGATATTTCCCCTGGCACTTATTGCCGGCGTCTTGGGATTGGTCTACTGGTATTGGACGACGACGCCGATTTATGCGGTAAACCAAATCGTCGACGCGGTGCGCCACCACGACAAACAAGAGTTCGAGAAGTACGTCAACATCGACTCCGTCGCGTCGCACGCATTCGATGACATCGTCGAAGGTCCGGCGCGCGAGCAACTGCTGCCCCGCATGGACAACATGATCGGCGTCGGCTTCTTGCGTTTCTTCAAAGGGGAGGTCGTCGGCATGGCGCACGAAAAGTTGTGCGGTGTGGTTACCGATCCCGGCATTCAACTGCAAACAGGCAGTCTGGACGCATCGCTCGGTGCGATGGAGAAGTACAGAATCACACCACGCGTCCGCCAAACGCTAATCGATTACGGCATATCGCGCTACGGCTTTAAAGGCATCAAGTATCTCGAGACGAGAGGCCAAAACACTTACCTTGGTCTCGACTTCTACAGTCCGCGCGTGCGCGGCAATTACATAGTCGAATTTCGCCTCGAAGACGCAGGCGGCTACTGGCGCGTCGCCGAACTTACTAACTTGAACGATCTGGTATCAATGTATCTCTCGACGCGGACGTCCGATTCGACGAGGTTCTGAATTGACGCAAGAGCGAGAACAAGAAGGGAGACAAAATCACCGTTCTTTACCATCCCAAAGAGTCAACGGACAGTATCATCTACGAAGCGGCAGAATACGAGGCAGTGCTATAACGTTGACGCAAGAGCAAGAACAACTAAAGCTCAAATTCTGGCCGAGCCCGCAAGACTATAACGAAGCGGTGCAATCTCCGTCCACAAACTTTGCTGACCCTGACCTCCAATCGGGAGAGGTGGCAACTGACGCGCTCGGGATTCCAAAGCCGATTACCGGCGGATTCGCATCCGTATACAGAATGCACGGCTCAAGCCACGACTGGGCAATTCGCTGCTTTCTGCGCGACATACCGGACGCTCAACCGCGGTATGCGAAGATATCCGACTTTGTAGAGCACGACACATTGCCGTATACGGTTGGCTTCAATTACCAACAGCGGGGAATCAAGACAGCCGGGCAGTGGTTTCCCTTGCTGAAGATGGAGTGGGTCGACGGATTGACGCTCGACAATCATGTGCACTCCGGCATAAAACGAGGCGCCATTCCATCAAGCTTAGCCGAGAGCTTCAAAAAGATGACACTCGATTTGCAGGCGGCCGGGATCGCTCATGGCGATCTGCAACACGGCAACATCATGGTGCACAATGACGAATTGTTCCTCGTCGACTATGACGGCATGTACGTGCCTGCGATGGATGGCTGGCGGAGCAATGAGTTGGGTCATAGAAACTATCAGCATCCGAAACGAACGGCCGACGATTTCGGCCCGTTCCTGGACAACTTCTCCAGTTGGGTCATTTATACTTCGCTCAAAGCATTGTCGATCGATCCCACTTTGTACGAGCAGCTCGGAGCCGGCGACGATTGCCTGCTGTTTCGCCACGACGACTTCACAGATCCTTTGAATTCGTGCGCGTTCAATGCGCTCGAGCATCACGGCGGCAGTAACTTGCGTTTGCTATCTCGCTTCATTCGCAAGCAACTTGAGTGCGCTCCGAAAGACGTGCCTTCATTGGATGCGCTCTCTCAGCTAGCGGGAGTCGATGTTCCGCCGTTGAACGCCGACGCGCCAACGCATCGTCAGGAAAATATACGAATCGTGGTTGCTGCTGCTGAAAAGCCAGAGACTACTGCAACGACGGACGATGCGAACACACCCTCGACACACCATTGGAAATCTTCGTACCCGGAATTATTGAATCCGTCTCCGCGGACCGTGAGGCAAAAGCCGGACGGACCTTCTGCCACGCAAGGCATCGTCTTCGCGATACTGATAGCTGCGATTTCTGCATTCCTCTTTCGCCCAATATTGCTTACCCCGAACATGCCGTACGCAGCCATCATGATCGTTTTGGCAGCAATCGCTTCCGTCGCTTGGTGGGCACTTAAGCCTACGTTGCGAGTATTAAAGCAAAAGTCCCTAATTCAAGACGGCAGTCCGGCAGACGGACTGATAGTTAGCGTGACCAATCTCACGAGCGGCAAATACACCACCGCAACTTCCCTGGTAATGTATAAGTACAAAATCAATTACGAGACCATGTGGGGCGATATGCCCGTTCGCGATGCACTGCTCGCGGGACACCACATCGGAGACAACGTTACCGTCTTGTACAATCCTGCCAATCCGAAGGCAAGCCTTATCTATGAGCTGGCAGAATACGAGGCGGTGGTGTGAGCGGGACGATCAGGCGCTCGACTGATCGCGCATTTTAAACTTCAAATACGACGGACAGACCCGCCATATTTCGCGACCAGCGGATCAGATGTGAGCAGCGTGATGCCTTCCGAAAGTGCTTGCGCTACAAGGAGGCGATCGAACGGATCTTTGTGTAAATCCGGCAGGACTTCAATGGCCAAGACATGCTCGCCGGTGATCGACAGCTCGGTATAACCATTGTCTAACAGCCCGCGTCGTAAGAGTCGCGGCTCCGCATGGAAGTCCCGGCGACCGAGTCCACGCTTAATAGCAACTTCCCAAAGACTAGCAGGACTAAATAAGAGCTCGTGATTGCGATCGGACAGCAGTTTGCGAGCAGCCGCCGACAGCCTTTGCGGCTCTCCCGCTACCCACAGCAGAAGGTGTGTATCGAGAAGAAACTTCACGCCTTGTGACCAAACATCCGTGCGATCTGCTTGCTACCCATGGAGTCGAAATCTTCCGGAGTCAAGATTTCGCCGGACATAAATCCAAGCCGACTTGTTTCCTTCGGCGCGTCGACCGGCACGACTTTCACCATGGGCTTGCCCGCTTTAGCAATAACAAACGGCTGACCTTTCGCGGCCAGCTCTACTAGGTGCGACAAATGCGTCTTCGCTTCGTGAATATTGACCTGTTTCATGTGTCATCTATGAATCGACTTAGTCCACTAGACTTAGTTTAGCACAGATATGACCCGGACGCGTTGATCGAGGTCACCTGTAGACGGTACGAGTAACGTAGTGAAGCCGATCAAATCGCAGAAGGATTGACCGATGCAGCAAATCGGAAGACGTAGCCCACGTCAGGATCAAGATCCAAAATTACCCAACCATTGGGCAAAGCTTATTCGACGGATTTGAGTGCCTGTCCGGCAGTCGACTGCACGAAATTGACTGTCGCAGTATGTTTGTTCGCTGTGAATTGAATCATGTTTCCACCCGGCAAAGGTTCCTCGAGTCATTTAACTACACAGCTGCGGGTTCTTTTGCGCGTGGGTAGAAGGTGCGGCGTTGCTCGTGCATTAGCTTGATCAGCTGGCACGGTGCGTAACGGGGTCCGACTGCTCGAGAGAGGAAGTCGAGTTTTTCGTAGATGATGTCGATGCCCTCTGCGTCGGCATACTTGAGGATGCCGCCGAGGAACGGCGGGAATCCCGTGCCGAAGATCATTGCGAGATCGAGCTGCGACGGTTCGTTAACGATATTCTCTTCGAGGCACCGCGCGGCTTCGTTGAGC
>DATNQY010000378.1:0-8306 GCA_036703785.1 Candidatus Obscuribacterales bacterium
AAAGAAGTAAGTTTGATGATGTGTGTGGAGATGTCGCTCAGCGATGGTAAGCCGATCATCGACGTGCTCGTTGAGCAGGGCTTCGCGTCGCGCCATTTGGCGCAGGCTTGCCTCTCAGTGCAGCAGATGATCGATAGCGGCACGTTGAGCAAGGATGTCGGCTGCAGCGCGCTAATATTCGTCGAGCAGCAGCACATGTCCACCAGCCGTGCGGTAGCAGCAGCGGGGCTAGTTGAAGTAACCGCTAAAACGCGGACGCTGCTGCAGGATCTGTTCGTCTTGTCCGGACTGGTCGAGCCCAAGGACATGCCGCAGCTCAACGACAAGAATTTCGCGGTTTACGATGAGTTTGTTTCTTGCCTGACCGAACGCGGCAAGATCGAGGATCACATGGTGGATGCGCTGGCTCGGGCGCTATATTTGATCGAACACAAATTATTGACACCGGAAGATGCGGTAATGGCATTGCATTATTGCCGCAAGCATAAAAACATGCTCGATGAGGCACTGGCAATCATGGGCTGGAAAGCTCTGCGTGGGCAAAAGGCATAATGAATCGTAGATCGATTGTCCGACGCAGCGCTCTCGGGCTCTGGCTATTTGCTTGCCTGGCCGTCTGCGCTGCTTCGCCGCTGTTGCGAGCTGCACAGCCCGGGGACACCCAATCGACTCGCGCACTACAGGTGGTGACGATACCGCAGGCGGTGCGCCCCTTGCCCGGCGGGCTCGATGACGTGCCTGTCTTGAACAGCAATAGTCCGGAGGTCGTCCAGCAGGAAGGGATTCTGGTCTCGACTTTGCCCAAGGAGGGAACAGCTCATCCCGAGGCGCATCTAGACTATCCGTTCACCGGTCGTTTTGACGTTTTCGCCCACCACATATGTAGGTGCGATGCCGGAACTCCGCATACTCTCTTCATAGCTGTAATTCTCTCGAACCGGCAAGAGGCGCCGGTAACAGTTGACGTGCTATCAGCCGCCAGCTATTTGAGCCAGCCCGACGCGCCGTTTGTGGATTTGCCGGCCATGCAGGAAAACCCAGAGGGAACGGTCTACGCCGGTCCTGGCGATAGAGTCAGCGACGACATTCTGCGAGGCAAACGACAAGCGGGCTGGCCTACTTCGGTGGTCGTTCCGCCGCACGGAACTGCGGTGCTGGCATGCCTGCCGATCCCGATTGCCAATCTCACGCCTGCGCTCAACGGGCGAACGTTGCTGTCCAGACTTTACGCACACGGCGCCATTTACGGCGCTACGCTGGCGATGTTCGCTCCCATCCAAGCCGATGGCAGTGAACGTTCTCCAACAGACGCCCAGTGGCAAGATCTTCTTTTTCGTGGGGCCCTGGCCGGTCCTCGCGAAAAGCCGGCTTCTTCGCCTGACGCTCCCGGTCCAGTAATTTACGGCCGCGTCGCCGGCGTCTCCAAAGGCAGCTCCTGGACCGCCGCTCTCGACAATCCGCCCGCCGCCCAGGAGTTCCACATTCCCGGCAACGATCTCATGGTGTCGTATCCGGTATCAAGTCTAATACGGGGAACGTTCGGCACCGGGCAAATTCAATCGGCACCCTTGCTGGTTCGAGAAGCCGATACCGCATACGCAGCCCACGGCAACTACGGGGTTGAATATCGCCTGGTCACAGACTTTGTCAACGATGCGAGATCGACACGTACTGTCAGGTTCATGCTACAGACGCCATTGAAAGTCGACGACGGCGGGAATGCGCTGAGCTTCTTTCGTGAGAGTTCGTCGCACGTCTTCTTCCGGGGAACGATAAAACTTGAATACGTCGACGAAAAGGGAGCGAGCCAAGTACGTTACGTCCACCTTGTCCAACATCAGGCCGAGCAGGGAAAACCGTTGTGCGTTTTGACTTTGAAGCCCGGGGAGAGACGGCCCGTGACTCTGACCTTCCTCTACCCGGCGGACGCTACGCCACCACAGGTGGTGACCATCTCCAGCGCGGCAAATGTTCCTTCCAACGCGGCAGCGGCTCCTTCCAACGGGGCAACTACCCCCTCGCGCCGCGATCGGAAAATTGCGTCAGACGAAACGAGTCAGCAAGCGTCAAAGTTGTCGAAAGCCTCTGCAGCGCCAAAACGAAACCTAAATCCAGAGTTTCGTCTGGCGAAACTTTCTGATCGCCATTCAAGGTGGCAATCACTCCGCCCGCTAGCCAAGCGGTCTTAGTTCTTCGCGGGCGCAGTCGTAAACGTCAGTTTGATTCTCTTTTCTTTGCTGGAGGCATCCAACGGACCGAGCTGGGCTTGTCTGAGCTGTGCTGTGAATTGGCGCATATCTGATTTCGCAGCTAGCGGCGCCACTTCTACCTTGGAGGCGCGTCCCCCTGGCGAGATGTGCACGAGCACGCTTTTAATGTTGTCGACTGTTCTGCTGCCCTGAGAGTTGACGATATTAAGCAGGCGTGCGACGTGTTGATCCTCACGGTTGGCGGGCGGCACGTTGCCCGTGTTATTGGTGGCGGCCAGGCACGACGCCGTGGCCAGCAGCGACGCGGCGATCAAGTAGATTGTTTGGTTTTTCATAGAAGCACGCAGTAAGAGGACGGACGCGCAAGCGCGTCCGAGAGGTAGGAATGCAAGTGCGTGGAAGCACTGCACATATATTCATCGCCCCTTGATTGGATATGTGCAAATGAATTCTTGCTTGGAATGCGTTATCGGACGCGTCTATTTATCAGCTTCTCGTGCAATCAAGCCTGCCCCAAAAAACGTGGGTGCCGCGATTGAAACTCGAACTTCCTACAGAGTGCCTTTGGCCGGCTGAATCAGGCGCGCTTCAATAGTGTGATTTCCCGGCATGACGCTATTGTGGTGCAAAAGACCGCGCTGCATGGCGAAGAAGATGGTCAGAACGCCAATCCATAAGCCCAGGAGAGCGGACTGTTTAATGATCTCCTTCACGCTCGCCTTTTGACGTGCGGAATTAAGCAAGCCGCCGGAGTATAAGGCGGTATAAGTGCTGTAAGCGGAGCGCCAGTTGTCAGGAAAAACCATCACCCGCGACTGGTCGGTGCTGGGATCGAAAAGATTAGATGTTTTCCGAGACTTTTTCATACGGCTGCAACACGCTATCATCCGCGCACACGCACTGTCAACGTGGATTAGCGTATTTCCCGCAGTAAAATGTGGTGCTAAATTGCAGCCGCCACGCCCATTTCGGTGAGCGCCTGCTCGAGAGTCAGCTTTCGATGCCGCATAGAGTTGACCACGTAAAGGGCCTGGTCCGTGCGCAGCTTGCCGCGCGCGATCAAGGCTTGCACATGGATGTAATCGTTGAGCTCGCTGCCTTCGATAAAACCGATGGAAAGCAACAGCTTGGAAGCCAGACGCGAATCCGAGAGCGCGTCTTGAATGGCTTTGTCCAGGCTGTTTTGCGTGCAAAATCCGGTGAGCTTGAGCAGCTCGACCAACGAAACGTTGTCTGTCTGAATCATGGCGGTATTTCCGTTTTCAGGCTTTTGGGAACCCTTATCCGCACCGGCGCTTGCCTTCGGTGGACGCCCTTCGAAGATCGCGGGCGGCCCCTTCTGTCCGGGCACCACATTTGGTGGCGCCTTGGATGGTGGTTGTGCTTGCACCGATGACGGAGTTTGCAGCTCGTCTTGTTTGGATTGGTCGGCGCGCGCCCAAAACATCAGGGCGCGCTTCAGGTCTTCCACGGCATCGTCGCGACTCATGCCGCCCTCGCGAATTTGCTCCTGGACGTGTAAAACGGTGGGCAACAGTTGGGCGGAAAGCACGCCCTGCAGCACCAGCGTGCCACCAAGCGGCATGCCCGATTGAAAGCTGGTTTCCAGTGCTCGTTCGAGTTGCGAGCGCGTGACAATCGTGGAATCAACGAGCAAATCGCCAAGTTTGTTGCTTGTTTGCTCTTTGCGCGGTTGCCAATTCAGACGGCGCAACGCCAGTTGGAGATCGATTTTCTCCTTGAAGACGATTTTCAGCGCTTGCTCGCCGAGCTCTCTGTCTACAAGAGCGTCTTTTATCAACGATTGCAACTCCAGCGTTTGTTGCAACGTGTGTTCATTAACGCAGCCGGACATTACCAGCACGCGGCCTATCGGCACGCCCATGCGTCGGGATATCTGAATGGCCTCGGTGAGATCGCCTGTCGTGAGGACGCCCACCCCGATTAATAGCTCACCAATTTTGACTAAGCGAGGGTCTTCGGCTTCCGTCACTACGTTTGCCCCACACACATTCCTAGACGATGATATCACCAGCTCCGCTACTGCGCGGTACCGCGCATTTAACAAAGATAAGTTGGTTAAAGTTTTTGCTTGCTGTCAACATTATCTGCTTGCGGCGGTTTGTGGAATTGTTTGGAGAGCATGCGTGCTTCAGACGAGGCTCGGGTTCCCGCCGGCACCCGATCGAGTATAGACACAGCGCGATCGAGATCCTTCTTATGAATGAAAGCTTTGGCCACAGCCAGGCAGCTTTCGGCGTAAGCTTCCGACTCATCGAGCGTCTTGCCCGGGTGCCAGGCATCGATCGCGGATAGCGCCTCGGAAAGATTGTCGCCTTTGATCATCTCGTCGATCTTCGATTGCTCGGTTGCTTTCGGCGTCAACAGTGTGATGAAGATAACGCTTAGTCCGATGATCATTACTGCAATCAGCGAAATCAGCTCAATCGGCGGACGGGCCGGACTTTCGATAGGGCGAATATTAGGTCGATGCGTGCCCCCTGAACCGGCGCTTTTGACGATCAGGCTCTTATCCCACCTTCCGCTTGTGTTTAGCTCCGAATTGCGCAGATTAAGCGATTCATCGAGGCTCTGAGTCTTACGCAGATGGGCCGACTTGGACTGCGGCACAGCCTTCGGAGCGCCGACGCCCGGGTCGATATCGAAAACAGGCAAATCCGAGCGCATCGGTGCAATGGAGGGTGCGGAATCCGTTAGCGTCCTTTTCATCGAGCTCGGGGTACCCTGGTTGCTCAGCGACAGCTGAGCGCCCAGCGGTGCGGCAATCGGCTCGTCGTCAACGCTGTAAAGCGACTCATTCAAAGGCGCTACCGCCTTAGTCAATGTACTCAGCTCGGTATACACATCGTTGATTTCGGCGAGCAGTTGCTTCATGTTGGCATGCCGCTCTTTGGGCTCTTTCATCAATGCCTTGGCGATTATTGCCTCGAGGCTCTCCGGAATGTCTGAATCCGCTCGCAGGTCTTTTACGCTTGGCGGAGCACTCGAGCAGTGATCGTTCATCAGTGCATAGATATCGGCTGATTTAAACGGGGGCCGTCCTGCCAGCATCTGAAACATAATGATGCCCATAGAATAGATGTCGGCCCGGAAGTTGCCGCCTTTGCCCATGAAGCGCTCCGGGCTCATATAGGCGGGGCTACCGAAGACAAGTCCTGTGGTAGTGGTCTCCATCTCAGAGGCGGTTTGAATCACTTTCGAGATACTGAAGTCGACCACTACGACGAAATTTTCCAAACCGAACCGGTGCATGATCATGATGTTGGCCGGTTTGATGTCTCTATGCAAAACGCCATGACTGTGCGCTTCAGCAAGCGCTTCGCAAGTTTGCCTGATGATCGGCAACGCGTCTTTTGTGTCAAAGTATTTTCGCTGCCGAATGATTTGTCCGAGCGTTGTTCCCTCGAGAAATTCCATGGCGATATACGGCTGTCCGTTTTGCGTCATGCCGAAGTCGTACAGGCGCACGATGTTCGGGTGCATGAGGGCGCTGGCTGCCTTGGCTTCGTCTTGGAAGCGTTTGATTGCCTCGGGATCGGTAGATAGATGGGTGTGCAAAACTTTCAGTGCCACATCTTTGCCGTCATTCAACTGTGTGGCTTTATAGACGACGCCCATGGCGCCTTTTCCCAAGATTTCGGTTATCTGATAGCGGTCGCGTACAACCTTGCCTATCCAGCGGTCATCAGTTGACCCGCCATCAGGACGCGCAGCGCCACTATGGTTCTGGCAGGCACCCTGGGTGTCGTCATGCTGGCTCTGGCAAACTGGGCACGGCTTAATCATCTACGGTAAGAAGGACGTGTCGGCAATTCCGGCGACCATGCGACAGTCCACCTTTTCTCCCCGGTATTGAGCGTGAGCGACAAATGATTCCCAGGCGCTGACCATGGACTCCCCGCGAGCCATGCGCGAAAGCAGCGTGCTCAGAAACTTAGGAAAGTTAGGACCGCGGCGCCCGGTCAAAATCAGGTGAAAAGAAGGGTGCTCGAGCACCGGGTTGTCGCGCACCCAGTCCAGCTTATTGTCGCTGGCTAGCCATAGCATCTTCACTTTGGCGTAATCGCATGCACGTTTCACATCGCTCAGCCGCAAGTGAAACCCGGTGGTATCCTTGAAAATAGCTCGCTTATCGTATATCCCATGCAAATGGATGATGTCGAATTGGTCCGTGCTCAAGAGAACCAGGAATTCCTGCGCATTCATAGAACGGCGACGCTCGACGTTTTTGTAATAGACCGAATATTTTTTGAAGTCTTCGTCGGCACTGGCGATCAGGTCTTTGGAGTCCCCCAGTGCGGCCACAAGCACGCGCGTGTTGGCAATTTTCTGGCGTCTGCCGGCTGCGCCCTTGCCTTCAAAGGATTCGAACATGCCGCGAGAATACGGGCGCAGCATGCGTAAGACAGGAGCCAATGCCTGGCGCAGCCAGATAGCCATTTTGTTGCGCGTAAAAGTCGGTTGCTTCAGGCGCAGCGTGAATGCATTTTTGTCGTAGGTGCCTGTGACGTCCAACTCCATGCTGCCTGTGTCCAGATGCGGATCGCGAGGCGGGGGCGCGGCCACCGGCGCCTGTGGCGACGCGGTCGGGCTCGATTGGACGGTTGCATCGTCCCAGACCTGGGTCATCTCGAGCTGCGTGACCAGCTCTTTCATTGTCTGGAAACGGCTGGAGCGGCTTTTCTCCATGGCTTTCATGACCATGGCCTCCAGCCGAGGCGGAATATGATTCGGCTGCACGACAAGCCCGAATGGCGGCGGTGCCTCATAGAGGTGCATGGACAGCACGCTGATTGCGTTGGTATCGATGAACGGGCGCACTCCCCTCAGCACCTCATACATCATGCAACCGAGCGAGTAGATATCGGAGCGCGCGTCGAGATCTTCGTCACGAATCTGTTCCGGACTCATGTAGAAGGGACTTCCTACGAGCTCTCCGGCGGCAGTCAGTCGCTTGTGCTCACCGGCGGCGCTCGGCAGAAAGCGCGCCAGCCCCAAATCCACGACTTTGCACTGTATTTCGTTGTCGATGCCGGCGCGCACGAGCATGACGTTGCTTGGCTTGAGGTCGCGATGAAGAATGCCTTTTTCGTGGGCGTGCTGCAGTGCCGAGGCGACTTGCTTAAATATGTTCAGCGCCAGTTTCGGTTCGGGGCGACCGCGCTGCTTAATGTACTCCGCCAGGCTCTGCCCTCGCAGGTAATCCATAACCATGTATGGCTGCTCGCCCCAGACGCCAAACTCGGTGACGGTGACGATGTTTGGATGGTTCAAGGCCGCTGTGGCCTGCGCTTCGCGTTGGAATCGGTAAAAGCCCTCGCCTTTATTGGCCAGGTGCTCCTGCATGATTTTGATCGCTACGTCGCGGTTGAGAAACAGGTGCCGGGCTTTATAAACCGTGCTCATACCACCCTGTCCGAGCAGGTCGGTAATGCTGTAGCGGTTATCCAGCGTAGTCCCAACGAGGGATCGATTTGTACTGGTGCCTGTTTCCACTTTGTTCAGTACTTGCCTGTATGCCCGTTCCAGCGCGGAAGACCGGGTTCGTAGCCTGCCCGCCAGCCATTAACTGTATTCCCTTATTTTGAAAGACGTTATCACCTGATAACGGTACTCAGTTGTGGACATTAAGCGTAGACATAAGACGGTGAAGCGCGGGTGCAAAAACTGTGTGGACTCATGCTTTGGCGAATTTAATGGCGGGAAATACGTAGGCAGCCGTTGCCTGTGCCCGCAAACTGTGTGATTATGCGGATCCAACGGGGGTTGTGATTCTTCTCACTCGTCACAAACCGTATTCAGAACTCAGGGAACCGTCCATGACACAAGCCGGTGAAGGTGTTGACCACCCCAAACCCCACCGAAGAAGCCACCATGTAGGTGGAGACTCATCTGTAGGGCATCAAAGCGATAATTCGTCCTCTCATCACGTCGAGGCTCATAAAGCGGCTACCAAAATGTCGCACGAAGTCTGGGGGCGCGCTGACGATCATCAAAAGAAAATTCAACTGCCGGGCGTCGGCACTGCACACACTATTCGCGTAGCCGAAAAATCAGAAAACAAGCCGCGGCTAC
>DATNQY010000379.1:0-19208 GCA_036703785.1 Candidatus Obscuribacterales bacterium
GTAATCCCGCGCCTTCAAGCATTCTGGATAGCGTTTCTTCCACGGCTTTTGCGGTCGGAGTTGCTTCGGTTGCGCGCGCGACGATCGGTTCTTCGGTTGCGAGCGCGACGATTGGTTCTGCAGCTGCTTTCGGTACCGGGACCTCAGTTGCGCTGGCCACTACCGGCTCGTCCATCGGTGCAGTGAACAATGGCAATTCGTTTCCTTCGACGCTCAACGACTCTGCACGGACTGAGCCGACTTGTTCTGATGCTATGGGTGCCGGCAAGGACGCCACGGCAGTTACTCCTGACTCTTCAGATGCTCTTATTACGATCGGCTCTTCCGCGACCTTACCGACGGTGCGTTCTGCCTCCACGTGAACGGCGGCAGCTTGTTCCGTCGCTGTGATCACGGCATGTGCTTCGCCGATTTGAGCGATGGCATCTGCTTCGCCTATTTGAGTAACCATAGGTTCGGCTTTCGCTCCTGCCGGCTTTTGTCCTTCGGCTCTCTCAGCATCCGGCTGGGGAGATCCGGCACGTATCTGACCAGCGAGCATCAACCCATTGAGTGCCGACTCCATATCCGTCCGCCCTGGAATGCGAACAACACCCTGCGGAAGTTCAGTCCCTGCAGTTTTAATAGGCGCTTGGCTGAGCACGTCATCCAACGAAATTCTGCTGCGCGACGCCGACTGATTGACGACATCTATGCGTATGCCCGGAGTCACATCGACCTTGGCCGCATTCGTGAATGGCGTCGCAGCGGCCGCGCCACCGTCAATTTCCACGTTTGTTTTATGGCCTGCACCATTGGCGGTGGCATCCAGCGCCGCCTTGTTTGGAGTAAGCGAAGCGAGGAATCGTTCAAAACCGTCCTGCGATGAACCTGGCTTGCTGCCGATCTGTGTGGCAAATGGGTTGGACCTATCCTCGACGGCTAACCGCGGCAACCCAGTCAGGCTGGCAGTCGCAGACAATTGCGTGATTTGTCTGAGTTGCTCGCCGCGTTCCGGGGCGATCTGCGCCAAGACTTGATGCGGCGGAATGGTCCCGCCGCTCTTCTCAGGCTTGTTCTCGATGGAGCTTTCGTGCTGGTTTGGATTGCCCATAAGCGCCAATTGGTGCAGGATTGCGCGTCAGACCCCTTATCCTAGCGGTATTAATATTGGTTGTAAAGATATCAAAGGGGATTTAACGCAGGGACTCTGGACCCCCTCCTCAGCTCAAAACGTCACGCATCTCGAGATGCGTGATAATAAGGTGTTGGCAACGCCGTGGGATGCGGCTTTCCAGCCCCAAAATTCGGTGAAAATCACGCATCTCGAGATGCATGATAACAAGGTATTGGCAACGCCGTGGGATGCGGCTTTCCAGCCACAAATTTCGCCGAAAATCACGCGTCACGTGATGCGTGATGGTTTGCGTTGCGGAGGTATGCCCGGTGGCGCGCCGGCGTCGGGCGCATGGGTGCGCGGCAGGCGGATACGATGCTCAAACGCTCGTGGGCCGCTCGAATTGCGCAGTCAGCAATCGACTGTAGGCGCCGCCGGCGCCCGAGAGATTTGTGTGGTTGCCGGTCTCGACGATCCGTCCGGCGTCCAGAACGACGATTTTATCGGCGTGTCGTATGGTCGACAATCTGTGCGCGATAACAATGACGGTTTTGCCCTGCATGAGGTTGTTGAGAGCCGCCTGGACCATCGCCTCAGATTCATTGTCCAGAGAGCTTGTCGCCTCATCGAGAATGATGATCGGTGCGTTCTTCAGAAAAGCGCGCGCGATCGAGATGCGCTGCTGCTGTCCACCGGACAGTCGCACACCGCGTTCGCCGATTTTGGTGTCGTATCCCTGCGGCATCTCCGCGACAAAGTCGTGGCAGTATGCAGCCCGCGCTGCGGCGCGCACCTCTTCGTCTGTGGCGGTCAGTTTGCCCAGACGAATATTTTCCTCGACCGTGGCGTTAAACAGGAAATTGTCCTGCGTGACTACGGAAATTTGGCTGCGCAACGAGGTCATCGTGTAATCTGGCAGCGGGCGCCCATCGATGAGAATGGCGCCGGAGCTGGGATCGAAGAATCGAGGCACGAGGTTGGCCAGCGTTGATTTGCCGGAGCCGGATAGTCCGACCAGTGCCACCATTTGTCCGGGCGGAATCTCGAGTGTGATGTCGCGCAGCACCATATTTGATGGCACACCATCCGGCGACGGATACTTGAAATAAACGTTTTGGAATTTGATGTTGTGTACGCCTTCCTGCAAGGCGATCGCGCCGGGCAGCTCTTTCATGTCCGACTCTTTATCGAGCAATTCGAACACTCGTGCAGCCGCTGCCAATGCCGGTTGTACGATTCCATTGATGCGGCCCAGATTCTTAATCGGGGAATAAAGGAGCAGCAAGGCGATCACAAAAGACGTCAGCGAGCCGAGCGTCATTTGATGATGCACGACTTGATAGCCGGCCACCCAGATAACGACGGCAATTCCCAAGGCGCCAATCATGGCCAAAATTGGCGAAAGCATGGCTTCGGCGCGCACCGCTTTAATTACGTTGTGATAAAACGCCTGGTTCGTATCCTGGAATCGCTGGCTCTGGTACGTTTCGAGATTAAACGATTGAATGACTTTTGTGCCTTGAATCGACTCGGACAGTACCGACACGAGATCTCCGATCGCTTCCTGGCTGCTGCGGCTCGATTTGCGAATCTTCCGTCCAAGAACGCTGACCGGCAAGACGATGCAGGAGAGAATCGAAAGCGCGATCAAACTGAGAACCCAACTTTGCAATAACAATACAGTGATGAGCGACAGCAGCGTAATCGTGCGGCTGATCATCGATTGGAATGTTTGCGAAATCGCCGCCTCAATGATGTTGACGTCGTTGACGAGCCGACCAATTAAAACGCCCGACGATTGACCCTGGAAATAGAGCAGCGGCTGCCGCTCCAGGTGCGCGAACATTTGATTGCGCAAATCTCTGATCGCTGCGGCGCCGACCATGCGAATCGTGAATGCTTCGACGAAACGGAAAGTCCCTTGTACTGCCGCCACGAACAGCACTCCCAATGGCACGTAGTAGATCAGATTTTCGTGCTTCTCGACGAAGATTTTTTGCAGGCCGCTGCCCGCCATCCAGGCAATGGCACCATCCATGCTGCCGGAGGGAATGGCGGCAAGCATACCGAGCACGAAAGACACCCAATACGGCTTAACGTAGCCCAACAGCCGCACATAAATGTGCAGTTGCGAATCAGGCACGACCACGGGAGGCAGTGCGGCTGTCGCTTTAGCGGCTTTGGTCTTTTCGGGCTTATCGGTGAGCGTTTTGTTCAATCGGGATTCTCGGCTGCGAGCTTGCTTCGGCAAGCGTTTTGCTCAATTCGGCTGCGGCATTGGCTGCGAAATTGCCCTTCTCAAAGAAGGATTTGACGGCGCGCAATCCTTCGGTGATGTCTCTACGCGCCCCGGGTACATCCAGCCAATCGCGCGTATATCGTACAAGCTGTTCCGCTCGACAATCCAGTTGAATGAGTTCAGGAACCAGCATTTTTCCTGCCAAAAGGTTGGGCCAGGCGACATATTTGACAGTTTTCATGATCAGGAATACACAATAACTGAGCCAATCACCCCGGTAAAAAACCAGCATCGGCTTTTCCTGCATTGCTGCCTCAAGGGTTATGGTTCCTGATTTTGTCCACAGAATGTCGCTTGCCGCCATCAAAAGCGCATTGTCTTCGCGGTTGACCAGTTTTACGGTGCTGCCAATCAGAGGCAGCGCATGCATTTTGATGATGCTGTCATAAATAAGCTCGCCCACCTTCGAATTCGCCTGCGACATTACAAACTGCACCTCAGGGCGCGACTGGCGCAACCAGGAAGCAGCCCGCATGAGAATGGGCGTGAAGTTGCGCACTTCGTTGCCGCGGCTGCCTGGAAAAATGCCCACAATCGGCTTTTCGGGATCCAGCTGCAACTTGCGGCAAAGCTCAGCTTTGGCAGCTGCAGGATCGACGTCGGCAAAATTGTCCGCCATCGGATGTCCGACAAAATGAGCTTCCAATCCGCGTTTACGATAGATGTCTTGCTCGAAAGGAAAAATCACTAGTATCTTGCGCACGCACTTCGCGATTACGTTGGCGCGCCACGGACGCGAGCCCCAGACTTGGGGTGAAATGAAGTATACCTGCTGAATTTCCGGACAAAGTTTGCGCGCAGCGGTAGCGAAGTTGACATTGAAGCCGCCGAAATCCACCAGCAAAATGCAGCTTGGCCGGCGTTTGGACAGCTCGGCAAGCAGCGTGGCGCGAATTCGCGTCGCCAGTGGAAATTTGTTTATCAGGTTGAAGATGCCGATTCCGGCAAAGTTCTCCGAGCGGAAGAGCAGCTCGGCGCCTACCTTTTCCAGGTCTGGTCCGCCTAACCCCCAAACTTTCAAGCCGGGATATTCTTTTTTCAGCTCGGCTATAATCTTGGCTGCATGCTGATCTCCTGAGAGATCGCCTGCCGAAATCATAATCGACGGCTGCCCGGATTCGTCGCGGTCGACTATCGTAGCGGCGGGCGGAAGCCCGCTTTGCGTGCGGCTCTCGCCGCCGGAAGAAGGCTCCGGCAGCTCTGGCTTTTCTGAATCGGCGCCGATCAAACTACCGTCCCCACGTGCAGGGCCACCGAGCCCAGCGCCAGAGGAATGTGCCTGACTTCAACCAGCCCCGCTTCCTCGAACATCGCCGACAACTGCGCCGGCTTGGGATACGTGCGCCGCGACTCCGGCAAGTAGGTATAAGCTTGGCGATCGTTCTGCAGCACCGCGCCGATCACGGGCACCACGTGCCGGAAATACATGTTGAATGCCTCAGCGAACCAAGGCAGCGTCGAATCGCCCAGGTCGAGATTAATCACTTTCCCGCCCGGGCGCACCACTCGGCGCATTTGATTGATACCCGCCTGAAAATCGGTAAGATTACGCAGACCGAAACTGATGATGGCACCGTCGAAGCTGTTAGAGGCGAAGGGCAAATCCTGAGCATCGCCGCGCCGCCATTCCAGCTCGCAGGCAGTCTTTTCACGACGCCATGCGCGCCGGCCGCGGTCTTGCGCGATAGCCAGCATGGACTCTGAGAAGTCGACGCCCGTAACTTTGGCCCTGTCGGAAAGGCGGGCGGCAATCGTCAACGCCAGGTCACCGGTGCCGCAGCAGACATCGAGATAACGTCCGTGTCCCTTGCAGCCAAGCTCGTCGACGGCGCGTTGTTTCCACAGCCGATGCATGCCCATGCTGATCACATCATTGGTCAGGTCGTATCGGCGCGCAATGCGCTCGAACTGCCGATGAACATAATCGGCTTTTTCGTCCGCTGAAGGCAGCTGGAAAGTGATCAAGGTCTGATGAATCCGAAGCCGAGCAGTGCCGAGATAACCATGAAAAGAATCGAGAATCCCCAAGTGATGCGGTCCAAACCGGCTTCCGCGCCGCGCTTGACCGAGCCGAACACCGTGGCTGAGCCGCCGATGCCGCCCATGCCTTCACCTTTGGGTGCATGCAGGAGAATCAAGCCGACCATAATCACGCTCAGGACGGCTTCCAGGACCAAACAAGTGATGTATAAAGGGTTCATCTATGCTTCCCGATGGGGTGTAAGCGGCCAATTAGTCAGAGCGCCGCAAGAAACGACCGTTGAATCGCCCTGACTCTAAATGGTCAGGGGGCCTTGGGCGCATATTATAACTTACGCGACCACATGCCAAGCTTTTACTTGGCAACTTATCAATTTGTTCTTAAAGGTTTTTCCTTTGCCTCAGCTGGGAAAGGACCGATTAGGAGACGCAGGACAGCGTGGCAATTGTTACACGCCCGGTAACTCCATTACCGAAAGGCAAGCGTGGGAGGCGGCAGGTGACTCAGGGCGGGGCCCCAAATAAGGCCAGCGGGCAGGCCGCGGCCAACGCCGTCCTTACGGCGCTCAACGGTATTCCGCTGCGCATGGTCGTGCTGGTTTTTATCGGCACGCTGCTCAGTATGGTTCTGGCAGATCTGACTTATTCTGCTCTGTCCCAGGACGCCTACAAGCAAGCGGCTTTGCGTCTGGCCGATGAAGCCAAAAGCGGCACACCGGGCAAAGGCACTATTTTGCAAGCCATGCAAAAGTACAACCTTGCCTGGTATTACGTGACCAGCCCCGAAGGGCACGTCCGCCACCTCACCGAGGCCTACAATCCGCAGCTGCGGCCGCCTGTGCCCAATATCAGCCGCACCGTCGATTGGAAAGAAAAGCACTACTTCGAATCCGTTGCTCAAATCGGCGACGGCGACTTTTTGCATATCGGTTTTTACACGGGGCCGGTTGTGTTCGGCACCTTCGGCAAAGGCATGCTGACGCCCTGGCCGTTCGCCTGCACTTTCGTTGTCCTGGTTGGCGTCACTTTGCTTGGCATGGTGCTGCTCTACTTGTCCGTGAGCCAGCCGCTTTCTGTTTTGACCTCCGTGCTCAAGGAGGCCCTGCCGCCTTCGGCACAGAAGGAAGGCGCAGCCGGCGACCACGACGAATTCGATTTCTTGCTGGCGCCGGCGGAAGTGCGCAAGCTCGCCCAGATTCTCAGTCTGGTGAAGTGGCAAATGCCCATGGCTTCCGCCAACACCGCCGGCGAAGAAGAAGACACACTCAAATTAGCGCCCGTCGGCTTCGACAGCGCCGACCGCCACAACCTCGGTCGCAGCTATGAAGAGCTGTCGGAAACCCAAAGCCGCATCTCCGAAACATACACCAAGGAGATGGAAGACGAATTTGTCGCCAAGCTATGCCGCGAGCTCGAGCCTCTGAAGACGAGTCACCAGGTTTGCCAGCGCATACTCGACAAACTCAACGACAAGTTTCCGACTAGTATCATATACGGTGCCTTTTTCACCGTCGACCGAGCCAGGCCGTTTACGCTCGAATCATTCCTGGGATTGGACGATCGCTGCGTGCAAAATTTGAAGAAGATCGACCATGCAAAAATCGCCAAGGATGCCTTTGCTGCCGGCAAGTATCTTACTCTCGGCACGGCGCAGATCAAGGAATACGGGCTGTCGACCTTAACCACCAGCAGTGGTATCAGAAGCGCTGTTTATCTGCCCGTTTCTTTCGAAGGTCGACAAACTGCCATGCTCGCCGTTTATTTCAGCGCCGAAGGTCAGATGATGAACGAGCGCCTGCGCGTTCTGCGCGGGCTCATGGATGCGGCCGCGCGCACTATCTGCATTTCGATCAAAGCGGAAGAAGAGCTGGAAGCCTCACGAACTGATCAGCTTACCGGGTTGCGCAATCGTAAGTTCTTCACCGAGATCATGCCGCAAGCCTTCCATCGCGCCGCTGTGGATCCGGAGCGTCGGCCGATTTCCTTCATCATGATGGACATCGACGGCATGGCTAAAATCAACGAGGCCGGCGGACAGGAAGCCGGCGACCGCTTGCTGCAAGAGCTGGCGCTGACCATGCGCAGCTGTGTGCGCACTTCCGACGGTGACGGCACCACCAGCCCCGGCGATTTTCTGATTCGCTATGGCGGTGAGGAATTTTTGCTGGTCATGGAGAACACCGACCAGCGTCGCGCTACCGACATTGCCGAGCGCATTCGCTGGACCGTGGACAACAAGGCCGATTGGCCAAAAGGGATCGGCAAGATCACGCTTTCCGTAGGCATCGCCACTTCGCCGTCCGACGGCACCAGCGAGGAAGAGCTCATTCACCGGGCGGAGATGGCCGCTTGCTACGTCAAAGACGAAATGGGACGCAATAAAGTTTGTCACGTGCAGAAAGTGCCCAAGACGTACACCAGCCAGAAGTTCGATGCGGCCATTGAAGGCGAGCTTGGCGTCTTCGACGGCGCTGCTCTGCTGCAATCGTTGTCCACGGCTCAGAAAAATGGGTATCTCACGGTTACCGCCCCCGACGGCAAGCAGCTTTGGGTGTGGTTCGAAAGCGGCAAGCCGTCGCAAGCCAAGCTGGGCAAATTCCAGGGCGCTACCGCGATCGTCGAGTTTATCACCACCTTCAAGGAAGGCACCTTCAACTTCCAGGACAAGAATGCTCGCGACACAATAAGCAAGTTGCCGAAGTTCGACGAAGCCAACCAGGTCAAGAAATCCCTGGAACGCTGCCTCATGGACGGAGCCCTCTCTCAGGACAATTACGACGCGGCCAGACAAATTGTTCCGACTTCGGAAATTGTCGTGCGCCCGGTGCACGCCATGGAATTTTCGGCGCGCTGGGAGGCGCTCAGCAAGCTGCCCGACGTGCCTACACAGGACGAGTTTGACTGCATGTCCGACATCGTCCAGCGCAGCAATGGACAAACAACGCTCACAGCTATTTTCAAAGCGATGGACCACAAGCCAACGGCACTGCTCTGGCGCAGCGCCTCGCTGCTCGTTCACCACGGGCTGGTGCAAACCAAACCGGCCGTTCCCGTCTAAAGTCTAAATTCACCGTAGCGGCTGGCGGCAGCCCGCTTCTTATGCCGACGGCGGCGGCGTCTTCTTGTCCAGATGCTTCTGCAAAATAATGGCGGCGGCGTGCATGTCGACCAGCTCTTTCTTGTGCCCCGTTTTCATGTCCTGAACGGTGAGCGTGCGGATGGCTGAGATCGTCGTTAGCCGCTCGTCCTCATAAATTATCGGCAGTCCGGTTTCGCGCGTCAGCTTCTTGCCGAAAGCAACGACCTTCTGCGCCTGCTCGCCATGCGAGCCGTCCATGTTCAGCGGAATGCCGATCACGATTTCCTTGACATGATGCCGCCGGGCGACGTCGGCTATGCGTTCAACGTCCGCGTCTATGTTCTGGCGGGTGATGGTTTCCAGCCCTGCTGCCGTAATGTGCAATGGATCCGAGATGGCGACGCCGATGCGTCTGTCGCCAACGTCGAGGCCCAAAACTCGCGGTTTTTCGTGCATTGGACAACAAGCATACCGCAAGCCTTGCGCTTGATTTCATGCCCGCGAGCGGTTACTTCTAGCGAGTTTCATTACAGCGCCCATTGGAATGATTGCTCCGCCGAGAATTTGATCCATTGGTGACGCTCAGTCTCCAAGCAAAATCTGCAATGTTGCATATCAACATACACCAAAGTAGAATCAGCCCATGGAGCTTTACCTGACACGACATGCGACGGCAATCGATCAACTCGGCGGCAATGTGCGCCGAGATGAAGACAGGTACCTTGTGCCTGAAGGCAAGCAGGAAGCCGAGGCGATGGCCAAAGCTTTGCACAAGCTGGACGTTAAGGCGCACGCATTCGTGAGCAGCCCGCTCTTGCGCGCGCGCCAGACGGCGGAAATTTTCGCCGAGGTGTTGGGCAAGAAAGGCGCGGTGATC
The DNA here is from genome assembly GCA_036703785.1 of Candidatus Obscuribacterales bacterium. Taxonomy (GTDB): domain Bacteria; phylum Cyanobacteriota; class Vampirovibrionia; order Obscuribacterales; family Obscuribacteraceae; genus JADYXS01. The sequence goes on from DATNQY010000379.1 coordinate 9,332, forward strand.
GTCAGTGAAGCACTGGCGCCTGGCGGCGAGCCGGACGACCTCTACACCCAGCTTGCTGAGCTCAAACGGGCGGAGGGTGTATTTGTTTTCGGCCACATGCCGGATATCAGCCGGCTTGCCTCCGCGCTGCTCTTTAGCGATGAAATCGATATACCGTTCAAAAAAGCTTCCGTGTGCCGCATCGATGTTTTCGATCTGCCGCCGACCCAACCCGGGCAGCTGAAGTGGTTTTTGACTCCGCGGGTTGTGCGCGCATTAACGGGCTGAGCTTGCACCATATCCGGTGCCTCACTCATAGCGCATGCCTTTGAAATCGATCCAACCGCCTTCGTGCCGACCATTGGGCGAGTGGTGCGTCCAGTGGATGACTCCGCCTCTCTCGTTCCAAATATATTCGCCGTGTATGCGCACGACATCGCCTTGCTGCAAGGGCACTCTCGGTGCCAACTTGGTGTCATGCGCTACTTTAACTGTGGTTCCGTTGCTCAAGCCAAGCAAAAACTGCTCATGCGGCAAACCTCTGGTATCTTCCGGCAACATCTTCAAAATCGGCGCGTTGACCGTAACCTCGACATATCGATCACGATTCTGTTGAGCGGACAGCACCTGGCGCTGGTCATCTGTTTGTTGCTCAACTGACATGCTTGGGATTGGATGCGGGGACAGGCCGCCCGATGGGCCGAACCGCCCGTAACCGCCGCCCCGGCAGCCGGACAGCAAGAGCATCGCCGCCAATGCGGTTGTGCTCAATATGGTCTGAAAACGGTGGAAACTTTTGGTGGTCATCAGTGTGTAAGGAAGATATATGACGGCTTGGCTGGATGCTATCCCTCAAACAGGGAACTGTTTAACGACACAGGTATTCTAGGATATCAGTGAATCCCGCCAAACGCGCCTGGAAAGCTGGAATCCATTAGCGTTTTCGGTAGCTGTGGTATATAGTTGTCGCAAGGGTAGTTAAGGCAAGTTTTCGAGTCATGTCCCATATTTACTTAACAGGAGATGTAGTCGAAAGCACCGATTTGTCCGGGCTTGTAGACAGACCCGAGCCTGATTGGCGCACCATTGCCCTGTCTAAGCTGCAGCGCTACGGCGTGCGCGTGGTCAATCCGATTGTCGGCGCCTGGGCCACCGATGACGAGCAGGAAAGACGTGTCAGACGCGCCCTCGATCTAATCGATCAGTCGGACGCAGTTTTGGCCAACCTGCGCGCTCCCGGATACGGCACGCCAATGGAAATTTTCTACGCGCATCGGCGCGGGAAAACTGTAGCCGTGATCGGACAATCGCCTTTTAGCCCCTGGGTGCTCTCGCACTCCAACGCCCGCTTCGAGGACATCGAGCACGCCCTCGATTTCATAATCGAACTTCTGCCCCGTCCCGACATCATCAATTGGTGCTTGCAGTTCGAAAGCCAGCTAAGCGATCGCTATGAGCAACTTCCTCCTGCCGGCGAGCTTGATTTCCAGCTTTTGGGCGGCGATTTGCCGGTGGTTGTTCTGGCGCCGCATGCCACCGCTTACTTCCAGGAAGGAGAGTTTCAAGAGCCCGAAGCTTTCACCGGTTGCATGGCCGCTGCGCTTCATCGCAATTGGGGCTGTCATGCCGTTGTGAGCAACTTTTGCTCGGTGGCCGATCCGATTCTGCATTTGCAATCGCCGATGATGCGCGTGATGAGCGAAATAGTGAAGTCCGGACAGGTTGGTTTGATTGTCGTGCTCAGCGGCGCCCCCTGGCACGAATCGCCCGGTTTGGCAGTCGAGGCAGCCGGCCCGCAGGGCGGCTCTCAGGAAGACTTCGCCAGTCGCCTACGTTTGCGTCTGGGTGGCATAGAGCCTGTCGGTTCCAGCTTCGGCGATCCGCACATGCGCCTTTTGCTCAAGTTCACATCGGAAGTGCTCAACGTGCCGACTCTTGTCGTGCGCACCCATCGCCGCTATCGCATGCCGCGGCTGCAACCCGAACCTTTTCATCAGGTGCTGAATTTGATTGGATCTTTTATCAGCGAAGCCGGCGTTGATCTCTTGAGAAATCGAGGCTGACATGTCCGGGGAAATCGTGGTGCTAGTGACCTGCCCCGCCGAGCACAGCGAGAAGCTCGCCTCGACTCTTGTCGAAGAGCATTTGGCTGCTTGTGTCAATATTGTTCAATCTGTGAAATCAATTTACTTTTGGGATGGAAAAGTGTGCAACGATTCAGAGGACTTACTCGTCGTGAAGTCCAGACGATCAGCATGGGACCAACTGCGAGAGCGTGTAAAACAATTACACTCATATGAGGTTCCGGAAATCGTTTGTTTTCCACTTGAAGATGGTTATCAACCGTATATGGAATGGCTGAACAAAGCCGTAACGCGATGAGGGAAAGAGGGGCTCTCTGATGCCGCACAGTGACGACACCATAGTCCATGTGTTTTGGGAAAGAGTGGCGACCAATCCGGATCGCCCAGCTATTCTGCACAAAGTAAATGGCGCCTACCGCCCCGTCACCTGGCGCGAACATGGCCGCATCGTAGAGCTTGTGGCAGGCGGCTTACTCAGCCGCGGAATCGCCGCGGGGGAGCGCGTCGCCATTCTTTGCAATACGCGCCCGCATTGGACATGGGCCGACATGGGCATTCTTTCGATCGGCGGGGTTACCGTGCCGGTTTATCCGACTCTCAATCCGCCCGAAGTCGAGTACCTACTTAAGCACTGTGGCGCCGGCGCGCTCTTCGTGGAAAACAGCCGACAACTTACTAAAGTTCTTTCCATCGAGCCATTACCGTCGGCACTGCGTTTGATCATTTTGATGGAAGGCAATGTGCCCGACGACATCAATCATCCCGAAGGCGTGACCATTGCCACGTGGACAGACCTGACGCTGGAAGGCGAGCGCTACATGGCGCAACATCCGTCGGCGATCCAAGATCATCTCAAGAATATTCAGGCGAAAAATCTTGCCACCATAGTTTATACATCGGGCACCACCGGCGTTCCCAAAGGCGTGATGGTCAGCCATGAGAATATCTTTTATGTCTGCCAGACATTGAGTGTGAACGTCGGTTTTCACCCTGATGATGTGACGCTGTCCTTCTTGCCTTTGTCGCATATATTCGAACGTGTCGGTGGGCAAATGCTGTCGATTTTCGAAGGACTGATCATGGCTTATGCCGAATCAATGGATCAGGTTCCGCAGAATTTAATGGAGGTTCGCCCCACGATCATGAATGCCGTGCCGCGCTTTTACGAGAAGGCGTACAACCGCATCGTCGGCGAGATTCGCAAGATGCCGAAGCCGCAGCAACACATGGTGCGTTGGGCATTGTCGTTGGGCAAACGAGCGGCGCGCCAGAAAGAAATCGCCACCAACGGCCACCATAGCGTGGTGGACGACATTTATCGCACCGAATTGCGTGTTGCCGATCGCCTCGTGTTTTCCAAAATTCGCAAGCGCTTCGGCGGCAAATTACGCTTCCTCGTCTCCGGCGCGGCACCGCTTTCTGCGGAGGTGCAGCAGTTTTTCGACACCATCGGTATGCCGATCGTCGAGGGATATGGGTTGACGGAAACCGCTGCTCCTCTAAGCTGCAACAAGCCCAACAACATTCGTCGCGGCACCGTCGGGCAACCATTGCCCGGACTGGATGTGAAGATCGCCGAAGATGGCGAGATTCTCGTCAAAGGGCCCAGCATTTTCGAAGGCTATTACAACGACGAAGCTGCTACCAAGGAAGCATTCAAAGACGGTTATTTCTGCACAGGCGATATCGGTACTTTCGACAAAGACGGCTATCTGCGTATACTCGATCGCAAAAAAGATCTGATTATCACAGCCGGCGGCAAGCATGTTGCCCCGCAGTATGTGGAAAATCTTTTTGTCGGAGAGCGCTTGATCAGCCGAGTGCTGGTTTATGGCGATAAACGCAAATACATTGCCGCGCTCATCACGCTCAATCCGGACAGCGTAGAGGCATTCGCCAAGCAGCGCGGTATCTCGTATTCATCGACTGAAGAACTTGTCCATCACCCGGCCATTCAAGAAGAAATCGCGCGCATAGTCAAAGAGAAAAATGAACGGCTGGCAAGCTTCGAACAAATCAAAAAATGGATGGTGCTCGATGGAGATTTTTCAATCGAAAACAACGAGCTCACACCGACGCTGAAAATGCGCCGGAAGATTATCGTCTCCAAATACAAAACCCAACTTGATTCGCTATACGACGAGGCAGACGTGAAAGTGGCTGAAGGCGTCGACGTCGGCTAGCAAACGCGCCCGGTCGTGTTCTTCTTGCGCGAAGCCCAGCCGCGCAAACGGTAGCCCTGTAGGCGTTTGGTTGGGTTGTGAATGGATCGTGGATTGTCGGCAAATGTGCGCAGGCACATACCACTTTTGGGTCGACGGTTCGGCCCCTCGGGCTTGAATCCGCCGCTGGAGGGGATAAATTCCGCTTTACATTCGCTTGGCAACTTCGTACAATGTATCCGATCATTGGGCACTTTAAGTGATCCACCCTTACTAACGTTTTCGCCAACCTTTCCCCGAATACGAGGGTATCCTCATCATGTTTGACAGTTTTTCCCGCGGCTTCCGGATGATCTGGGCCAGCATCAAGATGGGCTGGTCTGACAAACGTTTGCTTCTGCCGTCTGTGCTGACTGTCTTCAGCCAAACATTCTTCTTTGTGCTGCTGATTCTCGTTACTTACGTCAAAATCCCTCACCAGCAACCAGGTGCGGCAGCTCCGGCGGCCCAAGCGGCGCCAATTAAGGGAATGCCTACTTTTGGTTTGCTTCAGGCAAAACATCACGCGCCTGCCCATCATCAAGTCATTGACCCGTCGGCTGCGCGTCAACAGATGCAGCAGATGATGCAAATGATGCGTCCGAACGGCCCCGGCGACCCCAACGGCTTCGATTCGGAAGGCGGCGGCTTCGGCGCCATCTTCACCGGCGACAATGCGTTGCTACTGACAGCGATTGGAGCATTCGCCTGGTTGATTAACCGCATGCTCGAAGGCGTCACCACAGCTTTGGTATACAGCCACCTCACAGAAGGAAAAGGCACCGGCAGATTCGGTGCTGCCGCCAAGGCCGTCCTCACCAGCCTGCCGGCGATTGTGATGCTGGGCATGGTTACCTGGATTGCCCGCCGCCTGGCGACGTTCTTCCGCAAGAACCGTCCGGGTGGCGTTTTTGGAATGAGCCTCGGATTTGTGTTTAATGTCGTCGAAATCTTCTGGACTCTCGCCGGGCATTTAATATTGCCGGCCATCGTTATAGAAGGATGCTCATTTTGGGGCGGCTTGAAGCGCGCCGATAGGATTGCGTCGGGCAACTTGCTGACCATGGGAATCGGCGAAGTGGGCGTGGAAGGCATCTGCCTGTTAGCGACCAACGGCGTTGTGGCCATTGGTTTTGCCGGTGTCATGGGCGCCGTCTACGCTTACATGAACATGCATATCGCCATCAATATTGGAGTTGCTGCCGTCTGCGCCATACTGTGGATTTGCGCTCTGGTAGTGGCAAACGCCGCTTCAATCTATATAAAAACGGCCTTCTACACCTGCCTGTACGTCTGGGCAGTTGAAGCGGAGACAGTAGAAGAAGCGGAGCGCACACGCGTTCGCCCTCCGGGACCGCTTGCCATGGCGCTTTCGACGTAATTCGACAGCGACCGTTTTTAAGCCTCTTTGCAACAAAATGAGCCAAGTTCCCGTCAGGGCGCTTGCAGGTTATTCCTGCAGGAGGAGCGCAGGCTGCCAGCCTGCACACGGTACTTAAAAGAGTTGTCAAACGGTACCCGGACAACCTCTTGGCTAATCGTTAAAGGACAAGAAATAATTTCATTTTTGCGCCAAACGGACTTAGAATGACCCCATGAACAAGCAAGCACTATTCGTCACCCTAGCTTTCATCGCCACAGCCGGTTTGGCTGCAGGCGCACAGACAGCGCCTGCCGATTCTGCAGACCAATCCGCAGGACTGCTCACCAGCCCGGTGGTCGAGCCGACCAACGAAGATCCCGCCGTCCAGAAAGCCGTGAAGTGGATTCTGATGAAGCGTGGACAGACAAATCATCTCGTCAACGTAGCGCCGAAGAGTCGCACGGCCCACAAAGAAATCGATAAGACATTGATTCTGGGCTATCCCGATACAATGCCCATGTAGTTCTGAAGCAACCTCGTTTCCACCCAAACAACGATGGTAGCGGCGGGCGCAAGCCCGCTTTTTCGTGGCTTTGTACAGGCGGGCGCAAGCCCGCTTCTTAGTATTTCGGTACTTGCGGATCGATTTCTTGCGACCAGGCGAGAATGCCGCCCTTCAAGTTTCGCGCTCGAAAGCCGTTTTGCAGAAGGAAATTTACAGCCATCTGGCTGCGTCCGCCCGAGCGGCAGTAGACAACTATTTCCTCCTCCTTGTGGCGCTCCAGTTCGTGGAAGCGAATCGGTAGCTGTCCAAGCGGAATGTGCACGGTATTTTTCGTCCGGGGCAGCGAAGCTATCAGTAGTTCATGAGCTTCGCGCACGTCCAGCACCACTGGCTCTTTGCCCGCGTCCAGCTTTTGTTTCAGTTGTCGCACCGACAATTCCGGCAGTGGGAGTTCAGATGTCATATTGCTTTGGACCTCTCTCTGAACATGGTACCGGCTGCGCAGTTCGAAGATCATCGCCTTGTAACACTCTTACTTGATACGGGTATAATCTCGGTGCACAGGCTGGAGGGAATGACGTGGCCACAACGAAGACACTTGAACAAGCGCTCAAGGACATTCTGAAGGAAGATCACAAAGTTTCGAAGTGGGATGCCAAAGCCCTGAAAGAGCTGATCATGGCTGATGGTCGCGTTTCCACTGAAGAAAAGCTTTTCCTGGAGAACGCGCTCAAGGACAACGTTTTCGATCAGCAAGCCTACGACATTCTGCACGAGCTTCTGCTGCGCGAAGACATGAAATACCGTACTTAATCGGGTCGTATTTCACGCGCCACGGCGTACTTTCCCCAATGACTGACCTTCGGCGAGCCTGAATAATCAGGCTGTAGCGTTTCTTGCCGATTTCCAGCCATGGCCGCGGACTCGTTCCTAGACAAAGTCAAACACGAATTAAACCCTGTCGATCTCGCCAAAGGTTTGTGGGACGGCGCAATCGGGGATCCGGCATCGGCAATTGTGCAGCTTGCCGGCAGTAAAACGGAAAACGCACATCGCGACGAGACCTGGGCTTATAAAGCCGGGCAGCTAGGCGGCATGGCTGTTGATTTTGCGGTGTTATCTCGCATGGGCGGCGGCTTGCTCAAACCGCTGTTCCACACCCGTGAAGCGATGCTCTGGGGCAAGGCCGCCGAAACGGTTCTCGAGTCTACTTCCAAGATGGCTGTCGCAGGCGGCGTCTATGGTGGACTGCTGACGCCGAGCAACCAGAATCAGAGCTTGCTGACCGGACGGTTAGAAGGAACGTTTATCGGTGCCACCACAGGCGCTACCATGGGTGCAACCGCGAAAGCGTTGGAGTCGGTTTCGCTCCTGAAACCGAAAACCTTATGGGCCGTTAGTACTCGTAATGCCATCGCTGGTGGTGCCAGCGGCGTTCCGGCTGCGTATGAAACGATTGGTTTCAGCGAGCATCGACTAGCGCAGCCGAGCGAGGTGCTCGCCTATGCCGGGCAGAACGCGGCATTTGGAGCGGCTTTCGGCGCTGCCGATCACGGACTGGGAAAGTTCACTAACTCGCGCAAGGTCCAGGAAAAACACTATTCCGTCAAACGAGACATCGAGAAGAAGGGACTCGCTGCGAAATACAACTGGTTTGCAGGGCTCGATAAGGTTGGAATGCGTCATCCGCTGCAACGCGCAGGCGATCTCATACTGGGCGGCGGCGAAGTTGTGGACAGTCGGCCGCGAGCCCCTCTTACGTCCGAAAGCAACCCCGCGACTGCATTGAAACGAGATCTCGTTCAGTATTATCGCGATATGGCGAACAACAATGAACTCTACTACAGCAAAGATAAGAACATCGACCGATGGGAGTTGCACAAGCAAGCGGAAGAACTGCACGCTGCTTTTTCACATCGGGTTCTCGATCTCTGGCATGGAACAACGGATATGCCTGGCATCAAGTGGCATAGTGACGCCGAACTCGCCACTAAGGATATGCCGGCCGATAGGGTGGCGAAGCTCAGGCAAGGTCTTATGTCCACCACGCGCGGTCGCTCCAGTCGCCCGAGCCCGCTTGATGACACATTACGTGATTTCCTGCCCGATGACGTAGAGATTTCTCGCGGACACGTTTCCGCGTTGGAGGGCATCGGATACGGAAGAGAACGCTTCTGGAACTACAACGAAGATAGCTTGCGCGGCAGAACTTCGATGTCGCAATTACAGCATCGGATAGATCACGATTACCGTACTCCGATAGATTGGTCCCCGGTTGCGGCTGAAGATCCGGGTCCGCGTTATTATCACGGCACCACTTCTCGCAGCCTGCCGTCAATACTTTCCGAACGCACGCTGTGGACAGGGCGGGCATTACGCCAGCGCGCGCTCACACAATCTACTGGAGAGAGTGCCGATGAGGAATGGGGCCGACGCCAAATTTCCCTAACCCGAGACTTCGGCGAGGCATTTGGCTATCATCGCACCAGCCCCACGTACATAGACGATTATCCAGTCGTCTTTGGCGTCTCCAAAAATATCGTCAACAGGCTCAAGAATGCCGGTTCTCTGGAGCCCGGCGAGCAACTCATCGACAAACTACGTCTCGGCAATTCATTGTGGACCCGTCTAGGCTTGAGAAAACCGGAGATTACTCACATGTATGTGCCGGACAGCGAGGTGCCAATGGTGACGGCGCAGTTAAACGCGAGCAGGATTCGCGGGGTCCAAGTTACGGGTTTCAATGATCTGCAAACACCGAAGTGGGAGCGCGATCTGACACTTGAGGAAATCCGCGAACTGTTCAAGCTGGACAAGTGGCAGCCGCTGGATTAATAGAACGCAGCGGGCTTACGCCCGCCGCTACAAGTGGAGGAGCGCAGGCTGCCAGCCTGCATCAGTGTAGAGCGGCGCCGCGCTACTCCCACAGCAAGCGTTGGGCCAGGCTGGGTCCGATGCCGAAGTATTTGCGCAACAACTCGGGGCGTTCCTCAGTGGGGATCGTGACCCCTGGGCTTACGTACTTGTTCCAAGCGCTCTCGAAAGCTTCGCGACCTTTTTCGGAACGCGCTAGCAAGCTGGGAATCGGGTGATACGCGGCAACGCGTGGCTCGGCCTTGTTCTTCAAATATGCTTTGAAAAATGCTTCTTCGCTCTTGAAGCATTCATTCGTGGCATCACGCGGAGTCCATGGCGATGCACTGGATAGCACCACCGGTTCTTCCACTGGCTCCGTCGCCGCTTCGACCGTTTCGCTGGCATCGCCATGTTCGTCGCAATTGTGCTTGTCCAACTTCTTCAGAATGGCTTGCACCGGATTCACAGGTTTTCCGCTCGGGAAGGAGAACTCGTACTTCGGGATTATGTACGGCTGATTGGTGATTGGCGCCAGCAATTCTCGAATAGATTTTGCGAAATATTCAGAGTGTTCAGGTTCAACGTTATCGAGGAAAACGCGGAAGCTGCCGTCGGAGCGTCGCGTGACCATGATAGATGTTCGATCGATGTGCCGCGGTAGCAGTTTGACTTGCTGTAGCGCGGACAGCAATGCCACCGCCATGTCGACGAGTGATGATTCCTGGGTGTTCGGACGGCACGTCTCCGCCTTTAGCTTGTTGTACAGCCACGCGTATTTCTTTTGTCCGAGGACTACCGCGCTGAGGATGGGCAAAAGCCCGAGAAAAACAGGCAAGCCGTAGTGCGCCAGGACAAGCGCCAGTATGCCGCTCAAGCCGGAACCGAGGCC
>DATNQY010000380.1:0-4375 GCA_036703785.1 Candidatus Obscuribacterales bacterium
CCAGCTTGGCATTTCATCTCTTCCTGTAGCCGTTTGTCTACTGAATTTCTGCCCCTCATTTATGCCAAGCAAACCCCGGAACCGTGTTTTCTTGTTGCGCGTCTGCACGAAAGATGCAAGATTTTCGACCACCGATGACCAGCCCTGCAGTTACAGGCTTCGCGGACTTGTTTCTGTATTTCGCTTTGTGGTGGGGGTACTACGACGGAATCGATGTGGATGAGCGTAGCTTGAGCGTGCTGGAGATGTTGCGCGGCAAGCGAGCAATTCTATGTCCCAATCACAGCAGTGGGCACGACCCCGGCTTCGTCTACTTCCTTGAGCACCGGCTGGACGAGCGGTTTTGCTTCGTCGCCGCTCGCGAGATCTTCGACTGGTGGCACGGAATGCTTGGCTGGCTGATTCAGAGACTGGGCGCTTTTTCCGTGAAACGGTCGACAGCCGACAGGGCGATGGTGTCGTCCATGCAGCGTTTGATCGTCTCAGGACAACGGAAGTTGGTGATTTTTCCCGAAGGTGATATTTCCTACCGCAATGACAGCTTGCTGCCGGTGGAGCATGGACTGGCTGCTTTGTTTTTGCGTTCTGCGGCCGCCTTGCAGGTTGTCTCGCCGGGCGAGCCACTATATGTGGTGCCAATCGCTCTTGTCTATCGCTACGTTCAGGATATTTCCAAAAATCTGCACAATGCGCTTATACGCATCGAATTAACTCTGCAGATAAACGATCATAGCGGGACGCTAGAGGAAAGATTCGAGCGCGCTCGGTGGCTGGTTTTGAAACAGTTGTCTCCTCGCATGCGCGAACACAGGCGGGCGCGCGCGCTGGCTTCTTTCGCCGAATACGAGGTTCACACTTGGGAAACGCTGGCAGCGGGCGTGGATCTCATTGAACGCGCTCTCTACACCCGCGTTACGCAGAAAGGCCATCGGCGCGTGCAGGTCCACGTCGGTAACCCCATCGATATCAGAGAGTGGGTGGTTGCGTATCGAAGCAATCATCATGAAACCGCGCGCCGCCTCGCCCAATTAATCGAAGACAGGCTCGCCGAGCTGCTCGGTATTGAACTTGCGAGCGAACAGATGATGAGCGCCTGAGCACGGTAGCGCGGCGAGCCTGGTAGCGGCGGGGTAAGCCCGCTTTCTACACAATTCCGGCGCGCAGCAGGTCCTTCAGGTGAATCACACCTTGCGGTCGTTTCAATTCATCTACAATCATCAAATCCGAAATCTGATGGCGTTCCATCAGTTGTAGCGCCTCAACAGCTAAGGAACTCGATGAAATCGTCTTGGGATTGACGGTCATGATTTCTCTTGCGATCTTATCGAATGCTTCGGCTCCGAACTTGACCTGCGCTCGCCGCAAATCCCCGTCAGTGATGATGCCTTCGAGCACGCTGTCGGGATCGCAGACACAGGTGAAGCCCAATCGCTTTTCGGAAATCTCTTTGAGCACAACCGCATATGGTGCACCCAGCTCGACCTGCGGGACGGCCACACCGCTACGCATTATGTTGTCGATAGTCACGAGCTTTTTGCCGAGGCTGCCGCCCGGATGCGAGCGCGCGAAGTCCTCGGCTTTGAACCCGCGCCTGGTCATAATTACAATCGCCAGTGCGTCGCCGACGGCCAGACTCACGGTTGTGGATGAAGTGGGGGCCAAGTTAAGTGGACAGGCTTCGCGTTCAACAGCCACATCAATGGTCACATCACCGTAGCGAGCCAGAGTGGAGGATCGGTCGCCGGTGAGAGCGATAAGCGGCAAGCCCAGCCGTTTGATTGGTTCGAGCGCCAGTTTAATTTCTTGCGTTTCGCCGGTGAAGGAAAGGGCGAGCACCACATCGCGTTTGTCCAACATACCGAAGTCGCCGTGATGCAATTCGGCCGGGTGAACAAAGAATGCCGGGGTGCCTGTGGACGCCAAAGTGGCGGCGATTTTGGAGCCGATGTGCCCCGATTTGCCCATTCCGGTGACCACGACTTTGCCCGTGCACTTGAGGATGAGTTCCACCGCTTTGTCAAAGCTTTCGTCGAGACGCTCGCGCACCGCCAGAATGGCGTCGGCTTCCTCGCGCAAGACCTGCCGCGCCTGGCGCAGCGGTTGGGAATCAGCCGCCCTGTGGGCGTTTCCGGGACTGACGAAAGTCGAACTTTCTGTCTGAATCGGCATGCTATCAGACGTTTGAGCCATGGTATTGTCTGTCTTGGATGGGCACATATCAAGTAGCCGGCTAATTTTACAAGCTTTACCGCTTGTATTCTTGAACTAACTTTAGAAGAAGCTGAACCAGCTGAGACTCGGCTAATATATGTAGATACGATGTTTGCACCTGGCGACAAACTCGAATATGGACACTACACCGTTCTGCGCGAATTGGGCGCCGGCGGTATGGGTGTTGTTTATCATTGCCGAGATGAATTTTTGCAGCGTGAAATAGCTATTAAAATGCTGCTGCCCGAACTTATGGCTGACGACGATACCGTGGAAGTATTTCGTCAAGAGGCGCGACTGGCGGCGCAGCTCGAACATCCGAATATCGTCACCATTCACAATATCGGAATCGAGAACAAAGAAGGCAAAACGCACCATTACATTGCGATGGAGTATTTGCCCGGAGGCAGTCTCAAACAGAGAATCGATCGCGATCAGTACATCCCTCTCGAGCAATGTCTCGAGTGGATGAAACAAATGACGATCGGGCTGAATTACGCGCATAAACGCGGCGTCGTGCACCAGGACATCAAGCCGGACAACGTATTCATCACGCATGAAGGCAACTTGAAGATAGGTGACTTCGGTTTGGCGCTTATTGCCACCGGCGTCGCCATCGAACGGGCGGTTCAGGGCAAAGGCACGCCTGCCTACATGTCGCCTGAGCTGTGCCGCGGCGACCCGCAAGACCACCGCTCAGATATTTATTCGCTGGGCGCGGTTTTCTTTGAGTTGCTGACGCGCGAGAAGCCGTACAAGGCTTCCGGCATGATTGAAATGGCTATGAAGCACGCGACGGCTCCCGTCCCTTCAGCCAAAAAGATGAATCCGGAGCTGCCGGACGTGCTCGATCGCGTCGTGCAAAAGATGATGGCCAAGGCGGCTGAGGACAGGTATCAATCGCTGGCTGAAGTGCTCACGATCCTGGAAAAGATGTTGCTGGAAATGCAAGTGGCACGTCTTGGTATGCAAACGGGACCGCCCTTGAGCGCAGTGCCGCCGCCCGGCGAGCCGATGCGCATCAAGCGCTCGGACGGCACCACGACTACCGCGGCTCAACCGACGCCCGTGGGCGTGCAGGCGCCTGCCGAAGTGAAGGCAGAGCCGGAAAGTAAGACGGAGGAAAAGAAACCGGCTGCCGAGGCGAAGAAGGCGGTCGAGGCGAAGGGCGAGGCACCACAGGCGACACCAGCGGCAAACAAATCCGCTGCCGAGCCTGCTGCGGACAAGAGTTCGTACAGCGACGATTTCGACCATTTTATTTCCGATAAGCCTTCGAAATCGAAGCCCAAAGGCGAGCCTGTGAAGTCGAGCTCGGCTAAGGAAGCGAATAAGAAAGCGGAGCCTGCAATAGATCCACTCGACGATTTGCTTGATACGTTGCTGGCTGAGCAGCACACAATCGAATCGAAGAAAGAAAACGAAAAAGAAAAAGAGAAAGAGAAAGAGAAGGCGGCACAGCCCAAGCAGCCGCCTAAACAAGAGCCTGCTGCGGCTTCGGCTGCAGAGAATCGTGCGGCCCGCGCCCAGGCCACTTTCCATACGGACGTCACTACCGACATCGACGCCGTGTTTCAGAGTCGCGTACGCGCCGAGGCAGCTGCCATGGCTGAAGCTGCTCGGCAGGCTCGCGAAGCGGCCGAAGTCGGCAAAACCGTGCCAGGTCCGGCAAGCGAAGCCGCGGCTTCGGCATCGCCTGCCACCAGCGGCGTAAGAGCGGCCGCTCCGGGCTCCGGTGCGAAGACAAAAGCACCGGAGGTTATCTGGACATTTAAGACAAAGGGTCCAATCGGCTGGTCGTCAGCGCCTGTGATTAGCAAAGATCGCAAAACCATCTACGTCGGCTCGGCCGATGGCTTCCTCTACGCGATCGACTCTACGAAGGGCAACGTTCAGTGGCGCATGGATACGGGAGCGGCTATTATCGCCAGCCCCGTAATTGCGGAAAGTTCAACTATCTTCGTGGCCAGCACTAATGGAACGTTGTTTGCCGTCACGGCAAAAGGTGAGAAGCTCTGGGAAGTCTCGGTGACATCGCCCCTGGTGGCAACACCGGTGGTCACCGGCAATGACGTACTGATTGCCTCCATGGACGGCGCCTTGAAGTACGTCAATGGTAAGGACGGTAGCTTCAAATGGACCTATCGCACCGATGGTCCGCTCG
>DATNQY010000381.1:0-3559 GCA_036703785.1 Candidatus Obscuribacterales bacterium
AGGCACTAGCCACGTGCCGGGCGCGATTCCTCTCAAAGCCGACAAGCACCAGCAGGCATTGGGCGGAAATCCATATCATCGCGAAGAGTCAGTCGACAAACTTGTCCACTCAGGCGTGATGACGGCTGCCGCCGGCAACCTGGACAGCATCTACAACATACCTGCCAAACCGGGACAAGCACAGGCTGCGGTGCGCGATCTTGATAGAAGCCCGGTGACTCATATCGATGTGCGCTACTCTGGTACGCCTCTGGCTCCCGGCGATCAGAAGCCGACGCCGGATTTTCGAGTAAAAGCCGACGGCAGTGTCGAAGTTTTGCGCAATCCAGATCTAAACAGAGATAGACGCCTGACCGTCGAGGTGGAGCGTCCGCCAGGTCAGGAAGCAGGCCGAGAGCCGCCACCGCCTGTCCAACAAAAGGCAGTCAACGAGCTGGTCGATTATTTGTTCGGGCGTTATATGCCTCAGACCCAGCAGCAGGATGGCACCATCGCCCGAAATGGACAAATTACCGACACTCAGGGATTGGTGTCGGATCAAACCAGGCAAGCTGAACATTCGCGCCCGACGCCGATGGACCGCATGCCCGAAGGTGTTCGCCATCAAGTAGAGCGCATTAATCGCCACGGCGGACGCGGACAATTTACGCCTCAAGAAGCAGCCGATGATTTCGCTCCGCGCGATGTGCCACGGCAAACCGGTGAATCGGACAAGCTGGCCGCCATGAAGGATATCGCGTCCGGCTTCATGACGCGCGGCGAAAGAGATCCGTATCACAGCGTGCACACCTGGCCGGATCAAGGACACCGCGTCGGCCGCTACGGCATTTCGGCTCATCAATATCAGGATTGGCTGAAGGGCATGTCGCCTGAAGAAATCAAAAAACTGATTGCTTCTGGCCAATTGCCGCCCGGCGCCGCTGACCTGCAACAGAGCTTGCTGGCAGGCAAAGACGGCAGCGAGCTGACCGGCGACGGCAAGGAAATGAAGGATTTCCTGGACAAAATGCAGCAGGGCAAAGAGCCGCTGTCTCAGCAGGAAATCGACAAAAACATGGGCAAGAGGATGCAAGAGCAAATCGGCAGCGATCTGCTCAAGAGCTACGCCGTAGCTACGGCGGACACAGACTCCCATGGACACAAGCTGGTCAACGTCGGCCGGACGGCACTATCGATGGTGCTTGGTCACGCCGTCAGCGCCCAGGAAGCGAATCAGCCGCAGAACAAACAGATCATGGATGCTGCCTACAAGCAGTATGCGTTGGCTGTCATGCACGAACAGAATCCCCAAGGCAACATCGATATGTCGAACGCCGGCGGCAAGATTGCGGCTGTGGCGCGCGCTGATGTCGGGACAGCATTGTGGAGAGGAGACCTGGGCAGCGGCAACTTGGGTTGTGCTTCCTCGGTAAGCAACGTACTGCGCCAATCCGGCGTGGCCAATGTTCGTGAACTGAGCGTCAATGGGCTGTCGCATCAGCTGCAACGTCGTGGTTGGCGGGCAACGTCCTTCGAAAACCGGCAGCCGGGTGATGTGATCATCGTGGACGGCGGATCGCGCCATGGACATACCGGCGTCGTAGGCGAAAATGCCAGTGTAACGTATAACAACCACTCCGGCAGCGGACGCTGGTCGCGAGACGACGCCAATTATTGGTACCGCCGCGCCAGAGGTCAACGTTTGTACGTCCTGCGCGCACCGAGCGACAACAGCAGCTCCGCTTAGATAGCCGGGGGTCGGTAAGTTTAGTCGGTTTTTGCTTGCGACTCGTCCGCGGCCGAATCGGATTTCGCTGAGGACTGATTGGCTTGCGAACCGTTGTTGGCTGCCGATGCGCTTTCCGCTGCGCCGGTTGCGCCTTCAGAACCGGGCTCGATGTCTGTCGGTTCCGCACCGCGTTCGGTGGCAGCTTTCGCCTGATCCTGTTCTTGCTGTAAGAGAACGATGACGCCGCGCAATTCGTTCATCAACTCTTTGATCGCCGTTTGATCGAGCAGCGCGGCCCGAGTGCGTTCTCGCAGCTGCGCGGTTAATTCTTCAGCCTTGTGTTTGTTGTCCTCATTCGCCGTTTCCGGCAACCCTTTGATCAAATGATCCGCCGAATAACAAAGCGTGTCCGCTTCGTTGCGCAGCTCGGCCGATTCTTTTAGTTTGCGGTCTTCATCAGCGTGCTGACCCGCTTCCCGCACCATTCTCTGCACGTCATCTTTGCTCAGATTGGTACTGGCC
The DNA here is from genome assembly GCA_036703785.1 of Candidatus Obscuribacterales bacterium. GTDB lineage: Bacteria > Cyanobacteriota > Vampirovibrionia > Obscuribacterales > Obscuribacteraceae > JADYXS01. The sequence goes on from DATNQY010000381.1 coordinate 2,231, forward strand.
GTGATCTTGATTTTTTGCTCGCGGGCGGTTTTTTCGTCTTTGGCCGTCACTTGCAGGATGCCGTTGGCGTCGATGTCGAATGAAACTTCGATGCGCGGGCCGCCGCGCGGCGCCGCTGGAATACCATCGAGGCGGAAATTTCCCAGCTTCTTGTTGTCGCGCGTCATCTGGCGCTCGCCCTGATAAACCATGATGTCCACCGCGTCCTGATTATCTTCGGCGGTGGAGAAGGTTTGCGACTTGTGGCACGGAATGGTGGTGTTGCGCTCGACGAGCACGGTCATGACACCGCCCATGGTTTCAATCCCGAGCGAAAGTGGTGTCACATCGAGCAGCACTACGCCTTTCACTTCGCCGGCAAGAACCCCGGCTTGCACGGCTGCTCCCACTGCCACCACTTCGTCCGGGTTTACCGTTTGGTTGGGTTGCTTACCGCCGGTGAGACTTTTCACCAGCTCCTGCACTGCCGGAATACGCGTAGAGCCGCCTACCAAGACGACTTCATGGATTTCGTTATAGGTGAGCTTGGCGTCGCTCAACGCCTGCTCCACCGGTTTGCGGCAGCGTTCGACCAGCTGGCGCGTCAGTTCGTTGAAATTGGCGCGCGTCAACTTCATCTCCAGATGCTTAGGACCATCGGCGGTGGCAGTGATGAAAGGCAGACTGACGGTAGTTTCGGCTACCGCGGAAAGCTCGATCTTGGCTCTTTCTGCGGCCTCGGTAAGCCGCTGCAGAGCCTGCGAGTCCGTGCGCAAATTGACGCCTTCCTTGGCGAGAAACTCATCAGCCAGCCATTTGACCAGGCAATGATCGAAGTCGTCTCCACCCAGATGCGTGTCTCCGGATGTTGAGCGCACCTCCAGAAGTCCTTCGCTTACCTCGAGAATGGAGACGTCGAATGTGCCGCCGCCAAGGTCGAAAACGAGAATGGTTTGATTGTTGCCTTTGCCCTCGAGTCCATAAGCAAGCGCTGCCGCCGTCGGCTCGTTGATGATGCGCAACACGTCGAGGCCGGCGATGGTGCCGGCATTTTTAGTGGCTTGCCGCTGAGCATCGTTGAAATAAGCGGGCACGGTAATGACGGCGCTCACCACTTTCTCGCCCAGGTATTTTTCCGCATCTTCTTTCAATTTGCGCAAGATCATGGCCGAGATCTCTTCAGGGGAGTAATCCTTGCCGTCGATATCGACTTTGCATCCGCCCTCAGCCGTTTCTTTGACTCTGTAGGAGACAATGTTGCGCTCTTCCTGTACCTCATCAAAGCGGCGTCCCATGAAGCGTTTGATCGAATAAATCGTGTTTTTGGGATTGAGCACGGCCTGGCGCCTG
>DATNQY010000382.1:0-28134 GCA_036703785.1 Candidatus Obscuribacterales bacterium
AAAGCAGCAGAGTGCGCAGAAAAAGGACGCTTGTTCGAAGTGGCGGGCGACCTTTATCTGCAAGACGGGAAATTTGACAAAGCCGCGCAGTGCTTCAAAATGGCACAGCAGATCAAACGGGCGGCGCAATGCTACGAAATGCTCAAGAAATGGAGCGAAGCCAGGACCTTGTACGAAGAAATAAACGATCTCGAAGGCGTTCAGCGTTGCGAAAGCGCCTCCAACTGGTTGTAACGGTGAGCATTAGCTCGCTGATTGGCGGACAATTTTCGCGGATTTTGACGCCTGGGTATATTACCTGAGGATTGTATGAAAGGCGTCCTCAATGGCACTTTACGCAGACCTGCACAGACACCTCGGCGGCGCATTGCACCCGCGCATCATTTACAAGTTCTTGCAGAACAACGATCATCCGGTGCTGAACTATTTCCCCGATTATGAGGGGTTTTACTCATGGTTCACGCGTCCTTGCCGGACGCTTGAAGAGTTTGTCAAAATTCATACGCTTGTAGAAGAATTGCAAAGCCTCGAACATCTGCCTTACTTCTGCTTGCGCCTGTGTCGCGGCGCATACACTTTCGAGAATTTGCAGTATCTCGAATTGCGTTATAACCCCTATTTCCGCACTGACGGGAAGTTGCCGGTTGCAAAACGGATCGGGCAAATGAATTTGATCGTCGAAATGATCACCGCCAATGTACGACCGGCTGAGTATCCGATCACCGTAAAGCAAATCCTCTGCCTTGATCGACGTTTGCCGGCGAACATCAATGAAGCGATTTTGAAAGTGGCAAAAGACAATCTCGGGCCGGTGGTCGGCATCGATCTGGCGGGTCCGGAGATCGAACCTGAAAAATGGGAAGTTTGGGTTCGTTTGCTGGCAAAAGCACGCGCAGCAGGACTAAAAACGACGGCGCATTTGGGGGAAACCGGGATCGATAATGTTCATCCGCAATATTTTTCCGTGCTCGACCGTATCGGTCACGGCATTCATATTCCGCTCATCAAACCGGAATATTTGAAAGATCTGTCTAAGCGGCAAATCACGCTAGAGGTGTGCCCTACGAGCTATCGTCAGACCGGCGTTCTCAAGGATTTCAGTCAGCTTAAAACCGTTTTCGATCGTTGCCGCCAATCCGGAGTGGCAATTGCTATTTGCACCGATAATCCCGGCCGCAATCCTGCACCGTGCACGCTCCCCGGCGAATATGAGCGGCTTATAGACAACGACGTAATTGAATTTGCCGAGCTCAAAGAGGTCCAAAACGAGTCTTTTCGATCGGCCTTTGGATATGCCGGCCCGCGCAATGTTTAGGCTGCAAAATTTATTGCTGTAGATCTGCTCGATCGTGGCTTGCCATGCGCCTTTTCATTCGATACTATTCTGGGTACGGATGTCCGAAATCAAATCAATGTTTTCAAAAAACAGCGGCCGATTTAATGAGAAAACCAAACAGACGCTGATGCCGATCGGCAATTTCAACATGATCTTTCTACGTTCAGCCTGCAATGAATGTTTCAGCACGATCAAACCGATCAATTTCAGCATTTTGAAGCAAATAGGAACGTATGAGTTCCAAAAATTTTTTCGATTTCGCAAAATTTTTTTTTTGCCCCCTTCGATCGCACATTTTTTTGCAGCCTTCCCCTCGAAGACGTGCTTGCGAAGCCGCACTTCAAATGGTGGCGTTTTCAGATCGCGAGCTCGACGATCGGACAAAAGAGCTCGATCAGGCAGTTGATGCTCTTGCATTTTTTTGCATATAGAAGTAATGTATTTTTGTGTGGTGTGATCAACGAGAGTACTTACTCTCAACTGAAAGTGGTGGCACAGGCAGTCACAAATTAAACAGGGTACCTTCCCACACTCTGTGATTTGTCCGGTGGCGCCCAAACTACTAGGAGGAACCTACAAATGGTAGCGAAACGACCCAGGAAAGCGGCCAAAAAGACTAAACATGTCTGGACGGAAACGCCTTCCGAAACGATGAACCCCGCTCCGAAAAAAGCGGCGAAGAAGAAGACCACCCGTAAGGCTGCGACCAAGAAAAAGTCGACCGCCAAAAAGGCGCCCAAGAAAGCCGCAGCCAAAAAGACTACGGCCAAAAAGTCGACAGCTAAAAAAGCGACTAAGAAAGCCGGAACGGCCAGAAAGTCGAAGCCCAAAAAAGCTGGCGGAGCCAAGAAAACTACCGCTAGAAAAACAGCCAAGCGCAAGACTACGGCGAAAAAAGCACCTAAGCGTGCAAAGAAGGCCGCAAAAAAGTCTAGCGCTGCACGCAAAGCACCGGCGAAGCGTGCAGGGGCCAAGCGAACCGGTAAGCGCCGTATGGTCAAAAAGGCCGCGGCCCATGCAGAAGGCGGAGCATAAACCGTCAGCTGCGTGAAAAATCTAAGGGCTCCGCTAATAAGCGGAGCCCTTTTAATTCGTTGATGAACGTCCGATAAATGACACCGCTTGAATCGTGCCTGGATTAGCGGGCATTGGCCAATGAAACAACAGTATGACGCGCAACAAACCTATCTACTTGCGCCCACATATCGTCGAGCACATCGATCAGGTCGTGGTCGCTGTCGAGCTCGTGATATTCGACAAATTCGCTATTGTCGCGGAAAAATTTGCGACTTTCTTCCACCGGAATTACTTCGTCACGTTTTCCATGAAATACAAGAGTTGGCACTGAAACATGTAGCCCATCGGTTCGATATTGATTCATGTCTTGTACGAACGCATATTTAAGCGGACGATCGCTCTGCGTTTGGTAATGAAATACCTCGTGAAAGCCTTTTTGCTGCCATTTAGACAGCTCGTCGGTGCCCGGCATGCTCTCCCATCGCTTGTTGATGCCAAAACCCGGCGCCAATAGAATCAAACCGCCTACATTGGACAAGCGCTCACACAAAAGTGTAGCCACCAATCCACCCATGCTCGATCCTAAGACCAATAACGGCTCGTCGCTGCTTATCTGCTCGGCGATGCGTTGCGCATGGTCGAGCTGGCGGGTCAACGTGAGATCGGCAAAATCCGGCTCATTGAGGTCGGGCACGTGCACGGCAAAGCCCTGGTTGCGCAAACGCGCAGCGAAAAACAACGCTTTCTGCGAACGAGGACCGGAAGCAAATCCGTGTAAATAAAGGCACCGCATAAGTTGAACGACCAGGCGAGCTATAAAGGAGGATAAATATACCGCATTTCGCTTTTAGTTTGATCGGTCATGCTGCTCGATATGCCGGCAGGGCGACTGCTGGTTTGTGCGCGGTATCATATGTGGTGGCACGGCAACTGCAAGCTAAAACCTGGCTGAGGTTTTAGCAGTCTCGCACTTTTGTCCTGGCACCAGATGCGATACCACAAGCTGCGCCGACCAGCGTCAACATAACTGCCGCTGGTTAAAGTCGACCGAAACGCTATATATAAGGTAAGGCCGCTCGCACAACCGGCGCCAAATATTAAGCACAACTCACCCGCCAGAGGCATGCCAAGATATATGTAAAAGGTAGACGTTATTATGAAAAGCCCGAACTATGCGCCTTTGCAGCCTTAATCATGCGTTCAACGTAACGAAATATTGAGCCCGGCACTGGTCATACGTTTCCCGTTCAGACGATTTTACCGACTCCTAACAGACCTTGATTGCATCTATCTCATATTGACCGGCTAGGATCGGACCTGTCCCTCAAAAGGCCGTTGTCAATAACTGCCGACAGAGGATAATGCGTGCATTAATAAGATGTAGGAGATCTCTCAATGCAAAATTCCACAAAAGCCCAGTTGGCTGCCGCTGTTGTTGCCGTTCTTGGTCTGAGCCTCCATGGCGCGCCCTCGATCGCCGCTGATGATGCCAGCAAATCCGCTGATGCGCCGAAGGCCGAAAAGACCGAAAAGAAAGCCGCCAAGCCGGCCAAGCACGAAAAGAAAGTGAGCAAGGGCAAAGAAGGCTCCTGCAAGGGTAAAGAAGGCTCCTGCAAGGGCAAAGAAGGCTCCTGCAAGGGTAAAGAAGGCTCCTGCAAGAGCAAGTAGTTCTCCAAACCGTTCGTAAAAACGGAGATTCGATGTCCAGCGGTTTCCTCAACATCAAAAAATCTCTGCCGACTCTCGGAGTCGGACTGGGGCTAAGAAGAGAGATCGCCGGAGAAACCTTCGAGAACTCCGACAGTATCGATTGGCTGGAATTCGTTCCAGAAAACTACATGAGACTCGGGGGAATGGCTGCTGAGCGTCTGGAAACAGCGCAGGCGCTATTCCCCCTCGTTTCTCATGGAGTAAATTTATCGATCGGGAGCACCGATGATCTAAGCAAGGACTATCTTAAGTCCTTGAAAGAGCTTTTGGACCGCTTGAATGCGCCGTGGTGGAGCGACCACCTGTGCTTCACCAGTATCGACAAAAAATACATGCACGATCTCTTGCCGCTGCCTTTCACCCGCGAAGCGGTAAAACATCTGGCTCAAAGAATCAAGCGCGTGCAAGACTATATCGAACGTCCGTTTTTGATCGAGAACATTTCTTACTACATGAACATGCCGGGCTGCCAGATGAGTGATGGGCAGTTCCTCGCCGAGGTAGTGGAGTCCGCCGACTGCGGCATCTTGCTTGATGTGAATAACGTCTACGTCAACTCGATGAATCATCAGTTCGATCCCATCGATTACCTGAGGGAGATTCCCGTCGATCGCACCGTGCAAATGCACGTAGCAGGACACAAGCGCATCGGCGACTACGTAATCGACACTCATGGTGCCGCACTGATCGAGCCTGTCTATCAACTATTGCAATATGTGCTCAGCAAAACAAAAGTACAGGCGGTGCTTCTCGAGCGCGATCAAAACTTTCCTGAATTCAGCGAGCTTTTGGCGGAGCTCAATCAAATCCGCGCCATTGCCCAACCGGTGCAACCAGAGCTAATTGCCGCGCGCAGAGCACCGACGCCTGCCGCGAAGTTAAATAAACGGCGCGAAGAACGTCAGCCGCAGCCGCAAACTAAGGGAGGTCGCGACCTGCGTGCCCTCTCTGCGTGAAATCGAGCAAACCGTTGCCGCATTGTGGTTGAACAAAGAAGCGCGCACTTGGCTCGTAAAGCGCAAGGGCGAGCCGCCTGAGTGCCTTAAAAACGCGCCGCCTGGTATTCTGGAGACGGTCGATAAAAAGGGCGTGTCCTTGTATGCAGACCTGATGAACTATGGACATCAGGACGTGATGAGTTCGATTTATCCATATTGCCAAAAGCTGCTCGGCAAACGGTGGGAAAGCACCGTTGATGATTATCTTCTGCAGTTTCCGCCGGATCATTACAATTTCAATCGCTTGTGCCACCGTTTGTCCGAATACTTCACCACATATGGTGGCACTCTCACCGACAAGTTTCCGTTTTTGCCCGAACTGGCTGATTATGAGTGGATTGAGCTGGAAAAAATGGAACAAGACGTGGCGATCAAGACTGCGCCCCATAAAGAGCTGGATGACCTGGGGCAATTGGCGTCCCTGCGCCCGCTGGTAAATCCTACATTGACGGTACGCGACTACCGATTTAACATTCTGGAAATCGCCGCCCGCCTGGAGGAGGGCAAACGGCTGGGCAAAGCTGTACAGCCCGAGCGCACATTTGTGGCTATCTACCGGCACCCCGGGTCGCACCATTGCCGATATGTCGAGTTGGGCGAATCGGCTACCGCCATCATTGATGCCGCCCGGGGAGGCTTAAGCTATCAACAGCTCATTGCTCATGCGGTTGCGGCAATTTCAGGCGATCCACAGCAGGCGGTCGTGGACTTCCTGGAGCTGGTTGAACAATTTCAGGAGCTGGGCATTTTCGTCGGCTCGCAAGAAGCTGCCTGAGCTAGAATGTATTTGAACCTCGAATCGAAAGCCGTGTCGGAAACACCTGCCACTACCATCGTGCCGGTCTTCAAGCCCATGCCTGGGCATACGCCCCGTTCGGCTAAAGACAGGTGCAAACGAATTCACCGCTATGTTTCCAGCCTGGCGACGGCCGCTTCTGCGCAGCTCAAGCAGGCATTGTTTGTCTTGCGCAACGCTTCAACCGAGCTGCCAAGCCCCGAATTGCAAGCCGCGGCGCGCAAACAGTACTCGCAAGCCGAATTTCTGTCTGCAACTAAAGAGCTTTTGTGCATCTGGGTGCATCTGGAGGCGGTGGATCAAGGCGGCGAAACAATGTCCGGTTGGTTGATAGAGTTTCTGCAATTCTCACTGGCGTCGACGGACTTCGTCATCGAACAACCATCGGCTCAATCGATTATGGAAGAACACGGCGATTGCACTGAAACGAAAGTTTTGATCGAGCATGTCTGCCAGTCAATCTCGCATAGACTCGGCTACGGCCCGATGGCCAAACTGCTGGCGCCGGCCTTTGCCCCGCTTTTGGAAAAGTCGCGATTGCTCAGGCAGCAAGCACTACGCGATGCCTTGACCATCGACGCCGCCGAGCTATAGTGGTAATCATGCGCGATCAAATAAGCGAACCCAAAGACAAAACCAAGGACGCCAACGACAAGGCCGGACAACCGACTGACTTGAACACCCTTTCGGTGGGCAGAACGGTGATTCCGGCTGCTGTAGCAGCCGCACGCATCATGGCTCAATTTCCGAAAGTCGACATACCTATCAACACTCCGACCACCAGATGGTTGTTGCAAGGCGACGTCTCTGAAGCCGATCGACTTGCCGTGGCGCAGGAATTCAGGCGCTCGAAACCTAAGCTTTTAGTTTGATAGGCACTTCGCTTTAGGCGAAAGAACAATTCAATTGCAATGCTTGCTGCAGCCGGGCTAAGTATTGAGCACGGCTGATGTTCAGAGCCCCGAATTTCGCCAAATGAGCGGTCATGAACTGGCAATCAAGCAAAACGTACCCGCGTTCTTTCAAACGTTCAACCAAATAGACGAGAGCCACCTTAGATGCATCCGTCTCATGATGGAACATCGACTCGCCCATAAATGCACCGCGGATGCTCACGCCGTAAAGCCCGCCGACAAGCTTTTCGTCTCGATAAACTTCCACCGAATGGGCGAAGCCGCGCTCATGCAATTCGGTGTAGACATCGAAAATCGGCTCGGTAATCCAGGTGGTTTCGCGATCGGCGCAATATTCCAAAACGGTTTCCCAAGCACTGTTGACCCGGCACTGGAATCCGCCGTGACGATAAGTTCTAGCCAGTCGCTTTGGTATGTGGAAATTTTCCAGATCGAAGATGCAGCGCGGATCCGGAGAGTACCATCGAATTTCGCCGAAGTCGCCGCCCATAGGAAAGATTCCTTGGGCGTAAGCCTTCAGGATCAACTCCGGTGAAAGTCGCTCGACTCCAAACATGTTTATTACCGCTGAGGCGGACGATGATTACCTTTTGCGCTGGCCGACCTGCCGGCTGCAGTCGAGGTCCGTTTGCCTGCCGGCTTACAGGCAGGCGTTTGTTGATCGGTTTTGCCAGGGGCTGGCGTGAGCGTTCGAATATAGGCAACGACATCGGACACTTGTTCATCGCTGAGACGTTCTTTGGGAAACGGCGACATCACGGACTTGGGGACACCGGCACGAATCACTGCGGTAATCATCTGGTCTTTGGGAAAGTGCTGGAGAAATGCTTCTCCTTTGAGTTCCTTGGTGGGCGCAAGCACGTTGCCACCATGGGGATGACACATCGAGCAATTGGCGGCGAAAATCTCTTCGCCGCGATGCGCATCACCGGCAGCGTGCACCGACGGCACACTGAAAGCGCCCAAAATTACCAGCACGCAGAAGGCAGTTTTCATGGATTGACCACCGGCATGCGATCGGGTTGGGACATGGCGCTGGATTTTCGCCGATAGACTTTAAATACGTATTGCACATCGCCGTCTTGCTGAACGGACTCGCCGGCCACTTCCAGCGCGAAATCTTTTTCGTCGATGGCAGGCAGGTAGGTATCACACTGGAAACGGCTGCGCACTTCAGTCAGATAGACCAATCGGCACGCCGGATGCTCAAGCGCTTGCGCGTACACCGCAGCGCCGCCAATGACGAAAACGTTTTGCACGTCGGGACAATCGCAAGCGACCAATGCATCATCGAGACTGGCGGCAAACAAGACTTCATTGTCGCCGGACTGCCCGCCGTCGCGACTGAGAACAATGTTCAGACGATCTTTGAGTGGACGAAATTTCGGCGGAATCGATTGCCACGTTTTGCGCCCCATGATCACGGCATTGCGCTTGCCAGGCTCTGTGACAGCGGTGGTTAGCCGCTTGAAATATGCCATGTCACCGGACAGCCGCCAGGGCAAACTGCCGTCCTTCCCAATGCCACCATTGAGATCCGCAGCTACAACAATGTCGAAATTACGAATCACGCGGTCTTAAACTGAAATGGGGAATTTGATAAACGGATGCGGGTTGTAATTGTGAAGCTCGAAATCTTCAAAACGCAACTCCAAAAATGGCTTATCAGCAATCTGCAGTCGCGGCAATTCTTTGGGCTGCCGCTCTAGCTGCGCCTTGAGTCCATCCAGGTGGTTGAGATAGATGTGAGCATCACCCAGCGTGTGGGTGAAGATACCAGGGGTCAACCGGCATTCTTTTGCCACCATCATCATAAGCAAGGCATAGCTGGCAATATTGAATGGTACGCCCAACGCCATATCCGCAGATCTTTGATAAAGCTGGCAATCAAGTCTGCCGTTGATGACGTAGAACTGGAAAAATGCGTGGCAGGGAGGCAACGCCATCTTGTCGAGATCAGCCACGTTCCAGGCGCTAACAATGAGCCGGCGGGATGTCGGATCCGTCTTGATTTGCTCTATGACATTGGCGATTTGATCGACGTGCTGCCGCCGATATAAGCCGGTGGCCTCGTCGAGAACGTATTGCGGCCACTTGCGCCATTGATATCCGTAAATAGGCCCGAGCTCGCCATTTTCAGCAGCCCAGGCGTCCCAAATGGGCGTGTGTTGCGTCAAATCGTCGTTGATGTTGGTCGATCCACGCAAAAACCAGAGCAATTCGCGCAGAACGCTGCCAAAGAGCACTTTCTTTGTAGTCAAAAGTGGAAAACCGTCACGCAGGTCGTACTTGGCCTGCATCCCGAACAAGGAAATCGTGCCTGTGCCGGTACGGTCTTCACGTTGCTCGCCGTTTTCTATAATAGTGCGAATTAAGTCGAGATACTGGCGCATCGCTGTCCTCGCAAAGCCGCTTGTTGCCTGGCGGGCGGCATAGCGACCGCCCCTACGAAGAATAGCACAACAGGTCGGTCGGCAAGAGCATATCCGATAGGCGTAGCAGGCGTATCACAAGTGCCTTCAGAAAGTATAAATCTACCGGCAGCGCCTGCTTTTCCATAAGACAATAGTGGCAGTTTTGGCTAGGAGAACGAAGATGACAGCAACGCTCCAGGATCAAGCAAAGATGCAAGTGGCAGAGTTTAAAAACGAACCCTTCACCGACTTTTCAATAGCCGCCAACGAAAAGGCTATGAAAGAGGCAATTCAGAAGGTCAAGGGTCAGTTGGGGCGAGAATACCCGCTCATCATTGGCGGGCAGAAAGTAACCACCGGCGAATGGATTGTCTCGACAAATCCGGGAAAACCGAGTGAAGTGATCGGTAAATTTGCTAAGTCCACGAAAAAAGAAGCGGACATGGCGATGGAAAAAGCATTGACCGCCTTCGAAACGTGGAAAAAGGTGTCGCCGCAAGAGCGCGCCAATTATCTTTTCAAGGCGGCAAAGCTCATGCGCGAGCGCAAGCACGAGCTGTCCGCATGGATGATTCACGAAATCGGCAAGAGTTGGGCTGAGGCTGACGGCGATGTGGCCGAGGCTATCGACTTTTGCGAATACTATGGCCGCGAAATGCTGCGTCTGAGCCAGCCTTCGCCGCTGACCAAACTACACGGCGAAGAAAACAAAATCTCCTACATCCCGCTGGGCGTCGGCTTGGTGATTCCACCCTGGAACTTCCCGCTGGCTATTTATGTGGGCATGACGACGGCAGCGATCGTTTCAGGCAACACGGTTATCGTCAAGCCATCGAGCGAAACACCAGGCATTGCTTATCAGTTTGCATTGATCCTGGAAGAGGTCGGATTACCGGCTGGTGTTTTCAACTACCTGCCCGGTCCCGGCGCCAGCGTTGGCGATTATCTGGTCACCCACCCCAAGACTCGCTTCATCGCGTTTACCGGCTCTAAAGAAATCGGACTGCGTGTAAACGAGCTGGCGGCTAAACATGTGCCCGGACAAATTTGGATCAAGCGCGTGATCGCCGAAATGGGCGGCAAAGACTCCATTGTTGTGGATAAAGATGCGGATCTCGAAGCAGCCGCTGAAGGCATTGTGTCGTCGGCATTCGGCTTCCAGGGGCAAAAGTGCTCGGCTTGCTCGCGAGCAATTGTCCACAAGGAAGTTTACGACAAGGTTCTCGAGAAAGTTGTCGAACGGACCAAGAAATTGGTCGTAGGCGAACCGGAGCAAAGACAACACAACTTCGGCCCGGTCGCTTCCAAACAAGCCTTCGAAGGTATTCTCAACTACATCGAAATCGGCAAGAAAGAAGGCAGGGTAATGACGGGCGGTAAGGTCCATGAGACGCCCGAGAAAGGCTTCTACATTGAACCGACGATCATTGCCGACGTCGATCCAAAAGCGCGCATATCACAAGAAGAAATCTTTGGACCGGTGTTGGCATTCATCAAAGCCGACAGCTGGGAAAACGCGCTTGAGATAGCAAATAATACGGAATTCGGTTTGACTGGTGCCGCATATACTCGCGACAAGAAACATTTGGAACATGCCGCCGAGGATTTCCATTGCGGCAATCTGTATTTGAATCGCAAATGCACGGGCGCGCTCGTAGGCGCGCATCCGTTCGGCGGATTCAACATGAGTGGCACCGATTCGAAAGCCGGTGGTCCGGACTACTTGTTGTTGTTTACTCAAGCAAAAGTCGTAAGCGAGCGCGTCTAGTCGAATAAATCAACAAAACCCTAAAGCTGGCGCCGGCTCCGGTGCCACGGCAGCGGTTGGTCTAGATGCCGGCGTTCGGCACATATTGCGAATAGCGCGGCCGAACAGGCAGATGAGCTTTTGCGACCAAATACTGCGATTCCCCATGATTTCCGCAGCTTTTGCCGGTTCTGACATTTCGTGAGACCTGGTTCGTGGCAATTTAACGGTCGCAGCTGCAATGTTCGATTGTGTGCGGCGCCCAGGCTTGAGACGGCGAGGGGAAGACGCCTTCAGAAAAATTCGTCCGTGAATCGATTTGAATGATGTTCTACACCCGTCAGTAATGACAGTGGTCTGTCCTTTGCACCTCGCCTTGAATCCGTCATTGACGCCCGATAGAATGCGTTTTCCAAAAGCTCTGCATCTAACCGTGGCAATCTCGAATGCTCCCTCCACCTCGACACTTCGGGCTACCACCGAATAAACCCCGACCGCGACCCGTCGAATGATTCCCTTTGCGATCAATCGAGCAAGCTCATTGGTGACCACGCCTCTGCTTCCGCATAGCACCATCAGCTCGCGTCTTGCAATCAGGCTTCCCGCGGCGTTCAAAATGTATCTTCGTACAGCTGCTGCGCCTTTCATGCACTACACCCCGGCGAGACTACAGACCAATGGGAAAGATCACATGCCCGCCATTGATTGTCGTTGCCAGTTCGGTATCATGGGCTCCTCGATAATTACATACCGGCGCGAAAATTGCCAGAGATAGATTCCGCAATTTTCCTTACATCAGTCGTGATGGGAGCAACTCTTACGCGCCGTAGCTTTCGTACCGCTGCCGAAGGAATTTAGTCATTTCTGAGCGCGATTTTGCGCTATTGGGCAACCTGCGGTGCTTTTTCAACGTCGTTTTTGCACCATACAACCATGTTTGGTGCTTTTTCAACGTCGCTTTTGCACCATACAACCATGTTTGGTGCTTTTTCAACGTCGTTTTTGCACCATACAACCATGTTTGGTGCTTTTTCAACGTCGTTTTTGCACCATACAGCCCTGTTTGGTGCTTTTTCAACCTATGCAGTTTCTGCATCGTTCCAAACAGGCGTGATGCTCTTTCCAAAAATAGCCAGTTATTTCAGCAGTTCGAATTTTTCGCCGGTCCAAGCAAAGGAATGAACCAGTTTGCCCTTTTGATTATTCGCTTCTATCGTGGTCCCTGTTCTCGGCAGCTTGTACACGAAATTGGAATTCGAGCGGACCGGAATCATCCCCATAAGTTTAACCAGTCGCTGATTTCTGTTGCCGAAGAAGTTCAGCACTGTGTCGCCGGTTTCGAGATCCTTTTGGCAAACCGCAACCACATAGTCACCGTTTTTCTTTTTGAACAGCGCTATCTCCATATTGGGCTGAGCACCGTCGCCAGGCGCCAATAGATAACCGTGAGCTATGTCTATAACCGGCCTGTTGGCTGGATCCAGAAGAAGCTTCCGCTCCTTTCGCCCTACTTCAAACAGTTCGTCAGGCAAAAGATAGTAATAATCCACCACCGTCTTTGCCGCTGTTTTCCCCATCGGAGCGGCCGCCTCGAGCGGTTGCCAAACGAAGCTGCACACAGCTGATACTACGCAGACGAGCGTTGCAATTATTCTGCTGCGCCACATTAGCTGAGCGCAGCCTGAAATGCCTTGTCGAGGCGCTCCAGCCCCGCTTTGAGATCTGCGGGCAAATGCACGCGCAGCATCCGGCGCTGGCGCTTGCTCAAGGCCAGGGCATCGCCAAGAGACTGCGCGTTTTTCAGGATGCCGAAGCTGTATTTCTCTGCCGGAATCGCCACGTCTTGTTTGTCGTCGCTGGTAACCAGAAGAAACACGCCTGTATTCGGGCCGCCCTTGTGCAATTGGCCCGTCGAATGCAGAAAGCGAGGACCGAACCCGACAGTCGTGGCAACATGATCCCGTTCAAGCACACGCGTCCTGAGCTGTTCCAATTGATTGTCGTTCGCTTTGTTTCGTTCGACATAGGCATTAGTGGCGAAGTAATCGCCGGCTTTGATTCGTTTCAAATGAGCAGCAAGGTAGGAGTTCAATCCACGATTGGTTCCGACCGCCTTGTCCAATTCTTGCTTGTTGGCCTCATCTGCAAACAGTTTGATACCGTTTTCCTCAAAGATCAGCAGATCCTCAGGCAGTTTGCCTGTGTTGTCGAAGTCGGCAAGGAATTTTTTCGTATAATCCTTGCTCTCTTGCACGTTAGGCTGATTGAATGCATTGATGCCGAGCACGGCGCCGGCAATCGCCGTCGCGAATTCCCAGCGGAAGAACTCGGCCCCGATATCGATCGGCTCCGGCATTTCTATGTGGACAACCGGATGTCCGGCTTTTTCCAACGCCGCAATCGCAGCATCTTGTTGAGGATCCGCGCCTCGAGGCAGGCGCACGTAGGCAAATAAGCGATCGCTGCCGTATTTCTCGGGCGCTTCGAGCTTTTCGCCGGCAACCGGAATCAATCCCTTGCCGTCTTTGCCGGTGCTTTCGGCCAGCAGTTGTTCCAGCCATGCTCCCAGGCTGGAAATGCCCGGTGACGTGACGATCGTTACTTTGTCGCAGCCCTGCTTAGCCAGAATCCCCATAATTGTACCGAGCAAAGCCCCGGGATTTTGTGCCGCTGCAACATCAGGGCCGCAAGCATCGACCATGCGTTTTGCATGCTCTAGAATTGCTTTAACGTCATAGCCCATCACCGCCGATGGTATCAGTCCGAAATGAGAGAGCGCTGAGAATCGTCCGCCGATCTCGGGGACGCCATAAAAGACGTGCCTGAAATTCAGTTCTTTGGCTCGCTTCTCCATGGAAGAGCCCGGATCTGTGATCGCGATAAAGTGCTGCCCCACTGTATCGCCGACTTCCTTCTTAGTTTCGTCATAAAAATATTGCATCAGCACGTTGGGCTCAGTCGTGCTCCCAGATTTGCTGGATACGATAATCACCGTTTTCTTGAGGTCGAGTTCGCGCCGCGCCGTGAGCACCTGTGCGGGCACGGTCGAATCCAACACGTGCATGTCCGGGTACGGCGAAACCAGACCGAATGTTAGCCGCAGCACCTCGACGCAAAGACTGCTGCCACCCATGCCAATGAGTAAAGCTTGTTGAAAGCCCGCCTTGCGAATATCCTCGCTGAGATCGCTGAATGCCTTGGCGTGCCCCAACTGTTGCTGGACTATATCCAACCAGCCGAGCCATTGTCCTTCATCGGCACCAGTCCACAGCGACGCATCTTTTTGCCAGACCTTGCGCACGGCTTGCTTCTTGTCGAAATCCTGAAGCTGCGCCTGCACCTGGGCATCGAATTTGCCCAGAGAGTACTTGAGCGATCCGGCTTGTTTAACATCAATAGACATCGCGCGACTCCATCCTTTTTCTACGAAAGTACGGTGGTCGCTCAGTATATCAACAAGCAAAACGGCGATGACACGGCATATATACGCATCGGATGTCACGCACTAAAAAAAGGAGATAAGGCACGACGTATTCCCCAATCGTTTTTGTAAAAACACAGATGGTCTCTGTTGAGATTGAATCGTCATGCCTTGTCTTCTGGCGACCCCGACGGACAGCGCTTTAAGCTTGTTCCCAGGACTTGCCAAATGCGTCTAGCGCCAGCCGGCGTCTGCTAAACTGTCTGTGCCGTAAAAAGGGCAGCTCGGCGTGCCGATGCTTTGTTAGGAGGATTACATGGCCGAAACCATCCAGCTCATGCGTCAAGTCGCGGTGAAAGCAATTGTCACCGAGAATTTCAAGGCACAGGTTGCCAATGAGATAGAACGCAATCTTCAACAGATCGATGCGGAGCTGCAGCAGCTGGAGTTCAAAGGCAAAAGAGCCATTGCCGACATTGAAAAACGCGGTGGCAATCCTCCTGCTCCCGAAATTAAAGTGCAAATCGAAACAATTCGTCAGCAAGTCGAAGCTGAAAAGATGCGGCTTCTGCAACTGAAAGAAGAAATGGGTGCTCAAAAGCAGGCTCTCTCGGAGCTGCCTATAGGCAGTGTGGTGACACAATTCACAGTCGAAAATCCCATTGAAGTACGCATAGGCGAAAACATCTTTCAACGACTGGAAGGCGGCGAGATTCTGGTGAAAGACGGCGTCATTCAGGAAATCAGAATCTGATCTGAATAGGAAAAAGCAGGGACGACATTTGCCGCCCCTGCCACCATCTATCTTGTTCGTTTGCTTCGGTTACTCGTCGAGATAATCGCGAAGTTTAATGCCATAATCCGATTGTCTCAAAGCGCGCAATGCTTTCAGTTCGATTTGGCGCGTGCGTTCGCGCGTAATGCCCACCAACTTGCCCACTTGTTCAAGCGTGCGTTGCTGCCCGTCTTTCAAGCCGTACCGCAGGATTAGGATCTCACGCTCGCGTGGAGTCAGGAATGACAGCACCCCGCGAATGTCCTTTACCATCAACGCGCTTTCGGTGGAAACCTCGGGCGGTGTCGTGCTTTCGTCTTGCACGACATCACCAAGGCTGTTGTCCTCGTCTTCGCCATAAGGCGTATCGAGGGAAACAGGCACGCGGTTGGCGGCCAGAATATCCTTGATCTTCGTCAAGCTGACATTCATTGCCTTGGCCAACTCTTCCATGGTCGGGCGGCGGCCAAGCTCCTGAGAAAGTTTGCGCGTGACTTTGCGCAGATTGTTGATCGTTTCAACCATGTGCACCGGCACGCGAATGGTGCGCGACTTGTCGGCTAGCGAGCGCGTGATGCCCTGACGAATCCACCAGGTGGCATAAGTGGAAAACTTATAGCCGCGCTCGGGATCGAATTTTTCAGCAGCGCGGATCAAACCGAGGTTGCCTTCTTGAATGAGATCGAGAAACGGCAAGCCGCGTCCTTGATATTTCTTGGCCACACTTACGACCAAACGCAAGTTAGCTTGCACCAGCAATTTCTTGGCGATTTCATCGCCTTTGCCGATGCGTCGAGCGAGTTCTATCTCCTCGCTGGCGCTCAAAAGTTTGACCCGTCCAATCGATCGCAGATAAAGCTGCACGGAGTCCTCACCGCGTGTTTGTCCGGCGGCAAGCGCTTCTGTGTCTTGCTCTTGATCGTCTTCAGCCAAATCCTCAGCCTGCTCAAACGGGGCAAAAGCACCGGCCACGAGGTCTTCGTCGAGAGTGATATCTTCCAATGCTGAGGAGAAACGTGTGCGCATAGTATCCTAACGGCCCCTAAGCCGCCTTCAGAATTGCTTTGCCGATCATCTTTTGAGTAATACGGGCGACGCTCGTGCGTCACCTGTTTTCAAAAAACCGCAGATCCCGCCAACGACCGACGGTGTTCCTTGGTCTGTTTAAATCGACGACTCTACTATTAAAATGTTCCAACACGCAGGTTTGAATATCGTTAACCCTAGATTTCATATCTGTAAGTTATCAAGAAGATTTCGGATCATCCATTTGCTGCGCGTTTTTCTTAATGCGCGGCACTTTTTCAGCGTTTAGGATTAATGTTGGCAAGTGCATCTTTTCTTAGTTGCCAGGCAGCAGCCTTCAAAATGGGCAAAAGCAGCTCCAGCAGGCACCTTGCCGGAATGAATATTCTTTGCCGAGTTAAGCGCCAGTAATGGGAAGCGGCGCCGGATGGGCGATGATCAAGCCGGTAAAGGTGACATCGAATGACCACGGATACCCGTTTGACACTACCTGCCGGCGAAAGCGTGGTTGGCGAAGCCTCCTACGCTGTCGGCAAAACTATCGTCAACAACTCTTGGTATTTCGCCGTGGCTGGCGAAAAGGTCAAACGCGGCGCGACCCTTGCCAAAACTATGCTCGGTCGCCCCGTTCTCATCGGTCGTGATGACGGCGGACAGGTCTTCGCCATCACCAACATCTGTCCGCATCAGGGCGTGGCGCTAAGCTGCGGAGCATTTGACGGCCGCCGGATTGAATGTCCATTTCACGGCTGGAAATTCGATACCAGCGGTGTCTGCACGGAAATTCCGGCATTGATGCCGGATCAGTGCATGAATTTGCCAGGCATTAAGACCGGGAATTATCCCTGCCGCGAGGTTCACGGCAACATTTGGGTTTATTTCGGCGAACCGACTGCGAATTTGCCCGAGGTACCCAGCTATAAGGTGCTGGACGAGCTCATCTTTGACAAAACAACAGTGAGCTTGCAGTTGCCCATCCATATGGATTATGCGGCTGCCGCTCTCATTGACACAGCCCACGTGCCGTACGTGCACAAATCATGGTGGTGGCGATCCAAGCGCGCGCCCGAAGATAAGGTGAAGCATTATGTGCCCGATGGCACGGGCTGGACGATGGTGAAGCACAAACCGTCGAAGCATTCCATTTATAAATTGATTGGCGACTATGTCGAAGACGAAATCAGCTTCTGCCTGCCGGCAGCTCGCCGCGAGTACATCAGTTTCAATAATCGAATAGTTCTTGCCGGCATGTCGACGCTCACACCGGTGGATGAAACTCATTGCGAACTCAACCACACCACTTACTGCACAATTCCCGGGCTGCTTCCTATCTTTGCACCTATCGTCAACGCGTTCGTCAGAGAATTCCTCGGACAAGATCAAACCATCGCTAAAATGCAAGCCGAAGGGTTGAAGTACAATCCCAAGCTGATTATGACGATCAGGGATTCAGGAACGCCGGGCGCCTGGTACTTCCTTTTGAAGCGCGAGTGGAATGAAGCCACCGCTGAGGGGCGCCCCTTCGCCAATCCAATTAAAGAAAGCATTTTGCGTTGGCGAACATAAGAACAAGTACCTCGCAATAGTCAGCCACAGGTTTTCTGCCGCCCGCGTTGTCCCTACGATGCGGTACAAGCCAGCTCAGCAGGTGCGCTCAAATAGCCACCCTTGGCGGTTTGCCGGGTCTGCTCAGATTCACCCCTGCAATCGCTCGATCCGGCGATTACCATCCCTCGCTTGGGATGAGATGCTCAAAGAGGAAATTGCTGAGACGGGGAGTTTTTATGGAAGTCTTATTCGATAAATTGTGGAACCAGGCAGACCTCGAGCGTGAAAAAGGCAACCGGCAACGTGCAGCCGCGCTCTATCGCAAGGCATTCGCGGTAATTGGGCTTGACCTCGATGGCTTGCGTGCCGAAGTCGAAGGACACAGAAGAAAAACCAACACTCAAGCGGGCAACAGCATTCGTAAAAACGCCAGACTGTTTCCCAAAATAGCATCATCGTGCAATGGCGGTGTTTGTGGAATATAAGAACTTCCGTTTGATTGATGCCGGCAAGTTCGCCATACAATGCGGCGATCCAGGACTGGGCGAAGTTGTCTTGCTGCGCTCGCTGGCGCACGCTGATGATTTTTACGGGCCGGCAAGCGACATCTCGCGCCTTATCGCCAATGACCTGCTGGACTTTTACGCGGAGCGCGGCGACTTCGACGGCTTTACGAGAGTAAGGTGTCGCTTGCGTTTTGATATGACACTACAGGTGATGCCTGAATAAAAGCACCGGATTCCTTGAATCGTCCATAGGAATGCAGACCGCTGAAACCCAGCGAATTGAAGCCAAGATAGGTCAACAGCGTCAGGACCATGCCAGAGATTGCCACCAGCGATAGCTTCTCCGCCGAACATTCATGATGAATGCGCAAATGAATGTACGCCGCATAGCTTAGCCAAGTGACAAGAGCCATCGATTCCTTGGGGTCCCACGACCAATAACTTCCCCAGGCAGCATTCGCCCATAGCCCGCCGGTAATGATGCCGATCGTGAGCAGAGGAAAGCCGATCATGATCGCTCTGTAGACAACCTCATCGTACATGTCCGCGCGAGCTTTGTTGCCGGCCGTGGCTTTGAAAGATCCCAGCTGCCACCAGGCAGTGCCGATACCAAGCAGACTACCGCCCACAAATAAGCCTTGCAGCACGAAACTGTTCGTTTCGGTATAAGTTCCAAGCGCGACGGCGGCCATCCCTGCCAAAAGACCGGCCATAGCCAGCAAAACCGATTTCAACCGAGCAGCGCTCCACAATTGCACAAACGCTGCCAGCCCGCCCAGGAAGAACATTGCATATGAAACAATCAGGGGCGGCACGTGGATTTGGCGCCAGTAACTGACGAGCGCCGGCACCAACGGCTTGATATCGTGTTGGCTCGCCGGCAATATACTGCCGTATAAGAAAAAAGTCGCGGCCGTCAAACTGGCCAACCAGCCTAAATGTTTAACGTCATAGGAACGGGAGAAGAACAAATATGCTCCCATAACAGCCCAGGCAAACCAGAGCAAAGATTCGTAGAGGTTGGACAGCGGGAATCGCTGAGACTCGAATCCACGCATCACTATCGAACCGGTCAAGGCGACAAATCCGATCACAAGGACAGCCAACCCGACTTTGGTCAATTTGCCGTGGAAACGGGCGGAAGCATTGGAGACTGCAAAGGCCCAGAACGATGCCACCGATGAAATACCTGCGGTATTGGTGAGGGCTAATTGAACATCGGACATGACGCCTCCTCTTCTTGCAACGGAGCAAATTCTCGATCGAGCATTTGCCTGAGTTTTGCCAAGTTTTTTTCGAATGTGGATTTGGCCTTGCGCGACACGCCGCCAATCACGAGCCGGCAGCCGCCTGTGCGCAGTGGTATCACGTCGACCCAGAGCTGCCGATGTGGAACAGCAGCCAGAATCACGCCCAACATAATGAAGGCGAAAGCGGCGTAGGTTATAAATAATCCGGGATCGCACTTGTACTGCAGTCCGGTAACCGGAATCAGATCATCGTATCTAACCTGTACACTGCCCAGGACAGTCGGCTGACCTTTGGCCAAAACAGTCAAAATGCGTGGCTGCGGCCACTCTGGAATTTTGGCGAACACGCGCACCGGTTCGTCCTGCCCATGCACGGAGAACATCATGATTGTGTTGTGGTCTAAAGGCAGAAAGGCCGCATGAATCACAGGCCCCATCTGACGCAGCGGCAATTCCATGCGCTTGCCGTTAAATGAAACCGCAATGCTACCCAGTCCCCAACTCGATTGGTAAATATCCACACCCTGAAATGAGAGGGGATTGTTGACGGAAATTTCTTGCTTTTTCAGCACCTTGCCGTGGCTGTCTACGACGGAAAGAGTGCTGTACCATTGCTTGGCGTCGCCGTTGTCATAGTTCTCCCGTCGGGTGGCATCCACTCTCAGCGCCCATTGCGGCAACTGTCCCAGCCAAAGCTTGCTGTGCTCCGATTGATCGAAACTCATGACGCCATGTAGGGGTACAGCCTGAAACCCGTTGAAGCCGGTCCAAGACGTGATCGTCACCCCGAGCAAAAGCATGAGCAGCCCGATGTGCGTGATCGTGGGCGCCAGCCGTCCGCATTTTCCCCAATGAGCAGCCAGACGGTTGTCCGTAGAACTTACAACGTAGCCGTGACTGCGCAAACGGCTCTGCACGCTCTGCAGCACCAGATTGGCGGGCGCTGCGTACTGTGCCGAGGAGCAGACAGTCATTTTGGCGATCGCATCCTCCTTCAGCAAGGGCATCGGCTGAGCAAGAGAACGCACTTTCGGAAAAACGCGTTGCACGCTGCATGCCACCATGTTGACTGTAAGCAGACCAATCAAACCAAGAAAAAAGGGCGAATGATAAATGTCCGCGATGCCATACTTAATCAGCTGCGCACCGAAGTCGCTGCCGAACGTTTCGATGACTTTGTCCCGTCCTTGCTGCGCTTCCTGAGGGCACCAGGCACCAATCAAGACGGTGGTGGCAATCAGAACCAGTAAAAGTACGGTAAGTTTAACCGAAGCAAATGCGGACAAACGAAACGGCACTCCTTTGAGTTGCTCGCTTTTGCTTGTGTCAGATACCGCCGTCACCATCGAATTTCTTTTTGTACCCGTCGAGCGTCAGCTCGTCCTCATTAGCAACCAATCGATGAGCGCATCAAGAGAATCGCGGTAAGCCGACGGACTCAACACCTGCAGCGATGTTCTGGCCTTTTGCGCATAGTTGCGAGCCAGTTCGATCGTCGATTCGATGCCGCCATGATTTCGCACTATGGACAGCGCCTCGGCGATGCCTTCGGGCGTGCTTACGCCTCTATTCTTGATGATATCTTCCAGACGTCCGGCCGCCTCGTCCTTTCGGCTGAGAATGAACATCGCAGGCGCAGTAACCAGACCTTGTGCCAGATCGCTGCCGGCTGGCTTGCCGAGTGAGCTGCTGGTGCCTGTGTAATCGAGCAGGTCGTCAATTATTTGGAAACAAATTCCCAGATTCAAGCCATACTCTTTCATAGCCCCGACCACCTCCATTGAGCGGCCGTTCAAAATCGGGGCGCTGTGAGTACCGGCGCTAATCAGAGACGCCGTTTTCCAGATCGACTTCTGAATGTACGTATCCCAGTCTGCATTGGTGACAAACTGGGCGCGCATCTGGCGTATCTCCCCGGCGCACAAGTCACCCAGCACCTGCCCGTAGATGCCGACGATTTCCGGATTCATCAGACGGGCCAGACAAACCGACGCTTGCGCGAATAAAAGATCACCGATGAGCACCGCCAGCTTATCGCTCCACTGGCGATTGACCGTCTCCTGACCACGCCGCAGTGAGGCCGCGTCGATCACATCGTCATGCACCAGGCTGGCAGTGTGTATGAGTTCGGTAAGAACCGCAAGGATAATTTGCAGCCGGCCAATTTCGCCTGAGTCGGCTGTGGCCTTGGCGCTGAGCAAACAAAGAGCAGGACGAATGCGTTTGCCGCCCGCTTGAAAAACTTGAGCCAATAGCCCTTCGATAAACGGGCTATCATCAACGAGATTGGAGACCAGCCATTTCTCGACCAGCTCCAGCTCAGCTTTGATTGGCTCCAGAATGGTCGCCAGGTCGCGTGATGCGAATACCGCGGTGCTGAGAGTTTGTTGAGTCATGAGCCTAACTGCAGGTCTGCTTAGCTTTTCATAGTGAGTAGCGGTAGTCAACAAAAGAGCGGGCAATATAAAGCGAAAAGAGTCTAATTCAAGGCGAAGTATCCGCTTGTCTACGCAGCAAGGCAAAGCGTCCCTGCTTCACCAGCAGTCGACAATCAGGCAAGTGTGCCAGTGCGGGCAAATCCGCCACCTTGGCGATCACGTATGCCCGCGGCAAGCCTTTCATAGTTTCATCCAGTTGCGTTGCATCGGCTGGAATCAAAACTTTCCTGCCGGCATAGAACGTGATTGACGGCTTGCGCATGTGCCAGACCACGATAGGGTCGCCGGAGAGAGCGGCGAATTTCGCGAAGGCGGGGACAGGACCTTCCCACTCGGCAGACAGAATTTCGAGAGCCTTTGAGCCCGACGTCAAAAAAGAGACAAAGACCGCTGCTGCAAACACAGTCAGGCCGAGCCTGGGCCGTTTGAACACAAGCGCTCCGAGAGCGGCGAGCGCAGCGACAAGCAAGCGCACCAACGCCTGATGAAT
Source organism: Candidatus Obscuribacterales bacterium (assembly GCA_036703785.1). Classification (GTDB taxonomy): domain Bacteria; phylum Cyanobacteriota; class Vampirovibrionia; order Obscuribacterales; family Obscuribacteraceae; genus JADYXS01. The sequence goes on from DATNQY010000382.1 coordinate 22,387, forward strand.
TACAGTGGGCAGCTCAGGCGGCATCTCTCTCAATCGCACAATCAAATGCGGCACCAAATATAGTGCCAGTCCGGTAGCCGCGGCCAAAAGCGCGAGCGGCACTGCGATCCGTGTAGGGGCGGCTCCAGGCGTGGTCCGGGCAAGGGCATTACCAAGATAAACGCCAACCAGCGCAGCCAGAAAGGGAAATCCGGGCAGTGTGTATGGAAGCAGTTTGGATATGCTGATGCTGAAAAACGAAAGCACTATGACAAACGAAAGTGCGCAGAAAAAGATGAACCGGGATTGGTCGGCAGCCTGGCTGCCTGAGGACTGATCGGCACGAAAGGACAAGCCGGGTCTCAAAGCCGCCAGCAGTGCTTGCGGAGCAAACACAGTCCATGGGAAATAGCCGCCGGCCACCGCGGCGATGTGATACCACCACGCGCCTTTGTGATCGACGACACTTGTGAATCGTTGAAAATTCTCGCGGACGAGAAATTCCTGATAATAAGCGCCTTTGGTGAGATAAATCTCCGTGCAGAACCAGGGCAGGCTAATCGCTGCGACGAGCGCCAAACCTCCCACCGGTTTGTAATAGCGCCAAGCCGTTGTCAGCTCTCCACGCCAGAGATGGAAACAGAAGATTATTCCCAGCGGCAGCACCAGCCCAACGGGCCCTTTAGTCATCACGGCCAGTCCGACCAGCGCATAGCCGAGCCAACGGAATCTGCCGCTTTTTTCCTGGAAGCCGTGAAAAAACGCCATCAAAGCGCCGGCGATAAAGAGGGAAAGTGGCATGTCCGTTATCGCTTCGCGTGCCGTGCCGACAAACAGCGGCGCAGTAAGCAAGCTAAAAGCGGCAATGAAAGCGGCAGTGCGTGAGGCATACTTCTCGACGAAGAAGTAGGTACAGCCAATTAGAGCCAGTCCGCATGCCGCTTCGAAGAAGCGGGCGGCAAATTCACAGACGCCGAAAATGTTATACGACAATGCCATCGCCCAGATTACCAGCGGCGGCTTGGTGAAACGCACCGCATAATTGAGCAAGGTGGTGATGTACTCGCCGGTGTCGAGCATCTCCCGGGCCGGCTCGGCATACAGCGATTCGTCGGGGTTAAAAAGCGGGTGGGCGCCCAGGTTTGCGAAAAACATGACCGCCGCTGCCAGCATGACCAGGAAAAACGGTGCCAGGCGCTGCCAGACGGCTCGGTCCGATTCCCCAGAGATACTGGCATTAGTAATCTTTGATGTGAGCAACGAAGAGGTCATAAACGTCGTTTTGCACGATTTATCAGGGAGCCTCATATGTTCCAACAGCGGCGTCCCGGAGATCAAGAGGATTACGATAATCTAGCAGCTTAGCCGGCACTCACAAGCGCCGGTAGGACCGATGAGCGATGCCGGCGCGCCGCCAGGACAGTTGATACTACATGCGGTATCAAATGTGATGCATTCCGGCAAGAGATAAGAATAAAATTTGATGGTCGGCTGGCGCTTCTCCGGGTATTATGGAGAGAGTGACTGTGCGCACATGATGATTTTTGGTGTCGTTGGAAGGAGCCGTAATCCGGCAAAATGGACCCAGCAGACCTACTATACGGCTCGGACAGACTGATGGAGGCACATCACCTCCACGGAATGGCTGCTGTCCACGAAAGGCGGAAAGAGCTGGCGGACGCCCAGCGCCTTTATGAAGAGGCACTGGCAATCTACGAGGAAATCTTTGGCACCCAGCACTTAACCACCGGACTGGCGACGCGTAATCTTGCCCGCGTGCTCAAGGCGCTGGGCAAAACGGCTGAAGCCGCGCTGATGGACGATCACGCAAACGACATCTTGTCCCGTCGCGGCGACGGTAATAAAGACGATGAGGCTGCCGCTTTCGGCGGCTCTGCAGGATTTTTCAGCCTGATGGGCTTCGACGAAAGACAGGCGTTGCCGCAAGAAGGCGGCGCCGGCGCCACGTATGGCACGGCGGCCGCATATTTCGAGCCACCGGAGTCCGTAGAAGCCGAGGCCGCAGACAGTTAAGCGCGCCTAACGTCTATTTTGATTACACCTGCCACCCCTGCTGCGGCGGCACTCAACTACATATGCTATTGTCTTGTCGCGGCTGCAGTCAGGCCGGCAGCCTGTTTTGGGAATTTTGTTGGAGATCGGAAATGGAAATTGCGAAGCGACTGAAGAGCATTCCGCCATATGTTTTTGCTGAGATTGATAAGAAACGCCAGGCTGTAGCGGCGCGCGGCGTCGACGTGATCAACCTGGGCATCGGCGATCCAGACCAGCCAACTCCCAAATTCATCGTCGAAGCGATGCAGAAGGCGCTGGACAATCCGGCCAATCACAAGTATCCGCCCTTCGGTGGCATGCCGGAGTACAAGCAAGCGATCGCCCAATGGTGCGCGAAGCGTTTCGGGTTTACTCTTGATCCTGCCTCTGAAATCACATCGCTCATCGGCTCGAAAGAAGGCATTCATAACATCATCATGGCCTACGTCGATGAAGGAGACGTAGTGCTGGTGCCGGATCCGGCCTATCCCGTCTACAAATCCTCGACGATTCTTGCCGGCGGCATTCCGCACTTCATGCCGTTGACGCAGGAAAACAAATTCGTGCCGGACCTCGATGCCATCCCGGAGGATGCCGCACGCAAAGCCAAGTTGATGTTCCTGAATTATCCGAATAATCCGACGGCCGGCATTTGCGACCTGAAGTTTTTCGAGAAAGCAGTGGCATTCTGCAAGAAGCACGACATCTTGCTCGTGCACGATCTCGCTTACAGTGAGATGACTTTCGACGGATTCGTCGCACCCTCTATATTGCAAGTTCAAGGCGCCAAAGAGATCGCAATCGAGTTGCACAGCTTGTCGAAAACGTACAATATGACTGGTTGGCGCGTTGGATTTGCGATCGGCAATCAACAAGCGATCAAAGCATTGGCTCAGCTCAAATCGAACATCGACACGGACGTGTTTCGCGCCATACAGGTAGCGGCTGTCGCCGCGTTTCAGGGTCCGCGCGATCACATCGACCATTGCAACAAACTCTACGTCGAGCGCCGCGATCTGGCGGTGGAAAATTTCCGCAAATTAGGTTGGCCGATCGAGCCTATCAAAGCGACGTTTTATATGTGGCTGCCGGTGCCGAAGGGCATGACCTCAGCCGAATTTTGCACACTCATGCTCGAAGAAGCAGGCATCGTGGTTCCACCGGGCACGGCCTACGGGCCCCACGGCGAAGGATTCTTCCGTATGTCTTTGTGCACCGACAAAAAGCGGCTGCAAGAAGCATTCGATCGCATGGAGAAACACGCGATCAGATTCGATCGCGCCGCCGCGCGGGTCTAACCTATAAGCATAAGAAAACGGGACCACAAATGTGGTCCCGTTTTTGTTAGCAAGTCAGTGCTGACTACTTGCTGGCTGGTGCAGCGGTGGTGCTGGCAGCCGGCTTTTTAGCGGCAGCATGATGATGCTTCTTGCTGCTGTGGTGCTTTTTGGCCGGAGCTTTTTTCTCGGTGGCCGGAGCAGCGGCAGCGCCGGTGTCCGCAGCATCAGCGGCGAAAACAGCGCCAGTGCTCAGAACAGCCAAAGCAGCCAAAGTTGCAAATAGTTTCATAAGTTAACCTTCCTCAGAAAAAACATATACTCGAGTAATGCCGAAAATTCAGCAGACATAGTCTAAACCAAATGTTCGCGAATCTTACAGGACGGTAAACCGCTTGGAAACACGCGCCTATATCGCGTCAATGTCTTCTTCGGTATTTCTTGCGATGGGAGCGGGTTTGAGTAGTCGATGATTTATCGGCCATCTTCCTCTTGGAAGCATCCGCGTGCGATTTCGATGCACTCTTGTTGACCGCTGGTTTTTGAGCACTTGGCTGAGGTTTGAGGACAGCCGACGGCGTGGCTTCGGCTTTCGAATTCGGCGGCGATGGTGGCGCGCTCTTGGTAATCGTGGTTGTTGTTGTCGTCGTCTTTGTTGTTGTAGTGGTAGTTGCCGAGGCAGCTTGCAGGCATGTGGTGTCGGGAGGCGGCCATAGCTTGAAATGAACTTCGGGCAACACGATTGGTTTGACCGCCGGTGCCGCGTTGGCGATCGGCGCGTGCACAATCGGGCTGACCGGCACTATGCCGATTTGCGCTACTTTAGATTCAAGAACGTAATAGGCACCACCGGCGGCATCATCCATGGCTTTTTCGTATAGCCCCTCAGTGCCGCCGTCTGCCAGAAAAACGGCATGGCGAGCCGCCAGCATGGCGGCGGTGCCGTTTTGTCTAAGCGAAAGCGCCCTCAACTCGGCAGCCAGTTTTTCCTGCTGCCCGACGGTGGCGGTGCTCGATGCAGGCATAGCGCCGGTGGCCGACAACCTTGCTTCTTGCAGCCTCGACTGCAATAAGAGTAATCGCCGTTTGAGTTTTACCAAAATCGCGTAATCGAGAGTTTGGGATAACGAAGACGTGACTGCCGCCTGATCGCCGCTCAATTGGGGCACGTCGTTGACGAGACGCACCGTTGGTAAGGGCGAGCGACGACTCTTTTTAGTGAGTGTGATCGACTGGAAATTAACAGCACCGCCCGGCATTGCGATCGTTTCCTTCTCTGACAGCGTTTGCCCGTCGCCAATGCTGACAGAGGCAGAATTAGAATTGGTAGTTTGATTTCCCAATTGCACTAGCGTCGGCATACTTGTGCCAAGCACGGCGATGCGGCCGGGAAGCTCTCCTTTGCCCTCTTGCGCTTGGGGCACCTCTAGCTCAGCGCGAGCGGCGTCTGTTTCGACGATCGGTGTGTCACCGCGCCTGGTGGCAATCCACAGTTCCTTAAACGGTCCGATCGGCAGGTTGGCCGGTATCTTCACCAGCACGGCATCGGCGGACGCGGAAAACAGCTGTCCGGCCAAACCATCGATAATCGCACGGTCGGTTTGCGGCTTGCCTTCCAGTCCCGTACCGATCAGCACCACCATGGAATCAGGCTGTACGAATGCCGGCGAAAAAAGCAATTGTGGCCAGGCCGCCTCGCCGGTCGATATCAATGCGCCGACAAGCGGTGCTGATTGCGCACTTACCAACAGACCGTTCGACAGCAAAGCATAGTCATGCTTATCGATCGGACCGCCACTTGCCGACTGCAAGTAAAGGGAAAGAGCGCCCGTATTCGGCACCGTGAAGGTGACCTGTCCGAAGAGATTGCTGTCAACGGGCACGCCATTGACCAAAAGCGATACTTGACTGAGTGGCTGTCCGTCGGAGCCGACAATCGTCACCCAAGCCTGTTTGTTCGGTGCGAAAGCCGGAACTGCCAGGATGTGAGCGCCTTCCGGGACAGGATGAGTCGTCGCCACTGTTTGCACGAGCGGTTGAAAGGTAGAGCTGCCCGTCGGTGCACCGATTTTCTGGCTCTGGGCAAAGCCGGCAACACCTATGCCGGCGAGGCATAAGCCGAGCAAGCTTGCCAGTATAAGCCTCATGGAGTTGCTGATTTCAATCATGTTTCCATCGGGCGAGACATCGCGATGAATGCCCCGGGCGACGCACAGCGTCGCCCCTACAACAAATGTGCCACGTCCTGCGCGCGCTGTATCTCCGATAAATTGTGATAATCTAGCTTCCTGGTCCCAGCTAGACCACAGAGAGCTGATGTCCCAACAAAACGTCCTCGACCAAACGATATACCTTGACAGAAATGGGCGCGACATCCCCATTTACGTTGCGCGGCCGGAAAAACAGGCCCGCCGCCCCGGCGTCATTATCATTCACG
>DATNQY010000383.1:0-10913 GCA_036703785.1 Candidatus Obscuribacterales bacterium
CCGGCTGGAAGCCCGGCGCTCCAACGCGGCAGCCGGTTTTTGTTGAATGGAGACGCGCATGAAGCTCAACCGTTTGGCCCAAGTCACGGCAGTCATTGCCACCACACTAATCACGGCTGCACCACAGGTCGTTGATGCCACCACGCATCATCACGCCGTCAAGCACCACCGTGCCACCACTCACCACGCATCTCATACTCACCGGACACATCCGACGCACGCCGGGACGAGCAATCACCTGGTGCAATACTACGGAAACCACCGCAGCGACGGACACAGCCGTAGCGCCGGCTTATTGCGCACACCCTACTCGCAAGCAGTTTATTACACCGGCGGATCGGGCGACTACCTCGCTCAAACGGAAGGCACCAGCCGCTGGCCTGAAAACGGCACGATCAAAGTTTATGTCGGCCCCGGACGTTCGACATTTCCCGGCATTGTGTCCAAGTGCTTCAGCGAATGGTCTAAGGCAACCGGCGGACGAATTCGCTGGGGGCTGACTTCCAATCGTGCCGAGGCAAATTATGTTATCGGGTGGACGAGCCATCAGAAAGAGTGTGCACAAGGCACGGAAGCCGGACTGACGACCACCGATACATATATAGACCAAGACGACGGTCGCGAATATATCGATCATGCGCAGACAAACATTCTGACCAGATGCGATGGCCGTCCCTTGTCGGACAAGGAATTGGCAGAAACATGTTTGCACGAGATCGGACATGGGCTCGGCATCGAGGGACACTCCTCCAATCCGTATGACATCATGTATTACGCCGTGTCTTCAAAGCAAACCGGCCATTTGACTCCGCGCGACGCAAACACGATTTGCCACCTCTACGCATACTAGCTGCAGCCAGGCACCACATGCGGTGCCGCTTCAATATCCGCAATTGACTTTGCGCCATATCCAAGCCCTAGCGGCGGCAGCAATGCCGCCGTCTTTTTTGTTCCGCTAGTCATTAGCTGAACAGCAACAATTACCTCAGCACTCCGTCGAACTGAACATTACGGCGCCGCTCACTCTGGTTATTCGCTTCAGCGCAGCCAGATGGCTATGTGAGGAATGGACAAATGTGGATGAACCTGTTTACGGTGACACGCAACGCCCAGGCCCAAACAACCAGCACTGCTCCTAACAGCACTTTCTCATGCGTTTCGCAATTCGACTTATCGGTGGTGATCCCGGCATTTAATGAGGAAGTTCGACTGCCACGCACTTTGGAATCCGTGCACTCATATCTTGTTGAGAGGGGAAAATCATTCGAGATTATCGTAGTAGATGACGGCAGCATTGACCGCACCGCAGATGTGGTAAGGAATTTCTCTCAAAGCCATGAAGGCGTCAAAGTCATAGTGTGTCCACAGAATCGCGGCAAAGGACATGCGTTAAGAGTGGGCGTCATGTCCGCCACGGGCAACCTCATTTTGCTTAATGACGCAGATGGCAGCACTCCAATAGAAGAGCTTGCGACACTCGAAGGCCGGCTATGCAGCGGCGCGCAAATCATCATTGGTTCTAGAGCAAAACCGGACAAGAACACCACAGTGGTCACGTCCTTACACCGTCGGTTCACAGGTCGCGTCTTCAATGGGGTGGTTCAATCACTGCTCTTGCCGGATCTTTATGACACGCAATGCGGCTTTAAGCTGTTCACTGCCGATGCAGCGCACGATCTTTTCTCGAAGTCCACCATCGACGGCTTTGGATTCGACGTCGAGATCCTCCACATGGCGCGTTGTCGCGGTTATATAACTGAAGAGGCGCCCGTGAATTGGCGGAATGTCGAAGGTTCAAAAGTAAACCTACTTACCGACTCGCCAAAAATGCTCCTTGATGTCTTGGCGGTTGTCTGCGCCAGTATTTCCGGCAAGTACGCCACAGACACAACAAATTCGGAAGACTCCGCAACGGCAAGTTGGGCGGAGTACGTGCCGCTGGCAATTCTATCTGCATTCAGCATGTTCGTACTTTATTGGTTCAAGCTGTATGCGGCGCCGGGATTCATCCCGGGCAATGACTTGCCCGGACACATTGCTCTTGTCGAGCGCATGATGCCGCAATTAGCGCATTTGCGTCTTACGTTTTACGATCCCGCCTGGTTCTCCGGCTGGCCTGCATGTCAGTTTTATGCACCACTTGCCGAAGCGCTCACCGCGTGCTTGGCGTTGTTGTTGTCCAGGTGGTCGGCGGAGCCGGCACAATGGGCATGCCACATTGGTCTGTGGCTCGGATGCGCGGCATTGCCGTGGAGCCTCTGGTATCTCGCACTGCCGCTGTCCAGAAAAGTCGCAGGAACATCGCGTTTGTCTGCAGCTGATGGCGCCTTGTTAGCGACATCAATTTGTTTCACTTCATTCTGGTACCTGAACCACGACTACCAATGGCACGGCATCGGTGCCGCTGCGGTGATGAACATCGGGCTGTATTCTCAGTTGCTCGGCTGGCACTTCCTGTTGCTTCATGCCGGCGCGCTCGTCCGCTGGCTGGACTCGAAGAAAGCCGGCGACGAAAGATTGGCTATCATCTTTTTCGGGCTGCTTTGCTTCACGCATACGTTGACGTCTATGTTTCAGCTCGGCTTCGTGCTTTTACTGAGCATCTGGTATGCAAAGGAAAGATTCGCGCTTTGGCGCATGCATGTAATTGGCATTGGACTCGCTTGCTTGTGGCTCTTCCCTGCCATGATGCTTAGCGGTACCTATGCTGTTCCCGACATTATTCGCCCGCAAGGAGACTTCTTCGAGATCCTCTTTCGTTATCCATTGGTGTCATTGCTCGGACACATCAAGGATTGCCTTGGTTGGCATTTCATGCCCATTGATCTGGCCACGCTGGCCGTCGACATGATGTTCATACTTTTTCTGATACTACAACCAATTAGACGAGCGCCTGCGGCCGTCTCACTTTTCGTCGCCGTGCTGGTAGCTTCGTTTCTTGCATCGAGCGGCTTCATCGCATCATCTTTTCCGCTCACAGTGCACTATTATCGAATTTATGGATATACACTGCTCTATCTGGCGGCACTTCTGTCTATTGTGCCTGTGGCCATAGCTTACTCTGCCAGTGAAATGTCCGGCAAGAACAACGCGGTAAAGATCGCCGCCCCCGTAGTCATGATGTGTGTGCTTTCCGGCGGCCTTTATTCGGCAACGAAGTTTCCGCACTACGAGCGCGAAAAGGTGGCAGCGCTTGCCAAAACCGGGCCGTCGTCCGACGGTGCCCAAGTGTTAGCCTATTTCAAGAAGCAGCCCGTGAAAGGCCGCGTTTTCATCGAGTCGTTCGATGATTATGAGAAGTATCCCTTCCTGCAAGCGCGCTACTTAGAGTCGCGGCTATGGAAAGACACCGGGTTTGAGACGGTCAACGGACTGTTCATTCAGAGTTCGCAGGCTTGCCGCCTCGCAGATGCCGCGGCATTCATGGCGGCCGGCAACACATGGAATTGTCCATATACGTTCATGAAAAACGCCGATGTCGGCAATATCACCGCTTTGACTCAACTGAAGGACTTTGGTGTTACTCACCTCATTTGCCGCAACAACTCAGATTTAGTGAAGGTCGCTCAGCAAAATGGCGGCAATTCAGTTCAAACGTTCGGTCCATATACAATCGTCCAGATCGCCAAGCCTCCCGTTTCACCGGTGACGGTACCAACAAAAGCCCTGATTGGCTACGTCGACGCGGCAGGCAATCTGCCGTTTGGACTGATGGAATCTTATTTCTTTGCGCATAAACAATTGTATTCAGCGGCCGAGCTGATCGATCTTACCGGCAAGCTCCAATCGCGGCCGCCCCAAATTCCGATTGTGATCGTCAACGACAAGCCGTCCAACGGCACGTACGCAGCGGTCGTTCCATCACCGAACGACGGCACCAAAGCTCCCGAGACGCTCATTCGTTTTCAGTACCGTCAGTATCACCTGATCGATCATTATCACGTGTGGTATCAACATAACTTCGAGCAAGATGCTTATGAAGACGTTGAAAGATGCCTGGACAAGGGCGACTTCGTAAACAGGATGCGCCAGCTTCTGGCTGATCGGAAAGCCAATTCCGCGCAGGCAGACAGGGCGCTCGACACTAAACAGACCGCTTACAGATTGAACTTCGCGGACGACAACCAGACGATCAAGCTAAGCAATCTGCTGCCGGGGCAGCTGGTGAAAGTAAACTACTCATACTTCCCATACTGGCGCTCGTCAGATGCCGAGGTTTTCAGAGCCTCAGGTGAACGCATGTACGTGTTGCCGCATGGCAGCACGGCGACCCTGCGTTATGATCCCTGGTGCTCCGGCTATACGTGGTTGGGATTATTAATATCGCTCGCTTCGCTGTCAGCGATAAGCGGTTTTTGGAGCCGCCTTCGACAAAGGCGACAGGGCTCTTAGTCTGAGCACGATGGTCGCCAATCCGGTCAAATCCGGGTTGGCGACCAGAGCACCTAGGCAAACATGGGTCCTTGCCCCAGCTCGCGGAACCATTTAGTGATGATGGCCTTCTTGCCTTTCTTCACCGGCATGCCGCAATGCAGTGTGTCAGGATTCGGGGTGCCGTCGGCGTATAGATTATTCCAAACCACCGCTTTTCCCTTCTTGGGAAACATTGTCTGATCTAGATTGACGAATCGGGTGCCACCACCTTTGGCCGTGTCCATGAGGTAGATCATGAATGTCCAAGTGCGGTTGCCGCGGTCGGCGGCACATTCTCTATATTCGTCCGTTCCGGGCTCAAACCAATCAGTGTGTTGTTTAAATTCTTGTCCGACATCATAAGTTTGCGCCTGAATGCCTTCGGAATGCGAGGGCGAAATTCCGAGGGCAGCGGCAATTTTGCAATCGATGAACTTCACAAAGTCATCACCGACAAGCGAAAGATCACATGTGTAGCTGGTGCGATAACCAGGAGTCTCTCTGGTGGTCGTGGAAGGACGCAACCGATCGTTAACCAAATCCATTAAGCGATCGCATTCCTCATCACTGAGAAAATTGTCGATTGTGACCAGCTGCACTAACGGACTTTCGATCTGCTTCGCCTTGGGATGTTCAAGCAATAGCGACATGCAATTGTCATGCAGAGCTTTATGGTCAACTTGTGCAACGGCGGCGGCAGGCATGTTTGATGGCTGCTCGCTCGGAGCTGCAGAGTATCTCGGTTCTGCCGTTAGGGCACCGTTGCCTGACGGGTGGACCCACTCGGAGTCATAATCGTTTGGAAAGATGAAGTTAGTGAATGAGATGGTTATGCTTGCGTCGAGCGATCTGACGTGATGCCACCATCCTGCCGGGATGAATAACACCTCGCCGGGATCCAGATCTACATCCATTACGGTTGCCTGGCGGAACTTCGGAAAACGTTCGAAATCCGGATTCTCAACATCGACTTGACTGTATACGCTGAAATGGTTGTAGATCAAATCCAATTCGCTTGAAGGAATCATTTTGACGTGCTTACGCCCGATTACCTGAGACATAAAGATGTTCTGAACATCATGGTGCAGCGGCGTCACTGTACCCTTCGGACCGAACCAGAAGAAAAGTCCGTCGCCATTATTGTTGGGCTGCAAATACTCGGGAAACATTTCTATATCGCGCAGCAAAGAATCAACGCCTGGACGATGGAAGAATTCATTGCGGGCGGTGAGATAGAAATCGTTGGTCTCTTGGCTGTTGAATACCATATCGACATATTCATCAAAGCGAATTTGACGACGGTGCGGTTTGTCATTTATCTCGTAAAGCTTGGTGGTATTTCTTCCGGCCTGAATTTCTACCTCAGTTGCCCCGCACACCGACTTGAGATATTGAGGCGTCCACGCCTGCATGGCTTTCCAATTGTCCATGAGTCCACAGAGGACGACCGGCCGGTTAGCAGAATAGTATTGTTCGAGAAATTCGGCGCGCGAGAGGTAGCGGCGTCGTTCGATGCTTTGTGCTTTTGGATTGAGAGCGAGAAGTTGTCTTTGAATACGGACGAGCGATTCGCGTTTCTGCACTAATTCGGGCAACGTATCATCAGCTTGGGCCGCCGATTGGTTGCCAGCTAACACACATTGTCCAGGAAACCTCGATCCCATGACGTTGCGAATTGCCGTTATCTCAAATTGTTCTTTCATAAGAATTTTGAGGATACCGTTGGGATCGCAACCGCGCTGAAGGTTCAACTCCGTCCAGGCAACCCAGCTTTTGTCCATAACAAACTTCCCTCCAAGCTCAGCTATATAAAGTCAGCCGTTAACTCTACGTTAGACGATTACCGGTTCAGCTTCGCTATCGGATACCCCTTCAATTGACCCGCATTTCCCTATATGCCCTGTTGTCTTTCGCGTACTGCATATGGGCTTTCAAATTCTGCAGAATTTCGCCTAAGGGCATCCCCAGTTTTTCATAGCGAAAAACCACGGCTCTGCAATTGGCAAGCCGGGGCCGGTGAGACTTGCAAGAAGCTCAGCAGCGCCCGCCAGCTGTTCAAACCCAAGCACGGGAGGAACTGATGGGTACCCGCAGCGTCCGGGCTCAACCGGGGACAATGGAAGAGAAAACTCAGGAGGCGCACTTATGAGTAGGAGCACCTTTCGCGCGCTGGCAATAGGCCTCATGCTCGCATCAACCATCCCACTTTCGAGCACGGTTGTCGAAGCTCGTGGAGGGGGATCCTTTGGTGCTGCATTTGGCGGCGGCGCACATATAGGCGGATTTATGGCTGCCCCAGCAGCAGCAGGGTCGGCAGCCGGCGGTCATAGTGCCGGCGCAAGATTCGGCACTAGTGGTATCAAGACCGGCGGCAGCCATGCCGCCAGCAATAATGCCGGCGGTACCAATGCCGGCGCATCAAGCAATGGCAATTCAGGCACCAAGTCATCGGGGATGATAATTTTCAGCGGCGTGGGCGGACTCGGCGGCGGTAGCAAGGCTGGCGGTCTTAACAGCTCTGCCAAAGGCGTCAAGGGCGCCAGCGGAATTAGCTCAGGAAAGTCTACCGGCGGAGCGGGCGCATTTGGTCATGTCAGCAGTGGACTGTGGCAAAAGGGAGCTACAAATAATTCCACCGGCAACGCCGGCGGAAGCGGTTCCAACAACGGCATCTGGTCCAAGACAGTGACCAACACTTCAACTAATCATGGCAATTCGGGAGGATCATCCTCAGGATCAACATCCGGCGACCGTGTCCATCATGGGCCTGGCGGCGGTGACGACGTGTCAGGTAGAGGCGATCAGAACAGTCATCTGCATACTGGTAGCAAGGGTAGAGGAGCAGGTGGCGAGGACAAACCAACACCAACACCAACACCGACACCAACACCAACACCAACACCAACTCCAACTCCAACACCAACACCAACACCAACTCCAACACCAACACCAACACCAACACCAACACCAACACCAACACCAACACCAACACCAAGTTCGACAAACACGAACACGAATAACAACAACAACACCAACGTCAACACGAACAACAACAACAACACCAACACCAACAACAACCTCAACGCCAATAACAACACCAATGACATCACCATCACCATTACTGGTGCTGGCGGCGGCGGCGGCGGCGGCGGCGGCGGCGGCGGCGGCGGCGGTGGCGGCGGCGGCGGCGGCGGTGGCGGCGGCGGCGGTAGCGGTTCTGGCGGCAGCGGCGGTTCTGGCGGTGCCGGTGGCAGCGGCGGTAATGCTGGATCCGGCGGATCCGGCGGATCGGGCGGATCAGGCGCCAATGGGTCGAATGGCTCTAACGGGTCTAACGGGTCTAACGGAGCCAACGGCAGCAGCGGAGTTACAGTCGGATCCACATCGCTCAGCTCGAGCATACCTGTAGTCAACGGGTTCCAGCTCATACAGCCTAGCGGTGGCAGCTTCTCGTTCGGTTCGATATTCCCTGGCGGCGGCGGCGGTATCGTCGAAAACGGATTGTTGCCGGCAGCCGGGACAGCGAGCCAACTGCAAGGACCAATGCAACTGTTGACCAACAACCCGTTTGCATTGCCTGAAGTGCTGGGCACACAGCAAATCTTCACCAACGGTATCCCGACAACGGTGACATCGGCTCTGGTGACGAACTATGCGTGGCCCGAAGAAGCAATGCTACCTGTTGCACGGCCACTGGCGCGGATTATCCTTCCGAAGAAACATAAGTTCCACCGGCTATTCCACCGCAAGTGCGAGCAGCAGATCCTCAAGTAAGTCACGCCTGGGACGGGAGAGGCAACTCTCCCGTCTCCTCTGCAAGGAGGTCGATGAATGAAATCGATTCGAATACAGATCACATTGGGCGTGGCTATTCTGCTCGCAAGTTCGATGCAACCGGCTCATGCATTCTTGGCGCTCGGCGACGATGTGATGCAACAGCTGGGCTTGAGCGATCCGGAAACTCAGCAGGGAAATCAGAACACGCAGACCGGGCAAAATGCTGAACAAGCAATGCACGACGTCAGTCCGTCTGAACCACCCGCACCAATGGCAGACCCGCCTAAGGATCTGAAAATGCTTGGCTATTGGGTAGGAAATATCCAATACAAGGTGGGCATGTCGGGAGACTACTTGTACGTCGTCGGTCCGCAAGGACAGGTGTCACAACTGCCGTCCGGCACAAAGGCCGACTCAGTAGTGGTTCCATTTGACAACGCACTGGTCGAGGGAATGTTGAATTCCCAGCCGGTGGCGAGTCAGGAAGCGCAATGGCGCATGTCTCAACAGAAGAACGGAGGTGGGTCAGCAAAGTTCAACTCACAAGCCGGACTTCTGAAACCGACTTTGATGGCAACTCGCACTATGGTGGTTAATGGCAAACCAATGGTTGTAGGTGGACCAGTGATTTGCGAGATACCACAGGCTGCGCCCCAAGCGTCAGATCAAAAGGACAAGCAAAAGGAAGCAGCAGTCGTAGTGCAAAAACCTAAGAAGAAGGTGGCGCACAAACGAACGTCAAGAACACAAGCAAGGCTTATCGTTTCTAAGAAAAAAATGGAAACGAAATAGGGTGCCTGCGAGGCTGCGAGAAGGCAGCGATTGCTGACATCTAAGCCGGTATTCGCAAAAACACGGGCGGCACCATTCGGTGTCGCCCGTTTACAATGTAATGGCGGTGCTACCCATCGCTTACTCGCTTCTTGCAATGGAAACCCACGAAATGTCGGAGACAACTGATACGCATGCGCTGCTCGATGCGCTGCATGAGAAGTGGGATGGGCTGCCACCTGAACAGCAGCTTGCAAAGTTCAGAGAGCTTTCGCCCGATACCGCGCCGGAATTCTTCAATGAATTGAGCGCCGGCGAGGCCGCGCGGCTGATTCAAGTTATGACCACGAGCGAAAAACGCTTGTGGATACGCGTTCTTGCTCCTGACGATGCCGCCGACGTCATTCAAGAATTGCCAGTAGAAGTTCGCCACCAAACACTCGACCTGCTGGATGTGGTTACGCGGTACGACGTGAACGGATTGCTTGCCTACAGGGAAGATGTAGCCGGCGGCGTCATGAGCCCGCGCTTCGTCCGCCTCAGGCCTGAGATGACCGTCGCCGAGGCGATCACGTATGTGCGTCTGCAAGCGCAGGAAGAAGCAGAGACGATGTATTACATCTACGTGCTCGATGCCGGACAGCATCTGCTAGGCGCGATGTCGTTTCGCGAGCTTTTCATCGCACCGGGTGAAAAACTTGTCAAAGACATCATGAAAACGGACATCGTCACATGCAACGAGCAGATGGACCAGGAAGCACTGTCATTGACGTTTAAACAAGAAGATCTGCTGGCCATACCAGTAGTTGACGGCGAAAACCGCATGAAGGGTATCGTAACTATCGACGACATCGTCGATGTGGTCGAAGAAGAAGCGACTGAAGATATTCAGAAAATGGGCGGCACCGAGGCTCTCGACATGCCTTATCTTGCCTCATCCATTGCGGAGATGGTTAAGAAACGTGCGGGCTGGCTGACAGCCCTATTTCTAAGCGAAATGTTAACGACCACGGCCATGGGCTATTACGAAAGCGAGATTGCCAAAGCCGTGGTGCTCGCTCTCTTCGTGCCATTGGTAATCAGCAGTGGTGGCAACTCCGGATCACAAGCCTCGACGCTGGTGATCCGCGCCATGGCTCTGGGCGAAGTTCGTTTGCGCGACTGGGTTCGCGTGTTTCGCCGAGAGCTGGTTTCCGGATTTGCATTGGGTGCCATCCTCGGCATAATAGGATTCGCTCGCGTGACGATCTGGGAATTTCTTTTCCATAGCTACGGCGAACATTATTGGTTGATCGGGCTCACCGTCTGCTGCAGCCTGGTTCTGATCGTGCTGTGGGGCAGCCTGAGCGGCGCGCTTCTGCCGTTTTTGCTGCGCCGGCTAGGATTCGACCCCGCCAGCGCGTCGACGCCATTCGTAGCCACGCTCGTTGATGTAACCGGGCTGATTATTTACTTCAATGTCGCCCGAATAGTGCTGCACGGCAGTCTGTTGTAGGACCAACGCAGGCTGCCAGTCCAGAACATTCTCGAACAACCTTCAGAAATTGTGTGTTTTGCTCAGCATCATCGGTTTGTTGTGCAAAATATCATCTGAACCGGCAGAGGTTGATCGTGGTCGAAACAAAAGATATGAATACGCTTCAGAAGGAGCTAGCAGCCCGACTGATTTCGCTCGCCGAGGAGTCGCTGGCGCGCGGTGAGATAGCAGAAGCCGAGCGCCTTTATCGCGAAGTGCTGCACTTCCTCGAATTGATTCTCGATCCGAATCATGTAGAAATTGCTAAGACGCTGTACAAACTGGCGTACATACTCGAGTTTCAAGACAAGACGGCCGAATCGCTTGAACTGATTCGGCGCGCGCGCAACATCATCCGCGGCGCAGTGAAGCAAAAACTGGACGCTGAAGCGGTAATGACTCCCTTTGTTTGGGAACGTCCGAGCTAGGTAAGAAA
>DATNQY010000384.1:0-7648 GCA_036703785.1 Candidatus Obscuribacterales bacterium
TTCTTCCGTTATCCAAACTTCGCTACATCGGACTTTCGCATTTCGAAGGCGACGAGTGCGGCTCTCTCGACAAATTTCTGGAAATCGCGACCAACGCCGTGCCGCTGTGCGGGCGTATCGCCGCAATGACGTCCGTCGAAGACATGGTGGACAGAGCACCACGAGTACTTGCCGACGGTGAGCAATTGAGTTTAGGCAAACACACCATCAGATGGTTCGACACACCGCACTTGCCCCATGGCTGGGATTGCGGCCTAGCACTCGAGGAGACTACCAGCACATTCTTGTGTGGTGATCTTTTCACGCAGCCGGGGCCAGGCACCAAGGCTGTCGTTGAAACAGACATCTTCGGACCGAGCGAAGCGTTGCGCAGCAACTTGGACTATTATTCGCACGCATCCAGCAGCGGTGACATGTTGAAGCGCATCGCGGAGCACCGTCCCACCACACTCGCCTGCATGCACGGCAGCGCATGGCGAGGCGATGGCGCTGCGTTGCTGCATCAGCTAGCGCAGTGCATTTGACGAGTCAACCCATGGCAAGTGCGAAGTTCGAGGACATTCTCGCCGTGCTCGGTAAACGCACCGACGGTACAGAATTCGCCGAACTCAGCAAGCGACTGGGCAAGCCGGTAGAAACGGCCACTCGCACGGGTAAAACGTTCGAGTTTCAAGAAATAGGCATCACCTTGTCGGCGCGCATGATCGACTGGACATTCGACACGCTGCTGGTGCAGTTTAAGACGTTCAGCGCCTCCGCACTGTCGGAAATCCAAGGCGGCGATAATCGCGATACGATTGAGAAAAAGCTCGGCGTTGCACCGATTTCCATCGCCTACCCGAAGTCGACGCCGAAGGACCCCAGCCGCCCGCCCGGCGAACGCTCTTTCACCGAGGAGCATTGCGAGAAATATGATGTGCCACCATACTTGTACACATTCGTATTCGACAGTCCAACGGCACCAGTCTCCACGCTGACGATCCGGCGTATCAAGTAGTCTCGGCTTCTAATGGCGGCCGCTCGATAATTCCCAGGTCCAGGTAGATTGGGCGAACCAGTTCTCGAATGGCTGGCAGTTCGAAAGCAAACCAGATGCAACCGGCGATGCAAAAGGCACCAGTGATCATCACAGTGTGTGGCGCGCCGATTTGCTGGGCGAGAAAACCGGCAAGCAAACTCCCCAAAGGCATCGACGCGAAAAAGGTCATTGTGTAATAGCCCATGACGCGAGCGCGCTTTTCTTCCGGCACCATCGTTTGAATCAGAGTGTTGGCGATCGCCATGCACTGCGTCATACCAAAGCCGGCGCCGAGCATGCACAGTAGCGAAGACCAGAGCTGGTGAGATAAGCCAAACAACATGAGAGCTGCACCAAAGATGCCGGCAGCGAGTTGCAAGTTGCGCCCCAGTCCAAGAACGGATTTGCGCAGAGCAAGAGAAACAGCAGAGATAAACGCGCCTGCGCCCGAGGCGCCAGTGAGCCAGCCCAAAGTGGTGGCATCGCCGTGCAGGATTTTGGTTGCGAAAATCGGCAGGAGCACAGTGTACGGATAGCCCATCAATCCGACGAGTCCAAATAGCAAGAGTATGCTGCGTGTCGGACGAAACTTGCTGACATACTCCCAGCCTTCGCGTAATTGTTCGAGCAATGTTGCCGGGTGTTTGACCGTCTTAATTTCGATACGCATCAATAGCAGGGAAATGACCACGGCAATATAGCTCATGGCGTCAATCAAGAAGCAATATCCGGTGCCTACCAGGGCGATAACAAAGCCGGCGATCGCTGGTCCAACCAGTCGAGCGCCATTCACCATCGACGAGTTGATGGCGATGGCATTGGACAGATCTTCTCGATCGCCGACCATCTGAACAATGAATGATTGCCGAGCCGGCATGTCGAAAGAATTTATCAAGCCTTGCAGCGCAGCAAGCGCGATCACTTCATGAATGGTTATCACGTTGGTGAGCGTCAATACCGCCAACGCAAGCGATTGCAATCCGGCTGCAATCTGCGTCCAAACGATGAGGCGCCGGCGTTCCACTCCCTCGATCAAGAGACCGGCAACCGGCGCCAGCAGAAATGTGAAGATGTTACCCGAAAAACTCACCACGCCCAGCATTAAGGCCGAGTGCGTCAGGTGATAGACAAGCCAGACAGTCGCCAGACGGGTCATCCAGGTACCAATAAGCGATATGCTCTGCCCGGCAAAAAACAGCTGGAAGTTGCGGTGCCTGAGAGCCCGCCACGCATGAGAAATCGATCGTAAGCCGCTGGTGCCTTCGGTTGCCATTACCCTATTTTACTTGCCGTTCGGCCATGAGATAAAAGGAGCAATGCTCCAATCCTCCGGCAACAATTGCGTCTCGTATGCGGCCACTTCTTGCAACACATGTTCGAGCGCTTGAGTCGCCTGAAAGTAGTTGTCGGATCGCGGCGTGTACAAAATGCCGTCAGTAAGCTCTGCAAGAAAGGCTGCGAAAAACAGGCCCACTCGTACAGCGCTGGTCGGAGTTGCGTGCATCCGAACCGTGACGACCGCCGTACAAGCTTTGAGTTTTTCGTTTGCCTTCGGGTCCACGGACAGCGGTGATGCATAGCGAAAATCTTTGAATGAGATCTCGAAGGACGAGAGCATTTCCACATCGCCGTATTGCGAGAGCCCCGGCATACTCAGCCGAGCTTCGACTAATCCCGCATCCTTCGCCGGATTAAGCGCAAACCGCGGGTTGAACTCGCATTGCATTCCAAAATCGGCAAAGCGGCCCGCAATCATTGGAAGCAGTTGGCTGCTTAAGCTGGGAACGTACACTAGAACTTTTATGCTCACCGCTCACAGTATACGCCATGAGGCGGCATCAACCTGTCTCATGCCACAACGGTGACACGGAGGAACGTGGCATCGAGGCGAGTGGTATCGCTGCTCGCGCTTTTGTTCTGGCTGGTGAAGAGCATCTCCAGCTCTCGCTGCAAATCGCCGGCGCGTCCATTCTTCTCCGCGGCTTCGAATGCATTCATCGTCGGTCCGTAGTAGTTCCTAAACGCTTGAACATATTCTGCCGGCGAGCCGGCGAAGTTGAAAGTATACGTGTCTTTGACAAACGAGACCTTGTCTTCAGGAATTCCCGCTGCCACAAAGCGCTCTGTGACGTTCTTCTCAACTCCCCAGAGCATAGGGCTAATGAAGCCCTCGGGCGGCGGAGGCGTGTAGGCAGACGCGATCTTCAAGATTTGCGCGACGAAAGTCGGATCGTTTGGAATCCAATTCCCCATAACAATCCGACCGCCAGGTTTGGCGACGCGCACCATTTCCTTTGCCACATCAAAAGGTTTTGGCGCGAACATCGCTCCAAAGATGCTCACGACAAAATCGAAGGAATCGTCCTTCAGTTGGTGGAGGTCGCACGCATCGCCTTCCTGAAACTTGGCGTTGGCAAGTCCGAACTCCTTGGCGCGTCTGTTTGCGGCCTCGACGAGCTTGGCAGTCAGATCAACACCTAATACTTCGGCGCCGAGTGTTGCCGCCGGAATCGCCGTCGTGCCATCACCACATCCTAAATCGAGAACTGCAAGACCTTTCTTTATGCCGATTTTTTGGACGAGCGCTTGCCCACCCTCTCTCATACTTTCGGCTATGCGACTGAAGTCGCCCTTTTCCCAGAGCGCTTTGTTGGCGTTGGGAGAAACTGCTTGGTTCGGATTCATCGGAAAGCTCCTTGCTGTCGAGCGGAGGATGCGGGTAATTTGCCAGACTCAGATCTTACACCCAACAGCTCACCGAGCCGAACGCAATCCGCCGCTTGGCGGCTCGATGCAAAGCGGCGGCTCGACACCGCTCAACAACAAATGACACCAACTTTCGCCTTAGTGGCAGCCAAGTAATCAGTTGGCGACATGATAATTTGCGTGCCGCGCACACCAGCTGAAATTGAGACTTGGTCGAAGTCCTTCATCGACTCATCGACATAGACGGGGTAATCTTTTTTGCAGGAGAGGGCCGTGACTCCGCCTCTAATGTATCCGGTGAGAGGCTGCACTTCTTTCAACGATACGACATCACAGTGCTTATCATCACTCAGCTTAGCGAGCGCTTTCAAATCAAGCTGTTTGTCACCGGGAATTACGGCAAGACAAACGCCTTTCTTGTCCCCGCGAGCCACCAATGTCTTGAACACTTGATTCAACGGCATGCCGACCTTGAGCGCTACGGTTTCGGCGGAAAGATCATCGGGGTCGACCTCGTAATCTCTTAGCTCATATGTGATTTTCAGATTGTCGAGAAGCCGCGCAGCGTTAGTTTTCATCCTGGAATACCTGAGCCTGAATTAGTATAGTGAGAGTCCCCCATCATTCACAAGAGGCTGAGATTGGTGAACGCGCAACAAATGAATCGACAAATTCTGCTGGCTTCACGCCCTCAAGGTGAACCCACAACCGACAATTTCAAGCTGGTCGAGAAGCCGATTGCCGAGCCCGGGAAAGGCGAAATGTTATTGCGCACGCTTTATTTATCCCTCGATCCATACATGCGCGGGCGCATGAACGAACAGAAGAGTTACGCAGCATCGGTTGATCTTGGTCAAGTCATGGTAGGCGCGACAGTGTGCCGAGTGGTTAAATCGAATATCGCCGAGTACAAACAGGGCGATCTTGTCGTCGCCTATACCGGTTGGCAAGATTACGTCATTTCGGACGGCAAAGAGGTTCGAAAGCTGGAGGCAGCCATGCAACCGGCGTCGGCACTGGGATTGATGGGCATGCCGTCATTCACGGCTTACGTTGGTCTCTTGAATATCGGTAAACCGAAAGCCGGTGAAACGGTGGTTGTTGCTGCGGCATCCGGAGCGGTCGGCTCCGTAGTGGGACAGATTGCAAAGATCAAAGGCTGCCGTGTGGTTGGTATCGCCGGCGGTGACCAGAAGTGCAGTTACGTGAAATCGGAGCTTGGCTTCGATGAGTGCATCGACCACAAGCGACCCGACCTGGAGGAAAGACTTAAAGCAGCCTGCCCCAAGGGCGTGGATGTTTACTTTGAAAACGTCGGCGGCTCGGTCTTTAGCGCGGTCCTGCCACTTCTCAACAACTTCGCGCGCGTTCCTGTCTGCGGGCTAATTGCCCATTACAATGACACCGGTCTTGCCCGGGGTGTAGATCGCTTGCCTTTGCTGATGCGCAACATCCTGACCAAAAGACTTACCTTCGAGGGATTCATCGTCAGCGATCACAACGCGCAATTTGGGGACTTCGTTAAGGACATGACTGAATGGCTAAGCAAGGGGCTAATCAAATACAAAGAGGATGTTACCGATGGACTAGAAAACGCGCCTCGCGAATTGATTGGACTTCTCAAAGGAGAGAATTTCGGCAAGAAGATAATCAGAGTGAGCGGTGATTCACGCTAGGGACTTTGCTATAATCTTGTCAATGGCAACCAAGACCTCCGAAAAGACGATGAACGACATCATCGCGCTGTGCAAACGGCGCGGTTTCATCTTTCAGAGTTCGGACATCTACGGCGGACTCAACGGCGTCTATGACTATGGTCCGCTCGGCGCTGAGTTGAAAAATAACTTGAAAGCCGCTTGGTGGCAAGAGATTGTTTACGAGCGTGATGATGTAGAGGGGCTTGACTCATCTATTCTGACGCACAAACTTACATTGCGTCATTCAGGCCATGAAGCTACATTCACCGATCCGCTCGTGGACTGCCGCGATTGCAAGAGTCGCTGGCGCGCTGATCACGTAAAAGGCAAATGCGAGCGATGCGGCTCCGCAAATTTGACCGACCCGCGGCCGTTCAACATGATGTTCAAGACGACGATGGGCCCAATCGTCGACGAAGAATCTTATGCATACCTTCGCCCGGAAACAGCGCAAGGCATTTTCACCAACTTCAAAAACGTTCTCGACTCAACATCGAGGAAGCTGCCGTTCGGCATTGCTCAAATAGGCAAAGCATTTCGCAATGAAATTACGCCGCGCAACTTCATTTTTCGCGTGCGTGAATTTGAGCAAATGGAGCTCGAGTTCTTTGTAGAGCCTGGTACCGATCTGGAGTGGCACGAGCGCTGGGTGCAGGCGCGTCTGAAGTGGTGGCAAGATCAAGGTTTGTCGAAGGAAAACCTGGAGGCATATCGTCAGACTCCGGAAGAGCTGGCACACTATGCCAAGGCCACGGTCGACATACTTTATCGTTTCCCACATGGGCTGGAAGAGCTGGAAGGCGTTGCCGATCGCACAGATTTCGATTTGGGATCGCACAGCAAAAACCCGGAAGAGATGCCTCTCAATGCGAAGGTAGAACCCAACGTCGATTCAACCATCAAGCTGGGAATCCGCGATACGGAGTCGAACGAGCTGGTGGTGCCTTTTGTGATTGAGCCTTCGGCAGGTGTCGATCGAGGTGTGCTGGCCGTTCTGACGGAAGCCTTTACTCGCGAAACGCTGGACAATGGCAGCGAGAGAATCGTCCTCAAGTTTAAGCCGCATTTAGCACCCATCAAGGTGGCTGTTATACCTCTCGCCAAAAATAACGAAAAAATCGTGGAGAAAGCGCTGGAGATCAAACGTCAACTTCAAAAGCTGAGACTGGGACGCGTGCTGTTCGAAAATACCGGCAACGTCGGCAAGGCTTATCGACGCCATGATGAGGTCGGCACACCGATTTGTGTCACCATCGATTTCGAGACCATCGAGCAATCACCGGCATCCGTCACCGTGCGCGACCGCGATACGATGAAGCAAGAGCGCATCGCCGTGTCGGAGCTACCGCAGTACGTGCGTGACTATTATTCGGGTAAGTGATTACCGTACTTACTTGGCCTTGTACTTAACTCGATCGGCGGCAAGATTTTTCAGAATAGCAATAAGGTCGTTGTTAGCCGGATTGTCGCTGGCCTTCGGGTAGTGGAAATTGACAAAGAGCCAGTGTCCGTTCTTTTGAGTCAATTCCGGAATGACATCACCGTTGGGGTCTTTGGCGTCGTGATCCTTGCGATAAACATCGACCAGGCAATTGGTGCCCTTCATCGTCGCTTTCTTCGCGGTCATGCCACCTGGATCGTCCTGAGCGTTCGTAAAAGGATCGAAATCAAGTCCGACTATTTCGCCCGGATTTCTTTTGGCAGCCTCGAGATCGTCGTGCAGCTTCTGCATTAGCTCCGGGGTGAACATCGCGCTCTTATACTTCAAGGTAATGTCGTACTTGTCTAGCTTACCCTTCGGCTGAGGTCCAGTCGTATACCAGGTATAGAACTGCTGGACAAATTTGCGACACGATTCGGTGTCCGATTGGGCCTTCGAGCTGTCGGCCGACGCCTTCGTCGTATCCGCACACGCGGGCAGTTGCATCGCAAGCGTCACCACTGCCGATACCATCAACGAGACTCCGACCAACGGCACAATGCCGGCATATGACCGAATGCGCATCCTATCCTCCTAGAGTTACTCGTTACCCGTTGCCACTTGGGCGACGTCTGGCGCCGCCCTGGGATCCACGCGACTTGCCACCGGCGGGCTTGCTGCGTCCGAACTTGC
This sequence comes from Candidatus Obscuribacterales bacterium, assembly GCA_036703785.1. Classification (GTDB taxonomy): domain Bacteria; phylum Cyanobacteriota; class Vampirovibrionia; order Obscuribacterales; family Obscuribacteraceae; genus JADYXS01. The sequence continues at coordinate 7,535 of DATNQY010000384.1, forward strand.
CGCCAGCGGGTTTGCCGCGCCCTGCGCCGCCAGCGGGTTTGCCGCGCCCTGCGCCAGCAGCGGGTTTGCTGCGACCTGCGCCCGCACCGGCACGACCTTCGCCGCCAAATTTGC
>DATNQY010000385.1:0-23539 GCA_036703785.1 Candidatus Obscuribacterales bacterium
GTTCGAGCAGGGACGAGAACAAGGCCAAGCGCTGGGCAGAACCGCGAGCTACATCGTCATCGGCGAATGCGTGCCGGCCGGAACCACTACTGCCATGGGCATCCTGACGGCGCTCGGCTACGACGCAAGCAAGCTCGTGAGCAGCAGCATGCTGACGGCGATGCACGATGTACGTCACCAACTGGTGCAAACCGGCATCAAGAAGTCCGGTCTAAGCACCGACGATTTCAAACAATCACCCCTTAAAGCGGTGGCGGCAGTCGGTGATCCGATGCAGCCGTTTGTGGCAGGCATGGCGCTGGAGGCGGCAAAACGCGTACCGGTGGTTCTCGGTGGTGGCACTCAGATGTTGGCTGTCTATGGGCTTGCTCGTGCGCTCGTCGGAGATGCAGAGCTGCTCGAGCGTGCGCTGGCTGTGATCACTACCAAATGGGTTGTGCAGGATAAGCACTCCAATCCGACTCAGCTATCGGTGCTGGTCGATGCGCCCTTCGCTGCATCTTTCCCTAACTTTACAGGCTCGCGGCATCGTGGACTGCAAGCTTATGAAGAAGGCAACGTCAAAGAAGGCGTAGCCGCAGGCGGAATGATGGCGATTGCGCATATCGCCGGTTTCAGCAGCGAACGCATCCAGGAAGCCATCGACTTCCACTACGATCGCATGGTGCATGGCATGTAGCTATTCCACTTTGAATGTCGTTTGGCCCATGCGGATTTCGTCGCCTGGTTTCAGCCGAGTGCGTTCGGTGACGGGCCTGCCATTGACGCGTGTCGGGTTATTCGCCACTGAATTTTCAATCCAGAACTCGGAGTCCTCGAAGACAATCACCGCTTGAAACTCGCTGATTGACCTGTCTTCCACGAGGCGAATCGTATTCTTGTAATTTTTACCGATGGTGGTTGTTGGTCCCAATGGGAAACGCTGCCCTTTAGTCGTTTGCACCAGGCATTCCACTTTTTTTCTTCTGCTGTTGATTTCAGATGCACTCAGCCAGCCTGATTTGTCGGTGATCACTCGTTCTACCGGTTTACCAAAACTGGGAGAAACACCAGCGTTTGCTTGATACATCGGTTGATTGGTCGGTTGGCTGGCTGGTTGATTGGTTGCTTGACCAAGTGGCTGTCCTGCCGGCCGAGCATCGAACCTGCCGCCAGCTGCCTGAGTGGCGTATTGGCCGGTGGCACGAGTGGCATATTGACCGCTAGCCCTGACGTTTGCATTGTTGGCGGGCTGAGCGGCAGCAGCCGTGATCGTGTTCATTGCTTTGTCAGCCAGCTCTCTCATTTCGGCATCCGGACAATTGGTTTTGACAAAACGCAGTTGGAAGGTGCCGAGCAATCGGTCGCCCGTGCTCAAATAAGCCATTCCTAGATACAGTTTGGCCCGCCAATGCTTCGGCTCGTTGTCGATGACTTTGAGCAGGCATTTGATCGTGCAATCATAATCGGCTTTTTCATACGCGTTAAAACCGACTGCGGCCAGTTGGGAAACTTCGATATCGCTAAGTCTAGGCATATGGAGTTCCTCGTCCGAAAACCTGCGGCAAATTTATGGCTGCATGGAGTTGGAAACATTGTCTGCTGCTGTCTTCCAACATGTCTGTTGGAAATGGCTACACAGGCTCGAGCGGCGGTTGAAGGACGTCTGATATGGCATGGGTAAGGCGGGCTACCGCTTGCCGTTACCGTGCATTAAAAAGCGGGCTCACGCCCGTCGCTTCACTGTTTGCGGCTTTTGGGGGCTGCGTATTATGGTGACACGCGGTTGCGACCGACGTCTTTGGCGTCCATCAAAGCGATCTTCGCATCTCGCAATATTGTTTCCGGATTGCAGTCCTGGAAGGTAAATGAGGAGCAGCCGACGCAAACCGTTATGCTCAATGGCTTGCTGCCGACAGTATCCCAGCTCATCGCTTCGATTTCGGTTCGCAATTTCTCGGCGACCACCTTCGAGCCGGCGAGATCGGTGTTGGGCAACACAATAGCGAAGGTGTCGCCGCTATAGCGGGCGAGCAAGTCGCTCTGGCGGATGATGCGGCTCAATTTGTGTCCGATGCTCATCAAAACCATGTCGCCTGTCTCGGCGCCATGCTCCTCATTGATCGCAGAGAAGCGATCGACGTCAACCAGAATCAGCCCGGTAGGCAGCTTTTGTCGCGAGGAGAAGAGCAACTGTTGTTGCAAAAACCCAATCAAGAACTCGATGTTGTACAGTCCGGTAATCGGGTCGACGTACGAACCGAATGCGTGGTGCTGTTTTAGCATTTGAATTTGCTGCAGATCGAATAATGCTTTGAACACCGGACGCATGTGGATTTTCATCAGATCGAGTTGGGCGAGCATTTCATCGCTGAGTGTGTGTTTTGTCGTCCAACCGATGATGACGGCGCCGAGAAGCTCATTGTGACTGTCATGCACTTCGACGACGTGATGTGACTTGACGTTGGCGCCGCCTTTGGCAAGAATTTCGCCGCTGGTCATGGTGCGCACTTCATTGTCGATGGCCATTTCTTTGTTGGTGGCAGTTTGCAATTTTTCAATGGCGCCTTTGGCCAGAGGAATAAGCGCGTCATAAATTGCCCAGTGCGCTTTAGGGTCGATGACTACCAGTCCGGTGACGTCGGCGTCGAAAACGCGCTTCACGTAACCGGAAAAACGAGCCATGAACTGCACGCGGCTGCTGACAGCCTCGACTAGCGTGCGCGCTAAATGGGCGACACTGCGCTCCATTAACAATGACCCGAGCAGTCTTTCGTAGCTTTTCAGGAGATCTTTGCTGTCCAAATCGGGCGGAATCAGTGCGTTTTGTGCACCTTTCTTATGGGCGCCCTTGACGTTGACCAATAGCTGCTTGATTTGATCGACAACCGAATCCTTGGCCGATTCGGCTTCTTTATGAGACATCACGAGATCGGGAAGAGCGGCACGTTGCCAAAATTCGCCTTCGCTGTCTTCCGAGTCGCCGACCACAACAACGGGAATGGCGCATGTTTCCTCCCCGCTCTTGATAAGCGTGCAGAGCTGATAGCCATTGATGTCCGGTAACTTCACACTAGATAGGACGAGGTCGCCAGGCTCAGTCCGCAATTCGTCGAGTGCGTCGAATGCGCTGGTGCAGCTGGTTATCTCGTAGCCGCTCTTCGTCAGTGCCTTCTTCAGCGCCGACAAAGGGGACTTTTCATGCTGGACTAGTAATATTTTGTGCTCCGGCATGGCGCCAAATTGCCTCTGTTAAACAATAAAGTCTGTCTCATTGTATTACATGCCCACCGTAACGTGTGGCTACTCAATCGTCAAGTATCTGGTTTCTATATGCGGCATATGCGGCGGCAATCCGCCCTGGTAGCGGCTTCCGCTTTGGTAGCGGCGGGCGAAAGGCGGCGGTGTTATGATCTGTCGCTAGCGATATGGCACGAAAACGACCAAGTGGCCGACCGCCGGAGAATCCAATGGTTACCGAAGTGAGCCTGAAAAACGACCCTCTCAGCTTCAAGTTGACGCAGGAGCAGGAAGATATTCAGGCAATGGTGCGCGAGATAGCGCAAAAAGAGTTTGCACCTAAAGCAGCCGAAATCGATCAAAAGCATCGTTTCCCCAGGGAAAACTGGGATTTGCTGGCGGCGTCGGATTTATGCGGACTGCCGTTTCCGGAAAAATATGGCGGCGTCGGGCTCGACCACGTGTGTTACGCCATCACTGTCGAAGAATTGGCGAAAGCGTGTGCCACCACTTCCGTGATGTATTCGGCGCATGTTTCATTGACTGCAACTCCGATTTACCTGTGGGGCACAGAGGAGCAGAAGCAAAAGTTTCTCGCACCGATGTGCCGCGGCGAAAAAATGGGCGCCTTTTGCCTTTCCGAGCCCGGCTCCGGAAGTGATTCGGCAGCGGCGCGCTGCCGCGTCGAGCGCAAAGGCGATCAGTTTATCCTCACCGGCGTCAAAAACTGGATTACCAACGGCATTGAGGCCGATATTTATCTGGTGTTTGCCCAGAGCGATCCGGCGCTCAAGCACAAGGGACTTGTGGCTCTGCTGGTCGAAAAAGGATCTCCGGGCTTCACCTTCGGCAAGCTCGAAGATAAGCTCGGCATCCGCGGTTCATCCACCTGTCAGACGATATTCGAAGAAACGCCTGTCCCTGTCGCCAATATGCTCGGGCAGGTAGGAGACGGGTTCAAAGTAGCGATGAGCACTCTGGACGGTGGCAGAATCGGCATTGCATCGCAGGCTGTCGGAATCGCGCAGGGCGCCTGGGATCACGCTTTCCACTATGCCAAAGAACGCATTGCCTTCGGCAAGCCGATTAACGAGTTTCAGGCGATTCAGTTTATGCTCGCCGAGATGGCGACGGAAATCGACACGGCCCGCCTTTTGACGTGGCACGCCTCGGTGGCGCATGATCGTGGTGACCGCTTCACAAAAGAAGCCGCCATGGCAAAACTGCACGCAGCCGAAGTCGCCATGCGTAGTACGGTGAAGTGCGTGCAAATTTTCGGCGGTTACGGGTATGTAACTGATTATCCGGCCGAGCGTTATATGCGCGACGCGAAGATCACTGAGATATACGAGGGCACCTCGGAAATTCAGCGTATCGTTATTGCAAGCAACTTGTTGAAGGGATAGCAAAATGGCATGGCAACCACCACCTAACAAAGGATTCGGACAGGGCGGCCCTGGCGCTCCGGCTCCTCAGCCTGTGGCGCCCGCGCAACCCGCGCAACAGACGTTTTATTCATTGCTGATGGTTGATCCGCAAGCGCACCCCACCGTCATTCGGTATGCCTATCGATTTCTTGCAGGCATGTACCATCCGGATAATGCCGAATCAGGCAATACTGAAATGTTCAGGGTAGTCACGGACGCTTTCCGCACCTTGTCCGATCCCGGCAAGCGCGCCGCCTACGACGCGCAGGTCGGCGTTAAGACGCCGCCGGCTGGACAACCGAGTCCCAGTGGTTTAGGTGGCAACAATTCTCACGGACTGCCCAACATTCCTAAAACTGGACTTTCGTACAACGAAGTCGAATTGCGTCTTGCCGTGTTGCAGATATTGCTGACCGCGCGCAAAAAACGCACACAGACCGGCGGAGCATCCGCAAAAGTTCTCATGGACGTGCTCGGCATTGATATGGCCGAGATGGAATTTGTACTGTGGTATTTGCGCGAGAAGAATCTGATCAGTCGTACCGAATCCATGTTCCAAATCAGCGTGCACGGTGTCGACTACCTCGTCGAGTCGCTGTCCAAGACGCAAGTCATCGACGACGGCGGCAAGGGCGCTAAAATCGAATCCATCCAATTGCCCGCGACCTTGGGTCAAGGCTAGGAGAAGGCTAGGAGCGCCGGCTTCCGTCCGGCTTAAGGTCCGATGAAATACAAACCTCCATCCTTCGTTAAGGGCGATTGCTTGTCACTGTGCCTTAAAGATGGTGACTATTCGGCAGCGCTCGTGGTCGACAACAAAGACATCCATTGCAGCGAAGATTTCGGCTGCTGTCTTGTGGCTGTTCTGGACTATAAGAAACCAAATTTGCCAACGCTTACCGATTTTGAACAAGCAGACGTGCTCTCGCTAACCCATTCGCACTGGAATGGCGAGCATGTTATCTATTGGCTGGCGCCTTTAACTAACAGAGAGCTGAAACGGGCACTGATCACGGTCGGAAAAATCGAGCTTGGGCACAAAATGAATGCATTCCATCTAGAAGCGATCAGGTCACATGGATTTTGGGCCAATATCTTCACGGGTTTGATCATGCAGAAGGAGCACGAAGCAAACTCCCGCTGAAAGAAAATCCAGTGCAGCGGAGCGGGCTTGCGCCCGCCCCGCTAGCAAGTTCTTTAGCTGCGCGGTGAGACCGCACGCGGACCGTAATAGCCGTAGCCGGAGCGGCGCCACGGAGAAAGCCCATCGGGTGCGGTTCTATTCGGCGCATGTGCCATGGTGTCCTGCAACACATTGACGCATTTCGCCAATTGCTGATCGTGATCTTCAACAGTAACATCCGGTTGAATGCCGATCTTATTGATATCGCTGCCGTTAGGCGTGTAGTAGCGGGCAACGGTGATATGCATGCCGGAACCATTCGGCAGACGGTTGATTTCTTGTACCAGTCCTTTGCCGTAGGTCTTGGTGCCGACGATAGTGGCGCGACGATTGTCTTTGAGTGCGCCGGCCAAAATTTCGCTGGCGCTGGCACTGTCATGATCGACGAGCAACACAATCGGAGCGTTCGTAATTGCAGTGCCCGTGCATGCATCCGTATTGCAACCATGCCGGCTTGCGGTGCTGACGATTTTGCCCTGGTCCATAAGCATTTGGGCAATCTCCACGGCATTGGCCAGCAAGCCTCCGGGATTGTTGCGCAAGTCGATTATCAAACCGTTGGTGCCGGACAGCCGCTGCAGGGCGGAACGGAACTCGGCCGAAGCATCATCGGACATGAACGTCGCCAGCTTGATGTAGCCGATGTTATGATCGAGAACTTTGGTGCTTACCGATGGAATGCAAACCTGTGCGCGAGTAATTTTGCAATCGTGAGTTGCTGTGCCGTGTTTGATCTTTAGATTGACGTCCGTGCCGGCCGCGCCGCGAATTTTGTCCGCTGCTTGCTCAGTGTTGACGTCGGTGGTGGGCTGACCGTCGATGGCGACGATCTCGTCACCATATTCGATACCAGCATGAGCAGCGGGTCCACCCTCAATAACATCGTTGACGATAAGGGCGTGCGTTTGCTGCCAAGGACGAAGGCTAATGCCGATGCCGCAAACAAATGAGTTGATGGCATCATCTTCTTCCCGGAACGCTTTGGGATCGAGAAAGCGGGTGTACGGATCATCCAGACTTCCGAGCATGGCGCGAATTGCCTCGTATGCTTGCGCATCGGTTTGCAGTTTGCCGTCATATTTGTGATGCCAGATTTCCCAATCTTGATGATTGAAGTCGGTGTCGTAGAAGTTGTCGCGGACAAGCTGCCAGGCGCGCTGATACAATTGCTGAGGTTCTGTATTCGAGCCCTTTGCCTTGTAAGGCAAGCAAACAATAATCGCCAGAGCCACCCCGAGAATCAGGAGTCCGGCGCGCTTCAGATGTTGCTGCATCGCTATTAGGTGTCCCAAGTAAGTATGAGGAGCGCTCGGCCGAAGAACATGCCGTCGCTATAATTCAGCTTAGTTGAAAACCTTTGATTCTGCCGGGTTCTCCCTAGCAAAGCTAAAGTTTGTTTGCACAATAATTAACTAGCTCAGCCGTAGCGCGCTTCTCTCAGCGACGCGAGCTGCAAAGCTCAGCCATTGATCAACTCAGCAGTAGGGGCGATGCATGCATCGCCCTCGACGACGAAATCTATTTCCCCGCTTGCCGTGCGAGTTGGCCGCCGGCGCGTGCTTTCTTCGCTGCCTCATTGATCTCGGCCGCTTTTGCAGAATCTCCTTTAGTTTTCAGGTTCCTGGCGTAATCCACGAGAATCTCCGCCTGAGTCTCTCCTGAAACTTTATGACCCGACATAAATGAGATTGCTCGCTCGTATGTATCGATGGCTTCCGGTCTGGATTGGCGCCACTGCACTGCTGCCAGCAATCGCATCGCAACGACGGCGGAATCCGGATCTTGCGCTTCCAAAGGGCCGACCGCCGAGGACAGCTTTTGCATAACCTGCTTGTTTTGATCGTCACTACCCATACCGATACAAGCCCAAGTAAACCATGGAGTGCCATCCGGTAATGCACCCTTTGGCGAGCCAAGAAATTCGGCCAGCCTTTTGTCGAAAAGCTTCGTAGCTTGCGCTTGTTTGCCTTGTTGAATGTACGCACCGAGCAGTTGATCTTGCGCACTAATATACAGCTGCCTGTCCGGTGGATTTCTTAGCGTCGCAATCGCGGAGAGCTGGCGACAGATTGCTGAGACCTCGTTGTTGATCCCCGCTTCTCGCAAGCTCGACAGTCCATACTCTAATGCTCGTTGGTAGCTTGGGTAATCGGGGTCAACGCTAATCTGTGCCAATTGAATGGCCTTGCGGCTGTTCGCCAGAGGATCTTTGCCAAGCTCGCGGTCTGCGTAAGCGAGGAGCTCGTAGCACTGAGCTGCAATTAGTTGATCTGCGCTCCGTTCGAGATTAAGTGGCGACAACGTTTTGTGCAATAGAACTGTCGCTTGCTCTGCATTGCCTCTCACGATCATGTCGCGGGCCACTCGTCTCGTGCACAACGCGACTCTGTCTGCAGAACCTAATGCTCGATACGTGCCGATCGCGTCGGTGAATGTCGCCTCAGCCGTAGCATAAGCATCTCGTTGCTGGTTTAAATACGCCACCCATTCTTGTGCTCGGCCAAGAGGCATGGACTTGCCGAATGGTTGCAGAAGATGCATTGCTCGATTGGCGGCTTGCTCCGCATCGCTGGTTTTTCCGGCATTAAAATCATTGTCTGCCTCTGCCAGAGCCAATAACCCCTTCTGCCAGTCCGTTAGGTTGCGGAGTTTGGATAGTTTCTCCAGGGCAGGACTATTGACCTGGTGCGGATCAGGCTGACTCCAAAGGACGCGTGTCTCTATGTCAACCAAAGCACAGTCATCGGCTGGCAATATTTGTCGCATGCGTTCTTGCAGGGGCAGTAAAACAGCCAGCGCATCGGGGTGATGATCTTTGAGTTCGCATTGTGTCGCATAACCGAGTGCTTTTGAAATGACGTCGTGAATCTTTGCGACTTGCTCTCGATTAGGACGATCCGGAACTAGGGCGATTGCTTGGAGAAGCATTGCTCGAGCGCTGGCAGTTTCTCCCGATTCTTGTTGGCCAAGTAGATTCAACTGCTGTTCTATATCACTTTTTTTCGCATTATTGTTTTCGATCTGATAGAGGATGCGTAGTTGTTTCAGAGTAATTGTTTCTTGATTTTCGGTAAGACCTTTTCCAAGCACCGCGGCTCGTTGGAGATTTGTCTCTGCGGCAGCGAATTGTTCATGGTTGAAGTGTGTCATGCCGCGGTTCATTACGGTCTGCCACTGTTGTTCCGGCGTACCGGACGGACGATCTATCCACTCTTGCGTCTGGATGAACCAATCTCGCAATGTATCGGGCGCGGAAGCTGGAACTACCGCGACAATTACTGCCAATGCACAAAGCACCAACAGGAGAAGCAGGCGGTCGCGACGCGGGACATAATAATGCTTGAGCTGGGATCTGATAGCGATTTTGCTCAGAAAAGCGCTCATGGGAGATTTGGTTTGACTCTTGTCCAGAGCTTCGCCTAATTCCGCGGTCGTCTGGAATCGATCTGAGGCCTGCTTCTGCATCGACTTATAGACGATCGCTTGCAATTCATCTGCGACGGAACCGCGCAGCGATTTCTTAATGGTTGTAAGAGCCGCGGGCAGCTCCTCCATTTGCATGCGAATGGTGGCATAAATGTTGGATCCCTGGAATGGAGGCTGACCAGTCAGGCATTCAAACAACATGCAACCAAGGGAATAAATGTCGGCGCGCGCATCGAGCTTAAAGCCCTGGCACTGCTCTGGACTCATGTAGAACGGGCTGCCGAAAATTTCGCCTGTTTTCGTCAATCCTTGCGTTTCGTCTGATTCGAGTTTGGCGATGCCGAAATCTACAATCTTCACCACATCCTGTCCGCCCGACTGGCAGATAATCACATTGCTTGGCTTGAGGTCGCGGTGAAGAACGCCCCTCGCATGAGCATGGTCGAGCGCCTGGCATAGCTGGCCGAAAATGGCGATCGTGCGTTGTGGCGACAAGCCATTGTTTTCCTTGATCAGTGCGGACAGTGATTTGCCTTCGACGAAATCCATCGTCAGATACGGCAAACCGTCTACAACATCGAAATCGTACATGCGAACGATGTTTGGGTGGTTGAGCTTGCCGACAGCCTTTGCTTCGTGGCGAAAGCGATTGACGTTATCGGCATTGCCGGCAATGGCTGGGCTAAGCACCTTCAGCGCCAAGATCTGTTTCGTGAAGATCTGCCTGGCTCGATAGACGGTGCTCATACCGCCGCTTCCGCTAAGCTCGAGTATTTCGTATTTGGCATCTATGAGCTGTCCGCGCTTAAGCGACCCGCCAGAGCTCTGCGATGCGCGAGTCTCCGTCAATTCGACACTGCTGGCCACGGTGTCTTTGGGATCGGGTTGAGCCATGGGAAAGTTCAGCCTGCCGGGATTTCTAGTACTTTGACCTACGCGTTATATACCCTGCCGATGCTGAGAAATGGAACCGAACCTATGTTGATACGTCGGCTCGCTCGAATTCACCGCCCCCAAGCTCAGGTGAAGTTATGAACAAAATATTCCTGGCCGGTGTTCTAGTTGCCGCCGGCATAACCGCAGTCCGACCGGTGTTGGCGCAAACAATTCCTACGCCGATGAACATCCGTTGCTTGCAAGAGCCAGGTCTGTGCGGAGATTTCCCGACCATCTACTCGATGGCCCTGCCCGGTGCTAACTTGCAGCCGATATATGTGATTCAACAGCCGGCGGTTTTGCAGCAACAGGCGTTGCTCAATCGAAGAGCGTCTGAGGATGCGGCCGGCACTGGACTCAACTTCGGAACCGACATGTTTCCGACCTGGTAGTGGAATTCAACCATTATTCAAGCTGGTCGGATTGATTGCGCTCCGTCAGCCAGTGATCGACAAAAGTTCTTCTATGCCACTTGCACATACCGTGCTCGTTGAGGGCGTCCCAGTGGTCGCGCGAGCGGTACCCTTTGTTCGACTCCCATTTGTAGTGCGGAAACTTGCGCGCGAGCTTGGTCATGAATCTATCGCGATGAACTTTGGCGATGATCGAGGCCGCTGCGATGGACGCAGATTTGGTGTCGCCATCGATCACGGTCATCTGTTGAAATTTGCGTGATTTGATCTTTTTATTGCCGTCAACGAGCACCACGGCCGGTGCCTCGACATTCAATTTGCGAATGGCCCGGCGCATAGCAAGCAGGCTGGCTTGCAAGATATTGATCTCATCAATCTCCTCGACACTCGCTTCGCCGATGCCGAAGCGGCAGATGCCGCGGAGAACTTCCGCTAATTCAGCGCGAACCAACGGATGAACTTGTTTGGAATCGTTGAGTCTGGCCAGTTGCCAGCCAAGTTCGGAGCGCGGATCGATCTCTGGAAGAATCACTGCGCAGGCGACGACTGGCCCCGCCAGGCAGCCACGCCCGACCTCGTCGGTGCCAACGAGGAGTTCAACGGGGCTTTTTCGCGGTACCAGCAACGCTTCTTTATCGAAAAGAAGAAGTTGCTCTAGTTGATCGATGGTAATTTCTTTGCGCGGTTTGGGAATGCGCGGCTTTTCTTCTTCCGCTTGCTTCTTGGATTTCGTTTTCACCGGCTGGCAGCCGGGCTCTTCCTCGAAGAACTCCGCCTCGTCAGCCTCCAGCGCCGCGAAATCTACGACCTCATTAGAGGACTCAATTTCAATCGCTTCGATTGAGATGGATGAGATCGGCTCGACGGGATCGCCGTTGGTCTCAGCGGGCTCAGGCCCGCCGTTGCAGCCGTCGTGATTCCGTCCGGATGCGGGCTGTGTCCCGCCGCTACCATCGTGCTCGTCGTTCAATTTTCACCCTCATATGGTGTCAAGGACGTAGCGTCCCAGCTTTCCGGCGCGGAAATCGTTGATGAATATCGACGCTGCTTTGCGCATGTCGAGCTTACCACCCGCGGCCAAACATGATCTGGCCCTAGCCAAATTCTCCAGCGTTGCGCCGTTTTCGACAAGTTCATTTCCGTAAACCTCAAGCGCTTCCGGCGCTTGCTTGGACACACGCGCAAGCCCGTATTCAGCCACTTCCATGTGATCGAAGTGGTCTTGCGGCAAGATATTGCAGAGTGCAAGTTTTAAAGCAATTTCGCCGGAAAATTGTACGGGCGGCAAAATGCCCGGTGTATCGAGCAGCTCTAGTTGCGGATGAACGCGTACCCATTGCGTGCCGCGCGTGATCCCCGGTCTGTCGCCGGTTTGCGCTTTATGCCTGCCGGTTAGCCAATTGATGAGCGTCGATTTCCCGACGTTGGGCAACCCGACCACGCAAGCGCGCATCGGCCGAGGTAGAAGTCCCTTGCGCTCTTGGGCGCGACGCTTCTCCTCAGTGAGTTTCAATGACGCTGCCACCAACTTGTCCTGTCCCTTCTGTAGTTTGAAGGACAAAGCGAGCGCTTGCTGCCCGCCACCACTGGATAGTTTGTCGATCCATTGCTTGAGCGCGTCTGGATCGGCAAGATCCTGTTTGGCGAAGACTATGATTTTCTGCTTGTTGCCGAAGAGCTCGGCTGTTTTCGGATGCACGCTCGAAACGGGCAGACGCGCGTCGCGCACTTCAAAAAGCAAATCCACAGCTTGTAGCTGCGTCTGAAGACGCGACAAGGCTGTGGTACTTCCTGAACCTTTGCGGCTCGGCGTTGAGCGGCTTGCGCCCATCTATAAAATCCTGAACTAAGCTTGTGGCGCTGGAGCTGCGGAAGCTGCTTCGGCTGCTTCCATTCCGGTGCGGGCGCCCAATTTTTCTTTGATTCGGGTGGCTTTGCCGGTACGGGCACGCAGGTAGTACAGCTTCGCGCGGCGAACGTGGCCTTTGCGCTGGACGTTGATTTTCTCGACGCGAGGCGAGTGAATCAAGAACACGCGCTCGATGCCGATGCCCTGGAAGACGCGACGGACGGTGATTGTCCGGTTGACGCCGCTGCCGGCGCGCTTGATGATCACACCTTCGTAGCCCTGGGTGCGCTCTTTGCCGCCCTCTTTGATTTTGACGAACACTTTAACGGTGTCGCCAACATCCAATTTAGGCAGCTTGTCCTTCAAGTAAGGAGCTTCAACTTCTTTAAGAATTTGGTTCATCATGACGTATTTACTGATTAGAAAGCGGTCGACAATTCTAGCACGGCTCGATTCCTTGCCCCGAGCCGAATACAGGCGAGCGTTACTCGTCTTCACGCGCGATTCCATTTATTGAATCACAAACGGGCGTGCCGCTGCCGTTTTCGGGGCTAGACCTTAGTGAGGATTCACAAACGCACACCTATTGACGCATTGCTTGACAGCCTCTACGCGCCAGGATTTACCGTCAGTGACCTTAGTTCGGCAATGAAGTCATCTATGGACTGAAACTGCTTATATACCGAAGCGAACCGCACGTAGGCGACGTGGTTGAGGTTCTTCAAGCGGGCCAGAGCTAGATCGCCTAAAGTGCTGGAGTGAAGCTCCCGCTTGCCCCAGCTTGCCAGCTCGCTTTCCACCGAATCGACGAGGTTGTCCACCTCTTCGGCAGTGACCATCGTCTTTGCACAGGCGCTCGAAATGCCTGTGTGTAGCTTTTCCCGACTGTAAGGTTCGCGAGTTCCTGAGTTTTTGATTATCAGGAGCTGCATCGTTTCGACGCGCTCGTACGTCGTGAATCTCCGCCGGCACGACTCGCACTCGCGCCGCCGCCTGATGCTTGAGCTTTCAGCGGTTACCCGCGATTCAAGGACGCGGCTGTCTTTCTGGTTGCAGAATGGGCAAAACAAGGCAAAACCACAGAGGACGCTAGGGAGCACGGGTGTGGAAAGAGGAGCGCAGGATGCCAGCATTATATTGCAAGAAACGGCAGCAGCTTTGGCATAATGATGTAAGGTAACCAGATGCTCAGATGGCTCGAAAGGCTAACCACTACCAGATTCTAGGAATTGCTTCCGACGTGACGCCGGCTGAAATTAAGCGCGCGTATCGGAAGCTGGCGAAAACGCAACACCCCGATGCCCAAGCTCCGGTAGGAACTGATGAGCATTCGGCCGCCACCGAAGAAATGATGCGCATCAACGAGGCGTACGAAACGCTTATGGATGCAGGCAAGCGCGCGGACTACGATCATCGAATCGGACTCGGGCGTATCAAAGGCAAACAAACGATCTATACGGCCTTCGATGAAGACGCCCAGCGCGACAAGTTCATGCGCAAGATCTTCATCCCGTGCCGTTCTGCGATTGTGCGCGTTCTTGGGCAGTACAAAAAAGAATTGCATGATCTTTCCGCTGATCCATATGACGACGGCTTGATGGAACGCTTCCAGCAATACGTCGATGAAATTGAAGATGCGCTGCGACATGCGTCGGAGACATTCACGCGCAATCCTGCTCCGCGCTCTTTGCACCCGGCGGTGCAATTGATGCGCTATTCAATCGCGCAAGCCGCCGACGGCATGGAAGAGCTGCGCTATTTCTGCAAAAACTACGATTACAGCCATTTGACGATGGCAGAAAATCTTTTCCGCATATCCAGCGATCTTTCGCGGCAGGCGCTCGGATTAACGAAGGCTTGATCGATGTAATCAGGTACGACCTAGTCGACGGCCAATATTGGCAAGAGGCTAAGCAGGATCTCGAATAAGTTCTAAGCCCGCTTTCTTTAATGGACGCCGGGGATTACCTCGCGGTCGCCGGTAGTGTATTTGAAGCCGTCGTTGCCGAAGTTCCACTGGAAGGTGCCGGGTTTATAAACGACCATGCGCCTGGAGCCTTGCGGAAATTCGAGCAGAGCGGCATCTCCTTCAAGGGACTTCACTGCCTGGTACACCGCCACGTTGAACAACGAATTCGGGCTTTTCTCCGGCATGCTCATATTGATGATGCGGTGATCGCGCGTTACCTGATAGCTGATTCGGGCTTCGAGGGGACCGCTGCGCCGGAAGGCACTTTTGGCGACGAGTTCAAAGCGCTCAAAAATTGCCTGCGCCACCCGATGGTGCCAGGCGTCCCAGGCGAGCATCATGTCGGGCGTGGAGTCGGGATCGTTGGGCTCGAAATTGGGCGGAACGGCCGCTATTTGTGGCGGCTGTTGCTGCATCATGGGCGCTTGCATTGGCGTTTGCGGCGCCAGGGGCGGACCGCTGGGGAGGCTGTGGAAGCCGGGCACGCGGGCTTGCTGCTGGGCGCCCAAGTCAAATGAGGGCGAGCCGTTGAGCGTGTCGTCTTGATCTGCTTGCAAGCCGAAGGTCTTCGGCGCCCTGGGCGGTGGCTGAGGCTTTTCATCCTTAAATGCCGCCTTCGGTGGGTCTAACGTCTGTTCCTGCCCGTCCGGGAAGTCCTGGGTGGTTGCTGGAACGTCCTTGCTTCGGGTGAGAGTGGGCGCCTGTTTGAGAAGGTCATCTTTTTCCACCCCTCCAGTCAGAGTCTGTTGCGCGCTCGATGGAAGGTTTAGAGAGGTGATCGTCAGGCTTGCAATTGCAATTGCAATCACGAATTGCTGTTTGTTTTTCATCGCGGAAATCGGGGACTAGGTAGGGTTAGCGCGAATGTACTACGACTGGCACAAAAGTAAACGGCGGTAATCCGCATTTTTGCGTGATGAGTGGGACAAACCGTCTAAAACGATCAGCACGTAGCGGCGGGCGGCAGCCCGCTGGGATCGTAGACGATCGGTTCGCTCCGAAAGCGGGCTTCCGCCCGCCGCTACAGAAAATTGAGCCTACACTGCTGCGCCGGCTAGAGCTTGCTCCTCGGCTGCAACTTCGACCAATTCAGCGATCAAGTCATACGGCTTGGCGCTCATGATTCGTACTTTCACGATCTCGCCGAGCAATGCGCTGTCGAGCTCGTTTGACTTGATGTACACCTGGTTGTCGATCTGCGGCGCGTCCCACTGGCTGCGTGCGTGGTAGTGCCCCTTCTCGTCGTCATATCCTTCGACGAGCACGTCGATTTCAGTTCCTACCAATGCTGCGTTGCGCTCACTGCTGATGCGATGTTGAATTTCCATAATCCGTTTGCGCCGCGCTTTTTTCACACGTTCTGGAATCTGTTCATCCATATGTCCGCTTGGCACTTCCATCTGGCGCGAGTATGTGAAAACGCCGAGACGATCGAACTTGTGCGTTTCGATGAATTGGCAGAGGTGCTCGAATTGTTCTTCCGTTTCGCCGGGGAAACCGACAATAAACGTCGAGCGGATTGCCGCTTCGGGCAAGTTCTCGCGAATCAATTTGATCTGTTTTTCGGGTCCAATCGGACGCGCCATCGATTTCAACACGTCGGGATGGCTGTGTTGCAGCGGGATGTCGACGTATTTGACGACCTTCGGCAAGTGCGCCATGGTGCGCAATAGTTGCTCGTTGGTTTCAGTCGGATAGAAATACATGATGCGGATCCACTCGAGCCCTTCGATCTCGTGCAGTTGCTCGAGCAGCTCTGGAAGCGCCATTCGACCGTAGAGATCTAAGCCGTAATAGCTGGTGTCTTGCGAAATCAAAATAATTTCACGGGTGCCGGATGCCACCAGATAGCGTGCTTCTTTCACCAACGATTCGATGCTGCGCGAGCGGAAATCACCGCGCAACTGAGGAATGATGCAGAAGGTGCAGCGATGATCGCATCCTTCCGCAACTTTCAAATAAGCGGATGCACCGACGGAAGTTTGCAGACGCGGCTGCACTTCGTCAACGTGATCGTTGGGGACAGCGGAAACTTGGATAATACGCAGCGATGAATCTTCGACGATCGCTTTCATCACATCGACAATTTTGTGAATATCCCCGGTGCCGACGATGGCTCGCGCTTCAGGGAGCTCTTTGAGCAGCTCTTCTTTGAAGTGCTGTGCCAGGCAACCGGCTACGATTACTTCTTTGCCGTCGCATGCCAACTCGACCAGCGTCTTCACCGACTCGCGACGCGCGTCCTCGATGAAGCTGCAGGTGTTGACCAGAACAATGTCTGCCTGATCATTGTCGAATGTGAGTTCGAAGCCGGCCTGGTTGAGCAGCCCCAACATTACTTCAGTGTCGGTGGTGTTTTTCGGACAACCGAGCGTGACGACGCCAATTTTCGGGGATCGAATCATGATGGTACCTTAAGGCTTTGTAGCGGCGGGCGAGAGCCCGTTTGTTGGTAGCGGCGGGCGAGAGCCCGCTGCCATGGAGAAACGGCAAATACCGACCGGCTAATTGTTGTCCAGGCGTCCTTCGCTGTAGCGATAAGGCACGTCTATGGAACGCATGCCGTCGTTGCCCGGGATGGAACGCGTACCCGACGAGTCATCCGAATGCCATTTGTGGGCAGTGGTTGATGTTGATGTCGAGCTAGTCTTTTGCGCTGTCTTATTGGGTTTGTTGGATCCGTCAGTCGAGCTGCTGGCAGAAGAAATCGAGCTGGAGTCAGACTTTGATTTGTTCTGCTTAGCGGTTGCCGTCGTATCCGAACTCGCTGTCGCGAAGGTGCGCTCGGACTTTTTCCCCGGTTCGCCGAAGGGTTCTATTTTACCCTTGGATTCTACCGAAAGGCTACCGCCGTTACCGGCCGTAACGGTAATTCCTTGCGGATCTTCAAATGTGCGCCGATCGCCCTGCTCGAGGAAGCCGGTATAGATTGTGTCGCCTGAGCTTGCTCTCTTGACAGCCACCCAGACATGCTTGCTGGCCGACAAAATGACCTTATCGGTATTGGTGGTAGTGCCCGCTTCCGGCGCGCTGCTTGAGCCGGAGCTGCTGCCCATTGCGGTGCTGGAAGAATTCGGCGTTTGCCTGCCGGCAGTCGTGCCCGCTGTTGGTGGATTGGCGGTGCCGGTGCCGTTAGGCGGCTGCTGGATAGGCGAAACGGAATCCTTTAAAGATTGGAGGCTGGGGTCTTGCTGCGGATTATTCGATGATGAAGAATAAAAGTGCAGTACCCCGATGATCACGATGCCGATCAAAAGCGGGAAGAACAACAGTTTGTACCGAGGTGGACTGTTGTCGATCTTGGCATGTTTGAGGTATTCGGGTGTGATGTAGGTTGGCTGGCTGGCCATGTTCTTCGGCTTGCCGTTGCCATTGCCGTCGTGGACGTCCGATCGTTTGTATTCGTCGGCAAGCACCTGACCATCAAGTCCGATGCACTCTGCGTAGCGTTTGATGAAACCTGCTACATACACGGGTTCTGGCAGATCGTCGGGCAGTCCGCTGTCGATTGCTTGCAGATGGTTAATCGGAATTTTTGTGCGTTCGTAAATCTGACGCAACGACAATCCTTGCGCCTCACGGGCTGACTTCAATTTTTGTCCGATTGCTTCGAGTGTCATCTTACTCTGTGCTTAAGATTGCAGGTCCGACACTTCCTGACTTGTCAGATAGCGCCAAGTTCCACTTGCCGTATGACCCAATTGTAACGCACCTACGGACAGGCGCACCAAACGCTGAACCGTATGTCCGACATATTCAAACATCCGGCGGAGCTGGCGATTTTTCCCTTCAACAATCGTAATTTCCAGTTCGGTGGAGGTCTTGCTGCGCTGAACATTTTTCACGCGAGCCGGCAGCGTCACGCCTTCTTCAAGCGGAATGCCCGCCCTCAATTGCGCGATCGCCTCGTTGCCCAGGTTGCCCTTAACTTTGACGTAATAGCGTTTGGGCAGGTGGTGACGCGGATGTGTCAACCTGAGAGCCAGGTCGCCGTCGTTGGTGAGGATGAGCAGACCTTCCGAGTTCATGTCCAATCGGCCCACCGGCTTCAAATGCCGCAAGTGCGTGGGCAGCAAATCGATCACCTTGCGACGCCCTTCTTCGTCGGACATGGTGGTGACTACGCCTTTAGGCTTATTGAGCATGACGTAGGCAAACTCTTTGAACGCAAGGCTTTTACCGGCCACTTCAAGGTGATCGCGGTCGGGATCGACCTCGGCATTGAAATCGCGGCAGATCTTGCCGTTGAGCTTTACTTGGCCGGACGCGATGAACTCGTCCGCTTTGCGGCGCGAGCACAAACCGGTTTTCGCGATTGCCTGATTGAGCCTCATTTGCTTTTGTGTAGGGGCGAGGCATGCCTCGCCCCTACACTCGCCGTTAGGATGCGTGTCAAGCCAGTGCTACTCGATGTCGTGCGTCGCCGGTTGTTTTCCAGAATTGCCGCCGATTTCCTGAATCTTGGAGGCAATTTGATCGCGTGTCTCTTGGACCTGGGCGATGCCCTGTTTGAGCGCGTGGTCGCTGCGCGATTGAATGTCTTGCAGGCGCGCTCCGGTGCGGTCCTTCAGATCGCTTATTCCGGTGCTTGCTTGTCTGTACAGCTCGTCGGATTGATCCGCTAGCTGGCGACGCAGGTGGGCTCCGGGTTTCGGCGCGTAGAGCAGCCCGACTATGAAGCCGAGTAGCCCTCCGACGAAGAGACCCTCGAAGAATCTATTGCTCATGGCCGCTCTCCTTTGTCCATGGTGATTTGTTTGTCCGCCGCCGTGTGTTCTTTGTTTCCGTAGAGGTAACTCCTGAAGCCGGCGAGTAGGCCGGCGCTCCAAACACTCGAATGCTTTTTGGTCGTATCGACTGCTGCCGATACGCTGTCGGCTGCGGTTTCCACTTTGTGGGTGACCGCGGTAATCCGCTGAGTTGTGACTCCTTTGAGCTGATTGATACCATCCATCACATCTCTAAGCTGCACGGCGGTTGGTCCCACCTCTTGTTGCAGCGTATCGGCCAGTCTTTCGATGGCGCCGAGGGTGTCTCTGCCCTTGTACAGAACACCCATCAGGGCGCTCACAAACAGCAGCAACGCTATTGCCATAAAAGCCATGGAAACAGCGATCACGCCGTCAATGGTGGCCGAGTCGAGATGCACGTTGTTAGCCTAGCGGTGCTGGAACGGAAGAACGGAAGTGCCCAGCTCGAGCTCTTCGCGTTTTTTGGCTGCAGCCAGCTTGCCGGCGGCAACCGCGCGTCGGACGCGCAGAGTCTGCTCTTCCATGACTAGTTGCAAATAGTTGACGCCTGAAGCGTAGAGGTCGAGAGAATCATCGACCAACTCGCTGACGCGCTCGGGAAGTTCTTCGGCACTTTCGCGCAGCTTGTCCCGCAGCTCGTCGCCCGACTTCGGGGCGGTCAACATACCGACGGCAACACCACCAAGCACGCCCAATATCAAGCCGAAAAGCCAGGCACCAATGCCTGGTCCGCGGTCGTATCTTTCATCAGAATCAGAATATCTAGCCATCCATGCCCCCAAAAACAGGCCAATTCCTAGGGGGAGTATAGCACCGTCGAGCTAACTCTGCTGTGGTTTTACGGTTTTTTTGGTGAGCCGTTGCGAAGGCGTAATGTTGGGGTTTTCAAGACGCGACATCACGCCTTGTAGCGCAGGGGCAACGCCGCGCCCTTGGCTCGCACCGTATTGCGAACACGGGCGGGGCAATGAGTATCCGTCTTACGTTTTCGGCAACGCCGATTTTTCCAGCAATTCGAAGTGGTGCGCCAGCCAATTGCAGATGTGGTCGGCGATGGCGCGCTTCGGCATGCGAGGCAGGTTTTCCCTCGAACCGTCGGCGCCCAGGATGACGACGGCATTGTAGTCGCTGCCGAAGCCGATGTCCGGCACGGTGATGTCGTTGCCGATAATCAAATCGAGCTGTTTTCGTTTCAGCTTGCCTTCGGCGTTGCTGAGCAAGTCATCTGATTCAGCGGCGAAGCCGACTACAAGCTGATCGGTCCGCTTAACGCGCCCGAGGAGGTCTAAGATGTCGGGGTTTTTCGTCAGCTCGAGCACCAGATCTTCGGATTCGGTTTTCTTGATTTTCTGGTGTGAAACAACTATCGGCCGATAATCTGCCACGGCGGCGGTCATCACCAGCGCATCACACGTATCGAACTCCGCCTCCACCGCCTCTTGCATTTCTTGAGCGGTCTCGACGACGACTACCGGATAGGCGCGGTCGATGTGCACGGTTGAAATCAAGGTCACGTCGGCGCCGCGACCGTAAGCGGCATCAGCCATGGCAATGCCCATTTTGCCGGAAGAGCGGTTGCCGATAAAACGCACCGGATCGATTGGCTCTCTGGTGCCACCGGCGGTGATCAAAATTTGCTTGCCTGTTAGCGAGCGGTGTGCCATCAATCGCGACACCACGATTTCAACGATATCTTCGACGGCCGCCATCTTGCCGGCGCCGAAATCGCCGCACGCCACCTCGCCGACGCCAGGTGGAATGATTTCGTAGCGATAGCGGTTTTGCAAAACGCCGAGGTTGTATTGTGTGGCCGGATGCTCGAGCATGATCGGGTTCATCGCCGGTGCGATCATGATTTGAGCCTGGCTGGCTAAAACCATTGTGGTCAAAAGCTCATCGCAAATGCCCGTGGCCAGCTTGGCGATGCAGTTGGCTGTCGCGGGCGCTATCAGGATGAGGTCGGCGTTTTGAGCAAGCTCGATGTGCTCTGGGCGCCACTGCCCGCTTTCTGCGAACTGTTCGATATGCACCGGGTTGCGGGTGAGAGTTTGGAGTGACAGCGGGGTGATAAATGCCTTCGCATGCGGTGTCATTACCACATGAATATCGGCGCCTTCTTTCCTCAGCTGTGAGGCGATGTCACAAGCTTTGTAAGCGGCAATGCCTCCCGTAACGCCGAGCACGATCGTCTTGCCGGCGAGCGGGCCCGTCTCGTCGATCTGGTCGAGCTCGAAGTCTGCTCCTGCCATGTCCTCTGGATTCATATTTCTCATTTCTAGCTTGTAAATGTTTCAGCGGCGCAGCGCCCAAATCGGGGCAGGCTCATCTAAACGTGGAATATCCTATTTCTAACCCTTATTATCCAACCGAATGCCGCCTTAGCCAAGGACTATCCGGTGCCGGCGCGGTAAAATTTTTGCCTGCCTGGGCTCTTCCTATAGGATTCCAATGAATAAGTACTACCTGACGACCGCTATAGATTACGCCAATGCGTACCCGCACATCGGGCATGCGTATGAAAAGCTGGCGGCCGACGTCACCGCGCGCTACCGCCGGCTGGCTGGGTATGACGTGTACTTCCTCACCGGCACGGATGAGCATGGTTCCAAGGTGGAGAAATCCGCACAGGCGGCGGGAAAGAGTCCGCAAGCCTTTGTCGATGATGTCGCGTCGAAGTTTGAAGCGGCGTGGTCGCGGCTGCTCATCGAGCCCAACCACTTCTTTAGAACCACCGAGCCTCGTCACAAAGATGTCGTTCAGCACCTCTTCCGCAACATGCTGGCTAAGGGAGACATTTATAAGGGAACGTATACCGGCTTGTACTGCGAGGGTTGTGAAGACTACAAAAACGAACGTGATCTCGTAGACGGCAAGTGTCCCAACCACAAGACGCCGCCTGTACAAACGAAAGAAGAAAACTACTTCTTCAAGCTCACCAAATACAAAGAGCCGCTGCGGAAATGGTTGAACACCGAACCATACCCCGTGAAGCCCGACTTTCGACGCAAGGAAGTGCTCAACCAGCTCGACGACGAGGAGTTCGGCGACTTCAGTCTTTCGCGTCCGCGCGCATCTCTGCAATGGGGCATCCCGGTGCCCGACGATCCGGATCACGTCATTTACGTCTGGATCGATGCGCTGACCAACTACATTACGGGCGTCGGCTATCTCAAAGACGAGGCGATGTTCAAACGCTACTGGCCAGCTGATGTGCACATCATCGGCAAGGATATCGTCAAGTTTCACTGCTTGTATTGGCCGGCGATGCTGATGTCGGCCCAAATCGCGCTTCCCAAGCTGGTCTTCAGCCACGGCTTCATCACGGTTGAAGGACAGAAGATGAGTAAAACGGTGGGCAATGTGCTCGATCCAAACGAACTCGTCGATGCGTACGACAGCGAGCTTCGCTCCGGAGCTGATGTGGTTCGTTATTACTTGCTGGCTGCAAACACTTTCAGCCAGGATGCCGATTTCGCGCGCAAAGATCTGATATCGACTGTGAATGCACACTTAGCGAATAACTACGGCAATTTGCTCAATCGCATGCTCGGATTACTGGAGAAAAATTGCGGCGGGAAGATTCCCGCCGGTGCAGTTGATGGTGCGCTGTTGAAGCTGGCAGAGGAGCAGAAGAAAACCTACATCGAGATGATGGAGGAATTTGAGTTTGCCAAAGCGCTCGAGGCGGTGCGGATCATCGTCGATGCGGCGAATAAGTATTTGAACGACACCAAGCCATGGACGTTGTTTAAAGAAGGCAAGCAAGAAGACGGTGCGCTGGCGTTGCTTACCGGGCTGGAGTTGATCAAGCGCGCTACGGTGTTGTATGCGCCTTTCGTTCCGGTGACTGCTCAGAAGATCTGGCATCAACTGGGTTTTGACACCGACATCACTAAGGTCATGCTGAGCGATAGCGAAGCGAAGGATCTGATACCAGCCGGACAGTCCGTCCGCAACACCGGACCCGCCTTCCCGCGCATCGAAGAGCCGGTGCCGACAACCTAGCGGGAGGGGGGGATGGGACTCGTCTTTATCCTCACTATGACATATCAACTTTTTTGTTGATCATTGCTCTCAAATCTCCCGAAACGCTGATTCTCGAAAAGTGGCGTCAGCAGTGCCATTGCCGTGCATGCGTAGGCGGGAGGCAACTTCCTTGGCAACATCATTTTTGTTTAGTGCCACTTCCTGATTTTTATAATTTCACTCCACATCCGCCACGGTTCGATTTTTGTGTCGCCTGTCGCTCGACTTTTATGTCGCTTGCCGCTCGACTTTTGTGTAGCCTGTCGCTCGATTTTTGTGTCGCCTGTCGCTCGACTTTTGTGTCGCCTGTCGCTCGACTTTTGTGTCGCCTGTCGCTCGA
>DATNQY010000386.1:0-15698 GCA_036703785.1 Candidatus Obscuribacterales bacterium
CGAGCCGTTTCACTTAGCGTCTCTGAGCTGACCCTTGAGCTGCGATATTTCTTTTTGCAGTCCCTGCACTTCGTCTTCGAGCTTTTGCAGTTGGTCCCTACCTCTTGCGTCGATGGGAACTCCAACTTCACCGCTAGCGCCCGTTTTCTCTTTTTTGCCGTCACAGATAATATTGACTTCGGCGAAAATCGGAGGGTTTAGAGGCTCGTGATTAGGCGTAACCAGCTCTGCTCTGAGAATGTGCTTGCCGGGCGGCAGTGACTTATCCAGCGGTTTTTCCAAAAGCCATTGCATCTTTTCGCTGGCGAAAATAGGACCATCATCCAATGTATAGTGGATGTGTCCGGTGACGCGGTCTTTTCCAATAACTCGATCCCAGTATTGCACGGGAGGAGCAATGGTGAAGTTGTCGACCGTCGTCTTGACCAGAATTGGATAATCGGAAACATGAACGTCGGGCGGCGGAGAAACTATGTGAATGACAGGAGTCCCATCAGCCAGTGCCGGCACTGGCGCCACGACCAAAGCGACCAGCAGATATGGAATCACTCGCGCCTTCATCACTAACACCGTCCAAATACCTCGTTTCCCGTCTATTCGGCTGTTTGACCTGATTGCACCGGCATCGGAGTATAACCGGCATCTCCCGCCTTCAGTTTTCTCAATTCGCTTTCGATTTGTTCCATATGCACGCGCATCTTGTACAGTTCGGCGGCGGTCAACTCTGCTCGTTGCGAGCCATGCGCGGTGTTGATTGCTTCGACGGTAGCCGGGTGTCCGGTAAATACCTCAGTCACAGTCTCTGCCGGGGGATTGAGCGGCTTGCCCGTTTCATCAACCAGCTCTGCTTTGAGCACATGCAAGCCCACCGGCAGATAGTTGGCACCAAGCTTCTTGCCAATCATAAACTGCGTATCGTCCGTGGCCACCACCGGGTAATCATCGAACTTATATCGAATGTATCCATAATTTTCACGTGACTTGCCGTTGTGAGGCTCTCCCGGAGTGACAAGGTGGAATCCCGAGACGAAGAGCTGCACGAAGATCGGATAATCGAAGAAGCGTTCGTCCGCTAGCGGACGTATGAATTGCAGAGCCGGAGCAGGTTGTGTTGTCTTGTTCGACGTTGACTGTGCACACGCAACACTAACGGAACTCGCGATGAAAAGTGCCGACACAAACAAGGCGATGTGATTACGCACGAGCAAACATCCTACTCAAACGATACCGATTCAATGATATATCACATTGCAAGAGCTATCACCAATCAGAGCCGTGATTCGTAATGAGACGTGCTCTTGAAAGCGGCGGAAATGAGAACTGTCCAATAAACGCTCGGCTACGCTGCCGCTGCAGCCAGTTGTTGGTCGGCACGCCGTCCGGCAGCGCGTGCAAGAGCCTCAGGCTCAACCCATCCTACTTCAGCGAGGAAGGCGTCAAGATCTTGACCGCTCAGGCGGCAGCAGTGATATGCGAGCAAAGCTTGCTCGATGCTGATAAGCGAATGTTTGACAAGAAAGCTGCATCGCACCGCGGGGATCAATTGTTCACTAGAGACAAATCCAGACAGAAACTGTACCTGCTCTCGATTCTCGAGGCTGCTCTGGTCGATGCTATCCAACTCGGTGACGTACTGTTGGAACAAGCCTGTGCGCTTCAGGAACCACGCTACGGAAATATCAATTCCGGTTCCAGGCGCATCACTGATCGCGGCGAGCGCCGCGCTGACTGTTAGATTGTTCTGATGCGCGATGTACAAAGCCTTGATGGCGCGGCGTATACGAATGCGTCCGGTGCGCAGCAATTTCTGTGCTTCCAGCGCTTTGATCAATAACGACTCGGTGACCAGTGAGAAAATCAGCAATACTTCTCCAAGCGGCTTGCCGTTCAATGCTGCAATTTCCAGCACATCCGACAATTGCTTCGAGTCAATGATGCCGGCATGCACCAGCAAACTTCCTAAAGGCATCTCTTGAATTTCGACAATCATCGGAGCGCCGGCTCCATGTTTGATCGTTGCCAGCGCTTCAATTGCATGTTGCGGTGCAATCGCATTGGCGCGGAGCAAGGTCTGAGCTTGAAGTGCCGTTTCCACCAGAGATTTTGCAATCTGCTTGCGCATTGTCAGCGTGCGTCCGAGCTGAAGTCCGACGCGACGTGAATAATTCAGGTTGTTTTCAATTGTCGCTTGACCGACACATCCCGCTGCTACTAACAGCTCACCGAGCCTATTTGCGAAATCCGAGCTTGCGTCGAAATAGCGACCAAGAAATATCAGCAGAGCGTCCTCCAGCGACAATCCGGAAAGCGAGCTGATGGTCAACGCCAGGCGCGCCTGCATCTTCGATATCAGCCCGTCGCGCATCAGAGACTGTGCCATTACGAGGGCTCGAGCTTCTTTGCGAGTTAACTTCTCGAGCAAGATCAAAACTTGTCCGAGCGGTTGCCCCGTCTCTTCCGCCAACAGCAGCGCCTCTTCGATGTCCGTGGCGCTGAGCCAGCCCATTTCTTCGAGCAGTTCGCCTAAACTTGCAGAGGCTTGCAACATACTGTTCCTTTCCCCATAGAAGCGCGCAAACCAGCGAAGGTTGCCTATTTGCGACTGATTGGCGTGGTCAGAACAGCTCTAAATATATGCATGGCCCCGCAGATAGGCTATGGGGGAACTACGCACTCTGCGGCGTTTTGCCCATGGCATGAGCCGTTCCCGCTGTGTGGTCCTCCTCGCGACGAGTGACGCCCGGGCGTGAGGTTCCGTTGGCGCAGCCGATCGCGCTCTTTGACAGGATGGAGCCTCGTTTTGCGTCAGCCTTCCTCTGTACTTTTCGTACACGGCGAGGAGGACCACTTCAATGTGCTACTGCGACACCATTGTGGCTATCTGGAATATGATCAATCCTAAGGTGTAGCTCGACAGGGCGCCGAGAACAACGGCCAGGACTGCGACCACACAGTGCACGAGGGCGCATGAAAGTTGTGATTGCGGTACGTAGATGGCTTGGCTTTGTGTCGTGTTCATTGTTCGGTCCTCGTTTGCGGTTCCAACACTCCCAAGATACGGGCGGACGAGTTAGGGTTTTGTTAGGACCGGAAACTCCGGCTGGGTGTATAAAGGCGCCGGGTTCGTATTCGCCCCATTGCGCACAGGAACCTTCCGGTGTACAACCGAAGCACGCAAAACCGGGCGAGCCCTTGGCTCACCGGCAAAGCCGATCCACGCGCAAATATTAAATCCATCGCAAACAATCCCGCGGTTTGCTGTCGCAGCTATGCGACAAGCCCGTGGGATCGTTGCTTTTTGCGTCCCCAAATCTATGGAAGAGACAAAGATGGAAAATACCTCCCGTTGCAACGACAATCAAGATAACAGCCCAGCCCGCATTGAAGCGGATCAGGCGCGCGGAACTCTAGCCAATGAAGCAATTTGCCGAGCGCCGGCGACGGCGATGCAGCAAACTGCAGAGGACCGCCGAACAGCGGAGATAGCACCACCACCGGTGCCCGAGCATTTCCATGTGCCCTTCCCGATCACGGCACATACCGAAGACGGCAAACGCTTGCGCCTGGGCGTGAATATTCTCGGGCTGGTGAAGGCGGGCGTTACATTGGGAGACCACACTGGCGGCTATGCCGGCTCCGACATACTGCGCACCGACGTGCGCGCAGGCGTGGACTTCAGCAAAGAACACGTCGGGCCAGTCGCGGCGTGGAGCGTCGTTGATGGCAAAGTTACACAAGGAAGTGCGCGCGTGGGTATAACACCAGGCGATAACGAGGCACGAATCGGCGCAGGCGTCGACATGCAAGCGATCGGCGGCGTGTTCAACACCGGGCACCATGCTGGTCTGGAGTTAGGCGATAAATTCGGACCATATGCCGACACACACACTTCGGTTGGACCAGGCGGAGTTGCAGGCGCCGCCGATGTTAATCTCTCAGACGCGGGCTTGCGCACGCATGCAAATGCCGGAGTCGGCATCGACAGAGCGATCGGTGTGGAAGGGCAAGCACGCGCAGGAATCGGCGCAGAAAACGAAGCGCACGGCGATGTTCGTGCTTATCTGGGAGACAACGCTGTCAGCTTTGGAGCAGGATTGTATCCGCAGGTTCGCCCCGATGCATACGTCAGAGAGCAAACAGCAACCGACGAAAAGGGAGCCGCCCTCTATCCGCCTAGAACGTGGGACGTACAGAAAGACATTGCGTCCACCGCGCAACTAGCTGTGCCGGTGGCTGCCGAAGCAGCAACTGCGGCGGTACCTCAAACGAGTGGCGTAGAAGTATACGCACTGCCGCCTGCGCCTGCAGTTGAATCCAGACCGCTTCCGCCTGTGGAGACCGCCAGTGCAGAACCGCGTGGTGCTGATGGTTTATCGATGGCTGAGCGCGCCGCCGCCTATCGCGAAAATCGTGCGCACGCCGCGGACACCTCAGCTCGCAACCTCGACACCATGTTCACCAACGGCGGCGTTTCCAGCAAAGATATGCTCGCCGCCGTCTACAATGCCAACGAAGCCACCGGCTTGGATCACTTCACATTCACCGACGGAAACGGACATCGGATGAATGCGCAGATCTCACGCGTGGACTACGGCATCAACTCGATGATAAACGTCTTTGCGATCGATTCGCACGGACACAAACAACTGATGCTGCGCGGCGTGCAAGATTGGCACGGCAACATGGTTCAGCAACATGATAAAAATGGCCAAGCGGTGTCCTTCGAAGGCGCCCGGTGGCAAAAGCAACAGTGAGCAGGTCTGGCTGATGTTCACTGCGTAGCGGCGGGCGAAAGCCCGCCGCTTTCTCTCAGCGGGCGACGCGGATGGCGTCGGCCCTACTCAGTGATTTTCTTTCTCGCGCCGTAATCGATCACAACCGTTTTGCCGATGCCATTGATGCCGACCTGCTTGTGAGGATAATAATCGTCGGATTCATTCGTGTAATCGGTGAGTTTCCATCCACGTGACTGCATCTCATCTCGCAAAGCCTCGGCTTGCGGATACGTGGTGGGCGTTTTCACATACTCTTGCAAGGACGCAAATATATGCTCTGCACCGTCGCTGGTTGGACGAGTCGATAGAAATAACAGCGAATGCAATTGTTTTGCATCATCAGGAGCGTTTCCCCAGTCGCGGGTGGAAGGAAGATCCTGTTCGGGCACTCTAGTGACTTTCATCACGGCGCCGTTGGCCAACAATATTGCACCGGAGTAAGAGCCGCTACCGATAAAGCGCGTCGCCGGCTCAGTAAACCGCGAAATTAAAGGTGCCACCAGGTGTTTGTCGGTATAGAGCAGCTCGGAAGAAACAAGATCCTGCACCGAGCGGAATCCCGGACGCACCACCATACTCCAGGGCTGGGGAGTTGCACCCGGCGCCGTAATCGGTCTGCTCACAAACCTCAGTTGATCGGGCGCATCGCTGATCGCTTGCGCCGTTCCTGTTATTTTGTTGTTCACCAGCGATATCCAATCGATCGGTAC
This sequence comes from Candidatus Obscuribacterales bacterium, assembly GCA_036703785.1. Taxonomy (GTDB): domain Bacteria; phylum Cyanobacteriota; class Vampirovibrionia; order Obscuribacterales; family Obscuribacteraceae; genus JADYXS01. The sequence continues at coordinate 5,486 of DATNQY010000386.1, forward strand.
CTTTTGCTGCCCCACATGCATCGTTTCTTCCGTGCCCAGCGTTAGTCCATCGCCCACCGGCTTCACCGTCACATTAGTGGGGGTCTTTTGTGCGGCAATTCGCTGAACATCGGCTCCTGAGATTGCCACCAACTTATATTCGGCATCTCGTGTTCTCGCGGCCTGTTCCCAAGGCCAATTATTCGCGTACTGGCGTTGAGCGCCCGGAAGCGATGCCACCGCAGATGATGCCGCGCGTGCCAGCGGATAGGCGATTAGTCTCGAGGTGTCAAACTGCCCATTCTGTCGCTCGCGAGAAACTTCCTCAGTCATGCCGCTTGCGTAGCCGGTGAGGAAGCCGGTAGTGGCAACCGTGCGGAACCGGTTGCCGGCAAGCAATCCGCCCGTAGACTTGATGAGTCCGTACGACAGCCCCGCCGTCGCAGCGTCCACTGCCAATGCCTGCGGATCGAATGTGCGTTCTCCCACACGCAGCAGCCCGGTTGCAACAGATGACATCGACATGTCGCCTGTTTTAGGGTCGAGGTAATTGCTTCGCGTCAGAGCCGCGTCCAGTGCCCGACCAGAAATTCCCAATCCCAACGTCATACTCGCTGGGTTAAATCCGCGCCCGGCTATCGTCAGCGCCACAGCTCGGGACCCCAAGCCTTTCGTCAATCCCAGCGCCGCGTCCATGAAGCGGGGATCGTCGTATTTCACCTCATCGGCTGTGAAGGCAGCGCCGGCTACCAAAAAGCCGAGCCTGCCAGGCGTAAACATGCCCACCGTCTTCACTACGCCACTGGCTATGCCGTATGCGTCCTGTTCTTTCTGCTTTGCGGCGCGATTGGCGGCAATCGCCTTGTTAATTTGCGTCGTCTCCGCCGCAGCCAAGTCCTTATCCCCGCCGGCGTTCAGCCGATTCGCCAGCTGCTCCAGGTTTGCGAAAGCCTCGCTGCTATGGTGATACGGACTAGTAATGCCATCGATCGCCCAACGCAGCAAGCTGCGGCTCTTCTGAGCATCTTGTGTCTTGTATATTTCATCCTGCAACGCAGCTAAAGGCGAGGCGTGGTCCTCTGTGCGGGCGGATTCCGATTTGGCGACGTCGGACATAAATGAGAAACGACCCAAGGGTGTGGACAAGATCTTAGATATTAAATAGGTTGGTGGCAATGGTGATCCTCCCACAGGCTGCACCGCATGCCACCGTCGCCGGCACAGTAAGTTTGCTGATGGCGGCGAATTATTTCTGTACGGTCTTCGCCGCGTTGATCGTTGGTTTTGCCGGCAGCGTCGCCGGACAAGCGATCATCGCAGGGCTGGCGCAGCGTTTTTGCGCGCAGAGAACCGCTGCCATCACTGAGTTGATAATGGTCAACTCGATCTTCGCGGCATTAGCACCACTTACGGTGGCAGCCGCCGCAGCGGCAGTCATTTTTGTTATTCCGGCCCGATCTTGACGGAGTCTACCGTGCCGTTGTTGATTTCCAGATGCAACCAATCGAGCGTTTCAACCAGCCAGCTTCGCTGGGGTCCAAGACAATAAAGATACGTGTGTTGCTCTCGCTTGGTCGGTGGTCCGAGCAGTTGTTCGAGATCTGACCGTGACATGCCGACCAGATGGTAATGACTCTGGAGATCGTCCACCATCTGAATCCTGGTGAAGTCGCCCATGCCGCAATTGTCTGCATGATTCTTCCATTTGGTTGCATCGAATGGCACGTTAGTAAACTGCGGCACATCCTTCGTCATTTCATGCCAGAACACAACGGCGGCCGCCCCGACAACGATGACAATCCCGGCAGCGAGAATCGCGAGCTTCAGTAGCAGGCGCTCGGGTTCGAATTTGACTTTCATGGCGGTCCTGTATCGTAGAAGACTATGGCGTCACCGATTTTACCCGAATGCTCCTCAAATCGTTGACAAACAAGCGCATACTGCTTCAGGATGATTTCATATAAGTTGTCCGCCCGGAGCATCGTTGTCAAAGTCTCGATCAGGAAAACGCCGACAGAAAGGCGAAGATACGCCGGATGCCACCGAGGGCACGCCGGCGGAAACAGAACACAAGCCTGTCGCACCGTCGGCCGAGCAGCGCGTGCAGCAGTCCGCGCCCGCAAACCCGCCACAAGCTGCAACGAAGCGAAAATATACACTGAGCCCGGAATATCAGGAGCTCGTGGATTTACTCGACAAGGCAGTACCAACGTGGCGTCCTCAGCCGAAGAAGAGCGGTCAAGAAACGGGCGCACGCACGACGGTGCAGGCAGATTCGCAGCCGGCAAGCGGCCGGGTTATGCCTCCCGCTGCCAACGCGGCTGAGCCACAAGTAGATGCGGGCTCTCGCCCGCCGCTACCAGCCGAACCGCCGCCATTACCAACAGAACACCCCACGGTAGAAGCGCAGCACGCGCCGGTACAGACGAATTTACAAGCCGAAAGCGGGCTTACGCCCGCGGCGACGAACGCCGGCACCCAGGAGGCACATACTGCCGAAGAGGGCTTGCGCTTGCCCGTAATGAGGGAACGCTCGCCGGTGCAAAAGCGCAAGCCACCGGCAGAGCCGAAGCCGCTGCCGATAATCACCGACGACTACAAGGCATTGATAAGCTTGCTCGGCAAAAAATCAGACGGCGATGAGCTAAAGCGTCTGGCGGATAAACTTAGCGCCCGGGTTACACGTCATCGAGCCGGCAAGCATGAAACCGGCATCGCATTCCAGGGCGCGGGACTGTGGTGGGTTACCGATGCGGGGATTATCTCGGCTGTGTTCATCGAGCTGCGCGATCCCGAAAAAGGTTTTGACTCATTTACAGGCAGCCTTGGATTCGGCACCACGCAACAACAATGCCACGCGGCCATGGAAAAGATCGACGCACAGTTCATAGACTCCGGCAAAGCTCCGCAGCACAGCGGCGCTTCCAAGTTACACATTTGGGAGCGCTACATTCACGGTGACACCATACTGCGCTTCAATTTCGATCAAGAGTCGGGCAAACTGCATAACGTGAGCATTCTTCGACTTGAAGCCGCGCCTGTGCGACCGAGCGGGCGAGCAACGTGCGAACAAATTGTGCAGAATCATCTGTCGCCGGCCGCGCAAGGAGTCCTGGCACGCGCGAAGCAGGAAGCGCGACGGCTCGACCATGATGAGATTGGCACGGAGCAGTTGCTGACTGCATTGCTCGCCACCGAACGTGGTGCCACCCACGATCTCTTCCACAGGTTCAATTTAACAGCAGACCATGTTCGCGCTGAGGTCGATAAGATTCTGCCTCGCGGCCAAGGCAAAACAGAATATTGGCTTTCTCCGCGTTTGCGCGCCGTGATTATGGTGGCATGGGATGAGGCGTGTCGGCGCGAATCGACAAAGGTGCACACCACTCACTTGCTCCTGGCGCTGCTGCGGTTTAGAAACGGTTTTGCCATCCGCATTCTCGAGGCACTGGGCGTTGACATCGACCACATGCGCAACGCGCTATTCGACAGTCTGGAAGCTTCTCAGGACGGGCAATGATCAGCGGCTTGCTCTGGAGAAAACGTCAGAGCCGACAGTTGCGGTGACGGCGCAATCTGCCGCAGCTTCTTGCGATAACCCTCAATAAAGCAAGCCGCCAGTTTCTCCTGATAGTACTGTGCCCGCCACCTGCTCTCGCCCGAGATTAGGCTGCGCACACGTGCTTGCAAAGCCGCTTGATGATGCTTGGCGGCGCTCGATGCCACGAGCGCATGCCAGCCTTTTTCGCCGGGATACAGTGCGTCCAAAATACATGCAGACTCGCCGGACAGACGCATGGTGCCGGCGCGTTCGTCAAGTGTTACGGCGTGAATGTGCAGGCATTCCGCCTCTGCAACAAACTCTGAATACATGCCCTGATTGAACAAACGCAGTCCCATCTCGTAATCGTCCCAGGCATCGTAAGGAAAACGCTCATCAAAATATCCGCAATCAAGTAAAGCCTGTTTGCGCAGAGAGCTGTTTGCGGCATAGAAAAATTGCCGCGGCAATGTGAAGCATTCGCCGTCGAATGGCACGCCGAATAGGCTACCGCTGTAATCCAGCCAGCGACGGAAATCCGATTGCAGCAGCTGGGCCGGGAACCGTCCAGCACCAATACCAATGAGATTGGGATCTTTCTTCGATTCATGGAACCGCCAATGAGCTTCCACAAACCCATCACAAGGCTGGAAGTCGCCGGCAAGAAAAATAATCAGATCAGCACGCGCCATTTTCAAGGCAATGTTATGCGCCATTGCACGACCGCCGCGCATGCATTGAAGCGCGCGCACCTGCATATCGCAATGTTGACCATTGAATACGGCATTCAGATCACCTTCAAATTCCTGCCTGCCAGCAGAATCAACGACTATGACCTCAAAATCCTCTCGCGCCATCGTCTGACGCGACAGCCCGAGCAAAGTGCTGCCGATGGATTGCTCCTCAGCACTGATTAAAACAGATACCTTCGGCATCCGGTCGCTTACCTGGTGATGGAACATGCGCTCGGTAACTTCCTCGAGCGATGCTGCGCACGCACGAGGACGCTGACGGATTTCGGGCACCACATCCGGTAAGCGCGATAATGTTTGCCGCAGCGCCAGCGTGCCCGTCTCGGATTCGCGGCGAATGAAAGTTGCTGTTTGAGCCAGCACTGAATCTCGCAGCGCCCACGATCTGCTGCGCTTGATTCTACCGATGGTGGTGCGCAAGACTTTTATGTAAGCCTTCTGCTCCTCCAAAATACCATCGAATGAGGTGCTTGTTTTGCGCGCATTAGACAACTGAAGCAGGTAGCTGTAATCGAGCACTTCCTCCTGCTCGGACTGGCTGCCCAACCTGATAAGCCGATTGACTTCGCGAAATATGCGAGTCAATTTCCAGCCGGGGTCTGTCATCAGCTTGCGCAGAAGCAGCTCTAGACGAACGATGCGCCGCTGGTTGAAGAAGATCGCGCGTGATGGTCCGCAACGGCCAACTTTTGCCACCTTCGGCTCACCAAGCAGCATGAGAGCTTGAAATGCAATTTGGAAAAGCCCCTGCGGCGAAACATTATCTGTTTCATTCGATTTGGCCGCGGCGTCCACTTGTCCCTGTCGAACCAACTGATTAAGGTGAGTAGCGACACCGATCAAATTTTCGGAAACGAAGTGCTCGCAAGACAAACCAACTTGCTCGAGATGAGAGGCGAGCCGCCCGGACAGCGTTATCACATCAACCGCAACAGACAGATTTTGGAAGTTCTTGACGGTTTGCCGATCGCCGTGATGGCGGATGCTGCATACAATATCATCGGTGCAACTGTAAGCACCGCGTTCAATAATCCGCAGCCAATATTCGAAATCGCCCAAATGGCTGTAATCTGCGCTGAACCCGCCGCCAGCAAACTCCGCTCGAAAAAGCACCGCGGATGGTTCACCGATGAAATTGACCAGAGGAAATAGGGCACGGTCCAAGACACTGTCGAGACTGTGCGCCATGCTCGCTCCCATAATGGGAGCCGCTGAAGGGTGAGCGAACGCCCCGCTGGCGGCCGCGCCGCTTTCATCGATCCATTCGCGTGTGCCGCTGGCAAGGGATATCTGTCCGTCCACCGAAAAGCACTGCAACAAAGATTCAACGGCCGTTGGTTTCAGAAGATCATCTTGCGCAAAGGGCTTGATGAATTCGCCGGCACTTCTGCCAAAGCATTCGTTATAGTTGGCAAATAGCCCGAGGCGTTGTTGGTTGCGATAAAACCGTATGCGCGCATCGCGCTGCGCGTAGCCAGTGACAATCTCCGCGGTTCGATCCGCGGATCCATCGTCGATGACTATTAGTTCAAGCCGGTGATAACTCTGCGCAAGCACGCTCTCGATGGCCGCGCCAACGAAAGCTTCGCCGTTAAAGACAGGCAGACATACTGATACGAGGGGTTGCATCTGAGAGCACCGAAATATGGCCGATTATAGGCGAAGCCTCGTCCAGGCGTATGACAGCCTCTTAACTGAAGCCAAACGAACACTGGTCCACAAGCAGCATTCATCTTTGAAAGGTTCGGCTCAAAATCAGCATGGGGCATAAATTTCGGGACAGACCGACAAAAGACGGGGCTCGTAATTTCAACATAGGCGAATGGGCCAATTTCGGTTACATTGAAAGCTATCCCCTGCCCCGCAAAGAGGTTACCCCATGGCTGACCTGGATACTCGCCTGCATAATATTGAAACGGTCTGCGCTCCGGCCAAAGACAACGCTTGTCTCCACAAAGAGCTTTCCGGGCTTTCGGTAACGGACGCTATGACGGTGATCGGCGGCTATGTCGCGTTCAATACAGCCGCCAAACACCTTCCAATGTTGGACATGGATGATTTGCTCAAAGCCATCCCGCCAGGGGTGGATCTGAGCAAACCGGCCAACCTTAACGCCTTTAACTTCCACGACCCCTACTAAACACTCAGCCGCCGCCAGAATGGCGACGGCCGATGAATATTGCCAGGCTCAGGCGCTAAGATGCTTCCAGCATCTCGAAATCGGGATCGTCATCATCCTCAGGAAGCAGGGCAGCGGACATGGCCTTCAAATGATCTTCCGGACACATGGCCGCCACCACTCGCAGAATTCTATACGCACGATCCATATCGTGGGACTTGAGATACGCCAACCCGAGATAAAACCACGCCACCCAGTGTTGCTGGTTGCCTTCGACCACCGCCGATAATTGAGCGATAGCAGTCACGTAATCGCTGTTGCGATAGCTCTGGATTCCAGCATTGAAAATGTCGTCCACGATGCGCCTCTAATGCGAAGGATTTGCGTTGCTTCCTACTTTCAGTTTACGAACCAGGCATGAACCTCGCGTGAAGAACCAGTAAAACCATATCGTCGGCGCGCGCCGCCATTAAGCGCCGTATGCACGGGCAGGAGACTCTTTTCGGGCTTGTGAATCAGTTGTGTAGCGCAGGTAAGGAATGAAAATGCCCAATTTCCGCTCATTCTCATACGTGAGACCACGCTTGCTCAGATGCACCGCAGTGCCTAAATTGGCTTCTGGACGGGCTGATGGAGTGGCTGGAAATGGGTTGGGACAAGACAGATCATGTGCATCAACTGCGCGCCAAAGAAACGGCCGCAGCAGGCGAACCAAGCCAGTTGTCGCTGACGGATCTGGCTGGAAACGAATGCAAGCAGCAGCCGAACTCCAATCAAATCCCAGTGCTCAAGCCCGATCAATCAAGTAGCGGATGCACTTTCAAAACATTCTCTCACGCACCCGGGCGGCTCGACGTCAGTTCGTTCTTCGCAAAAGAAAAGCCACATTCGGTGTGGATAGACGCCAATTTGTGGCTCGGCGGTATGAGTGAAGGAAGCGGCGTCATCGTCGGCAAGAAGAGTCCCGCGGAGTGCATAGTGCTCACTGACAGACATGTGGTGAGAGGAACGCAGGAACAGGAGGATCGCATCGCCGATCTGGAATTCATCAGTAACATGAAAAATTCCAGGCCGGACATTACGGTGCACGCCACCAACGGCAAAAAGTATCCTGCCGAAGAAGTCGGCGAAGATCCATCGCGAGATTTGGCAGCACTCGTCGTGAAGACGGGCCCGGACACCAATAGCGTTTGCCGCCTGGTTGATATTCCGAAGAAGTACCATGAATCGCCCTACGGTACCTCTGCTTACGCCATCAGCTACCCGCAAAATAGCAAAACGCCATATCTATCAATCGGGACTGTGACGGGCTCACTCACACTCGATGAGATGAACAAACGTATGGGAGCCGACGTTGCAGCGCAAGAGAAGCTGACGCGTCCACTAATTGACGATCAATTGGCGATCAGGCACGCCAGCTCGGGCGCCGCGCGATACGACTACCGTGGTCACTTTAGTGGACTGATCGACCGCGAAAACGATAAAACCGGGCATGCATTTTCAACGCCGCTTCGCCGCTCTGACATTGATTCGATTCTCGCTAAGCCACCTGTATTCCCGCAATAGCATAGTCCGCTAACGTTTCAGCAGACGAAAGCGGTTTAACTGGCTTTGCTGATTTGCCCTAGCTGCTGCTGGGTCAAACCCTTCTGGATCTTGCGAGTGACGTTTTCCTGCTGGAACTTCCAGTAGAGATCAAAAGCTATATACATAATCGCAAAAGAACTTTCCCCTGCCATCAACGCTCCATCTCGAATTCCCTTGTATATCGCGAACGCAAGGACGCCCAGAGGAAGTAACTTATTCACCTCGGGCGTCTCCGTCAATCGGGCAACCGACATGTCGACGGCGTCGCTCATCCGCACGACGTCGGGAAACCATCTTTCGAGCAGTGACCAGGGATGCTCATCAGCACCGACGTGCTCAATAACCAACGACTTGCCGGTTAGACGAACGGTTTTAACCTGCGGCGAAAGTTTCAAGTCGGCCTCAACTTCCTTGCGCTCGGCCGGGGCCAACGGTTGCGCGAGCTTAAGTCTTATACGCCCGGGCATCATGTGAGCAACTCGAGCTGATCTTTGGCTGGTCATTGTGTCCTCTCGGTTTTTGAGTTAGCGGACGGCTGCCCCCATGCCTCAGTTCCGCAAGCTGTGTTTTAGCACCGCTTGCCTTTTTTCTAATTTTCGGATAATAATTGGGCACCCCCGACAAACATAGGTCCGTATGGCACGTATTCTCCTCGTAGAAGACGAAGACGCCGTGGCTTTGTCCACTCGATTAATCCTCGAGCACGAGCGCCACATCGTCGATTTATGCACCACAGGCAGCGATGCCCAAGCACTTATGCGCACCGTAGACTACGATGTGCTGATACTCGATTGGGGGCTTCCGGACACCACCGGGTTGGAGATTTGCCGCGCATATCGATGCAGCGGCGGCACCGCTCCGGTAATGTTTTTGACCGCACGCAACAGCCTGCGTGAGAAGACGCTCGGACTGACTGACGGAGCCGACGACTATCTAACAAAGCCGTTCGAGCTGAAAGAACTCGTCCTGCGTGTCACTGCTCTGCTGCGTCGGCCCCGACAAAAGGTAGATACGGTGATTCGCGTGGCCGATATTGAGCTTGACTGGATTAAACACACAGTTAAGAAAAGCGGCACCCCGATTTCGCTGTCGCCGACTGAGTTTCAAGTGCTCGAATTCTTCTTGCGCCGGCAAAACCAGTGTTTCAGCCAGGAAGCGCTATTAGCCAACGTTTGGTCCATGGATTCAGACGCGACGGTCGAAGCTGTAAAAGCGACGATCAAACGTCTGCGTCAAAAGCTCGATCCCGATCAGCACTTCTTGCGCACGTTGTACGGCGTCGGTTATATCTTAGAACCGGCTGGGCCCGCGACTTCTGTTTCGTCGTGAGGCCTTTCCGGGACAAGATTTAAGCTGTTTTGACTCAAAGTTGACCACAGCCACCAGTACGATCAACATACCGGAAACCAACCGGTGCCCCGCCCACAACGCACACTGCTAGGAATTACTACAACCGGATTTTAGTGATATCAAACCAATTCTGTGCAGGGCTTGATTTCACAACGAATCCGCTCGGCTAATTCCGGCAGGAGAAACTCAACTTCTCGCCGATTGTGTGGTCGGTGGACGGTGTGTGCTCAGCAATGAGCACACACCGCCCAGTTGAGATATTTAGCGACACCCGTCACCAGAAAGGGGCTATGACATGGCTACAGCGGAAGGTAAATCCAGGCAGCGGCAAGCACGTCCGCAGTTCACCAGTTAACAACGGGGGTAGTGGTGCCGCTTAGGCGGCGCCACTACCAGCATTACTAGGTATCCGCCACACACACACACACACACACACACACACACACACACACACTTCGACTTACTAAGGGCACCATCATGAGCAGCAACTGGAACAACAACAGCGATGCAACGCAAACCCAGCCAAAAGAAGTTTCCCAATCGTCAGATTCGACTTTACCGAAGAACTCGCCCGGCGTGGCGTCGGCCGCCGTCGAAGCTCAAACCGCTGCTAACCAGCTGCCCGTCAATACAAACATAAACATCGAGAACGATGTTCCGGGACTTCCGCAGCAAAACTTCCCGGCACTGAGCATCAATATCAATGATAGTTATGCCGGCGACAGCGACGGCATTTTGCGTTTCCCGGCTCCGATGCAATCAGCGAACAACGAAAGAACCACCACCCAGAGTGACGCCTGGGGAACCAGCGGCAGTGGCGCGGCCGGCAGCGATACAACAACGACAGCTACCACGACGACCGCCGCAGCAGGTAATGACTGGAAT
>DATNQY010000387.1:0-19278 GCA_036703785.1 Candidatus Obscuribacterales bacterium
CATGCCTGTCCGAAGCGGAGCAGCAACTGCGAAAGACGACGACGCCACGATCCATTCTCGCCGCCATCAAGCCAGAGCGAGATGCTGTCCGACATCAGAAGTAGATACCAGGCAAACGCGAGCGCCAAAAAAATAACGGCGCCGATGACATACACGATAGCGCCGAACCATGCGTGGAGACTGAAAACTGCAATCGCTCCCACACCCATGACTCCGACGCCTTCGGCAAGACGGCTGGCGGCAAGCGACGCGAGAGCATCACCTTCACCTGTGTGTTCGGCCGTCTTAACGACACGCACCGCATCGCCACCTACCGACCCGGGAATTGCATGCGACCAGAAGAGTCCTTGCAAATACAAAGATCCAAGTCGCGTCCAGGGCAGGTAATGTCCATTGCAGCGCAAGAATAAGCCCCAGATCAATGTTTGCGATGCAAGCACCAAGGCAGTGAGCAGCACGGCGGCCGCTAACCACACAGGAGAAGCACCAAGCAAACTGTTGAACGCTTTATGTAAATCGATACTGCGTACTAGCAGCCACACACAAAGCGCTGTGGTGGCAAGACGCACTGCCGGATGTTGCATCCAGCGAAAGATCCGACTCAATGCCATCTCCTGCCAGGAGTGAGACTGTACAATGCGCCACCACATTCGAGAAAGTGGTGAAAGGTCTGGCGCAGACTAGGTAGAGTTTTAAACCGGTATGGATTGCTTCCGAAGACAAAAGAATTAGGAGCAGTAACCTAGCAGATCACTGATGCTTGTCTGTAGGTGCGGAGCCGGATATCTCCTCTTGATCACTGGTTTAACGGTGCCGTAGCTAGCGCGAAGTAAAACGGCGTGCCCAGAAGGCACGCCGTTTTCCCCGCCAAAAATTGAAAGCTTAGCGATACTGGCCCGCGGACGCCAATCCTGCCGCACATTGCATCGGCTGATCGAGCGAGAACTGAATCCGTGTGCCGCTGGCCATCTTCACATCATGTCCTTTGCGCCAGAGGTTGCTGCCCAGTCCGACGGCTCCGCCGGTAGCGACGCCGGCGATGGCGCCAGCGCCCACAGAGCCGGCCACGATTGGCGCGAAGATGATACCGAGAATCGTGCCGCCTGCCGTCCAGGCCGCTGTGCGAGCGACACCGGTGGCGATCGTTTTCTTAGTGCTCGCACCCTTCAAGTCACCTTGCTTGTCCTGGGTAAGATGGGTGCCTTGCGGCTGGGCGGTGGAAACGATGGCAGACAATGGATAGCGAACACCATCAGGGGTAATGGCAGCCGTCAAGCGCATGTTGACCTTGCCGTTCATTCCGGCATGTCCGCCTTTATCAGACGATGTAATCTGTCCTTCGAGATTGGTATTGGCAGGCAACGCGAGATCGCTGCCGGCGTATAAAGGTGAGTTGAGCCGGGCGTTGAATAAATCGCCGGGCCTGCAAATCGAACTGTCGATGGGGCTGGTTAGCACCGCATCTAGTGCCGTGCCTACGGGGACATAGCTGACTCGACCTTGTAGTTGTGCTCCGTTGTATGTTTGCGCAACCGCCGGTAGTGCCACAAGCCCGATTGAAATGAGCCCGGCGACCACCGTTGCGATGGGTGATCTCTTCATCTGAAGCTCCTTCTAGGAATGCATGTCGGGGTAATGAATGAAGAATAGCATAAGACGGCTATAAGGCAAAATTATGTTTCAAATGATGCCTCCGGCCGTGATACCAGACACCACTAGCGGTGGCAGACATTTTTATCCAACCAAATCGATTTGCTATCCAAAATATCTTGACAATCACCTCGCCAATTCAGTGGCCGAGCCGCGCCACCTTGATATCCAGAATCAGATCAGATTCTATGTACTTGCAGTCTTGTTAGTTAAGAGTCCGTTTCCTAGGATTCAGTCTCTTCTTTCTTTTCTTCTTTCGGAATAGCACCAAGCTTCTTTACCGCCCCCTCTTTCACACAAGCAAAAACACCCTTCTGGTTTTGGCCAGACGGATTGTCTCTGTTTCGGAATCTCGTTGCACATACGCGATCCGTCTGAGGAGCCACTATGCGCAAGTTCGGTCATGCTGCACTGATCAGCGCGCTGTTCACCATGTTTGGTGGCAGTTTCTATTACTGCTTCGCAGTGCTCGATGCACTGGCGAATGGCAAGGACGTCGTAGCGGTATTTGTCAATACCGTCGTAGGCTGTCTCATCCTCTGGGCACTCGGCACTTACGTCGTGTACCAGATCAACGAAACCATCGAGGAAATCAACCAGGCGCAGCGCCAGGAATACGAAGACCGTGTTCGCCGCCAGCAACTGGAAGATGACGCGCGTCGCGAGAAACTCACGTCTGGCGATTCTCACGACGGCAGCCAACGAGGTTAATCACCAAGCGACAGCACCTTCTACGCTGTTGCCGCTTTCCACCTAAACCGCACCGCTTTATGCGTGCGCACATGAAGGAACATTCCAATGGCCAAGAAAGTACGGGACGAAGCAGCTCTCAAGTTGGAGCAGCTGGAAATCGCCGTTGAGCAGGCCAAACTCGACCTGCGCAAGAAGCGTCGCGAAGACCGCCGGTCTGCGACTGCCGCCGCTCTCGATCTCAAGCAGAAGAAGCTTGCAGTCGAAAAGGCGGAGGTGGATCTCGCGTCTGCTCGCCGTAAGGACGCGCAGGACGTGATGGCCGCCCAGAAGAGCGAGCTCGATCTCGCTTCCGCGCGCCGCAAGGACGCTCAGGAGAAGGCTGCCGACGTCGAACACGGCGAGTACACCTTCTGCGAAGGCGTCAACTGGGACACCGTCAAGGCCGCCATCGCGGACCTGAACAAGCTCTCGCGCCGCAAGGAGGGCAAGCCTCTCAACATCACCATCAACTCGCCGGGCGGCTCGGTGATCGCTGGACTGGCTTTGTACGATCACATCCGCGATCTGAGCAACCGCGGCCATCACATGACCGTGAAAGTGCGCGGCATGGCTGCCTCCATGGGCGGCATTCTGCTCCAGTCCGGTGATACCCGCGTCGTCGGTCCGGAAGCGCTCGTGCTCATCCACGAAGTGGCGTCCGGCACCTTCGGCAAGGTCAGCGAAATGACCGACGACCTCAACTTCTCCCGCAAGTTGTGGGACAAGCTGGCCGTAATCCTCGCCAAGCGCTCCACCATGACGGACGCCGAGATCAAAGACAAGGCGCACAAGTTCGATTGGTGGCTTGACGCCGACGAAGCAGTTCGTCTGGGCTTTGCCGACAAGATCGGCTAACGACGAATCGGGGCGGTGCCTGCATCGCCCCGAAATTACCTCGCGCGTCAACGCGACATAGGAGTCTATCAATGAAAGGCAAAATCTATCCGGCAACGGTAGTAGTCCTTGCTCTGATCACGCTGGGCATTTGCATCGGCTACATCTGGAGCCAGCACAACAAGGTCATCGCCGACGTGTCGGTGGCCAACTTCCAGCAGCAGGTTCTCCAGTCACCGAAGCCGGTGTTCCTCGAGTTCTACATCCCCAACTGCAAGCCCTGCTCGCAGGAGATGACGCTGCTCGAGAAGATCGCGCACGACTATGACGGCAAGGTTCGTTTTGTCAAAGTCGACGCGCTGAAGAGCCCGCAAATCGCCATGGCAGCTCAGCTGCGCGGCGTCCCCACAGCGCTGTTTGTCCGGCCGCAGGATGACATTATCATCAAGCTGCAGGGCTTCCAGGATGAGGCGTCCTTGCGCCAATTCATCGACAAGGCGCTGACGGCCACGAAGCAGGACTTGGCTCCTCCGGCGGCTCCTACCGACAATCAGCCGGCTGCGCCGACTGCTCCTAGCACGCCGAATGCGGCTCCTGCTGCACCGACGGCTCCCACCGGTACACCGAACGCGGCACCGTCCGCACCGGTTGCACCAGCCGCTCCGACGGCAGCTCCGGCTGCTCCGGCTCAGCCCAGCGCAGCTCCTGCTGCACCGGCGCAGCCGACCACTCCTGACCCACAGAAGTCGGGTGCGCTCGGCGAATCCGGTTCTTTGAGCATCTTCCGTGCTCTAGACAGGATGAGCAAGTAAGCAATCGTCAGCAGGCGGGTGGTGCGCAAACGCACTCACCCGCCTGTCACGCGAAGGCACGACAGCGGATTGCGTATCTGCTGCAACCCCGGAGGCGAACATGTCATCATCCACGCTGCGCAAAATAGCGGGATTCCTCGCCGCCACGGCGATGGGCATTCTCGGCGGTGAGCTTTTCTTCACGGCTTTGCTCGTGTTGAAAGGCGCTTCGCTAGCGCAGATTCCATTTTGGTCCATCGCCAAATTGGATTGGATCTTCGCGGCCCTTGCGGTCGCACCGTGGCTTGTGCTCGATCGCAGTGAGGGGCACCGGACAATCTGGTCCATCTCATTGCTGTTGGGCGGAGGCTTCGGCGTCATTTGCGGCGCTATGAGCGCGCTGTTGGTTCACGATCTCCAATTCCTCGACGTTGCTGTCCTGGTATTTGGTGGCATGGGCTTGTCCAGTGCAGTTGCTGCCGCCACCTTCGCGCACAGTACCGGGCTTTTCGGTACGCGCGAACAAGCTTGACCTTCATTTGCGAGCAGATGCTCGAAGAGAGGATTGTATGAAACGTTTTGCTTTAGCCGCGCTTGCCAGCGTGGCGATGCTTGTTGCCTTTCCCGCTTTCGCTCAGCATGGGCATGGCGGCGGACACCCCGGCGGTGGCTGGCACGGTCCCGTCGGTCATCCTGGTCCAGGCTGGGGACACGGTCCGATGCATGGTCCCGGTTGGGGTCATCCCGGCTGGCATCGCGGCCCGGTGTGGGGTCAGGGTCGTGATTGGAATCGCGGCTGGGATCCCCACCACTACTGGGGCTTCGGCTGGTACTGGGTACGCCCGGGCGTGGTCGTGATCTGGACTCCAGGCGTCGGCTACACCGACACCAACGTGTTCTATGATCCGAACACCGGCTGGTACTACTACGTCGACGCCTTTGGCGTGACGCACTGGCTCGACTAACCACTTCGACTAACCGCTGCTCGCTAAACTGACCAGCGGCCAGTCGTTCGTATGAGAAGAGGGCGCACTGATTTTTCGGAGCGCTCTCTTCTTTCTTGTTGAATTTTTCGCAGCACTTCTACTATCTTTTATCGTTATCACCAACGCTAAGCGCGGTCTAAAACCTCGATGCCAGGCTGGTGGTACAATTCCGCCCACGTCTTAAGGGATACAACCATGCCAACGACAATCGAGTCGGCCTTGCTTGCCGGCGCCAATGCCCACGCCAGCCAGATTTCGCAATGGCGACGTGCGATTCACGAGCAGCCCGAGTTGGGATTTTGCGAGGAGCGCACAAGCAAATACATCGAAGAGCAATTGAAAAGCATAGGCGTCAAGAAGATCACCAAAGCCGGTGGCACCGGTCTCGTAGCCGAGATTGGAACTTCCACCGACAAGAGCGTTGGACTTCGCGCCGACATGGACGCGCTGCCCATTCAAGAGACGACCAACCAATCGTACAGCTCGAAAGTCCAGGGCGTGATGCACGCGTGCGGTCATGACGCGCATGTAGCTTGCGTTCTCGGGGCGGCGAAATTGCTCGTCGAGCAAGAGAAAGCGGGCAAGCTCCCGGGCACTGTACGACTGCTGTTCCAGCCCGCCGAAGAGACGGTAAACGCAGAGCACAAGTCGGGAGCGACGCTGCTCATCGAGGATGGCGCACTCAAAGGCATGAAAGCGCTAGTCGCGTTGCATGTCTTTCCGGCAATGCCTGCGGGTGTCGTCGGCATCCGCAGTGGTCCGGTGCTGGCCGCTTGTGATTCCTTCGAGGTAACCATCCAGGGCAAGGGCTGTCACGGCGCTCAACCGGATGTCGGCGTCGATGCTGTCGTGTTGTCCGCCCAAGCAGTCCAAGCGTTGCAAACGGTCGTCTCACGCCGTATCGGAGCCAACGAAATCGGATTGCTCACGATAGGCGGAATAAAGAGCAGCAGCTATGCACCAAATGTGGTATCAGATTCCGTGCAGATGACGGGCACCGTTCGCTATATGGAGACACCTATGCACGATCGTTTCCTCTCGGAAATCAATCGTGCCCTATCAGTTGTGAACGCGCTCGGTGGCTCCTACACATTGGACTATCACAACGAAACGCCCGTGCTCAACAATGATGAGCGTGTCACCGCCATCGTCAAAGAGGCGATCGAGGCGGTAATCGGAACCTCAGCTGTCGTTCAATTTCCGCAAATTCTCGGAGCCGAGGACTTCGCTTTCTACACGGCGCATGTTCCTTCATGCTTTTTCGGTCTCGGCGTAGGCATCGAAGGCAGCGCGCGCGAGCTGCATAGCCCGAATTTCGATATTAACGAAAAGGCATTGCCGTTGGGTTCGGCGTTGCTTGCCCAGTCGGCACTGACTTTATTGACGAAGTGCGACTCGATATAGTAGCTTCCTTCACAAGAATGAATCTGCAGAAAAAAGACACCGGAGGCTGAGTAAAACACAGCCTCCGGTATGTCGGTAATCAGCCGGCCAACGGAGTCGGCAAAGCTAGCTTTGCTTTCTCGTTGAGCGGGTGATTGATCCACAAGTTGCGCTGATCCAAATTGGTCTGAGGCCAAACAGGACCGCCGAGATACAGATGCTTTGGAATCAGCTCGATAGGACGCAGATTCTGAATCACGCACAACCACGACTCTTGCGGTCGCGTAAGTTTCAGTCCTGACTCTCTGAGCCTTTTGATTCCGGCGCTGAAGGCGGCAATCGTGTCGACGTCCTTCTGGTAGGTGAGACGGTATCCGTAGTTGAGCTCCCACATCACCACATGGTAGTGACTGACGGCGCCTTCCACGAAATCGTATCCGCAATTTCTCGCTATCCTGTCAAAGCCCGGCAAAAGATACCGAGACACATCCGGAATCGGTTTTCCAATCTGTCCGGGCGATCGTCCGGAATCCCAGGCGTGCCGGAAGTGTTTCAAGAACAGCTCGGGACGGTCCATAAACGAGAATGGACCGCCGACGAACTCCTCGAACTCGATATGCGTTTTGTCTTCGGAAATGCGCGAGCCGGGCAGAAACGCGTAAGCGGTGTTCTCGAGTCCGCGTCCATAAGGCAGCGGCGAATTACCGATTGGATCGTCCTGCGGAAATTCCAAGAGCGCGCAGTCGTTGGTGATCTTGGTGCCATCGAATCGACGATCGCGCAGTGCCACCTTGTAGATGATCTCGCCTTTACCTTTGAACGGGTCGCCGAACCAGCAAATCACCTTTAGTTTGAGGCGGTCTCGCTTGATGACGAGCACACCATGATCGGTGACATGCACAGTGTTCAGATAAGGAAACCGTACAAAGCCCGGCTTCCCATACAGTTGGTGATCGTTGAGATTGCTGGCTTCGTCGCCCGGAAAAGCGCCAGCCAGTGTTTCCGTTAGCACCGGTTTGCCGCGCACTTTGATGTTGCCCAACAAAGCGCGGACAAGCGGCGTCAGCAGATGCGACCAAACATCGCTATCGCTGACAGAGGCAATCGCAGAAAATCCGAGCGCCTCTTGCACATTGAATTTCTCGAATGTAGCCATGTCGCTTCCTCTACCCAAATGGGGGTGGTGAAAGTGTTTACAGCCGTTTCCGTCCCTGATTCACACTTATCGGCACGTGTTTTGCTATGGAACGAAGTTCCATGGGCAAGCGGTGCTCATTGGTTTACTTATGCCGGCGGGGAAAGCCTGAGACTGCGAGTGTGAAAAACGGTAGATCTCCATCCCACGATAGACAGAGATCTCAATGCAACTTGCGGTGTACAACTGCGAAGCAATCGTCTAACGCCGGACGTTGTCGGCAAATTTCGTGCTTGACAATAAATACACAGGACTAATTAACGTCAAATAACAGGAAGTTGACCACGGTGCGAGCTGGCCTAGCACCACCCGCGGTTGCAAAGCATGGCGATTTTTGACAACAACCGACGGTCTTAAAGCAGGACTATCCCAAGTGCAGGAAGTTCAAGGACTCATCGGTGATCGCCGTCCTTGATGAAAGACAACAAATCGTTCAGATCCTTACCCATCCCATCCGGTTTCGACGGCAGTTCTTCAAGCGGCGAGTTTAACCGGTTGACCCAGAATGTCGGATATCCAAACGCGGCCGCGCCTGCCGCATCCCAACCTGCAAAGGCAACGAACACAATTTGGTCGCGATCGGCATGCAGAGCATCAACTCCCAGTTGATAAGCTTTTGGATCTGGTTTGTAGGTTTTCGCTCCGTCGGTACTCAGGATGTGATCGAAGATTCCATCCAAGCTAGAAGATTTGATATTCGATCTCAGCATGTCCTCGGTAAAGTTAGAAAGAAATGCCAATCGGATGCCAGAACTCTTGATTGTATTTAGCGCCTGTTGAACATCGGGCCATGGTTTTAGTTGCAGATAGCCATTCATCAACTCGGCACGTTTAGCAGAATCAAGATCCAGCTTCAATTTGTGCGCTGCGTAAACCAAAGCATCTTCGGTGACATGCCAAAAATCGGCATACTGATGCGATAGGCTGCGCAGCCAAGTGTACTCAAACTGCCTCGTTCGCCACTCGTTGCTCAACCGATCACCAAGGCCCGGGAAAAGAGCTTCGGCTTTAGCAAAGATCGGGCGCGGGTCGAATACCGGAAACGCGTCGAATGCCATTGCTTTAATGTGCTGTCCGTCAACAGCGGCTTGGCTACTGCGGACGCTCGAACTGCCAAGCCCGAGCGCAATACCGCTGCCGAGCCCACCTAAAAATTGACGACGAGTTAGCGGCATAGTCTTCTCCTTCTACAGAAGATAGACTATACCGCACTGCTGTACGGACATGAAAGACAGTAGTGATCAAGCACTTATGTGCTCGCTGATTTCCTGCGCATCCATGCCGATCAAACCGAGGTCGTCGATCTGACGCCCTTCTTTCCGGACGTCGGTGCCGAGCACGGCGCTCGACAGATCGATCACCGCATCGAGCACCGGCGTGGTCATATATTTCAAGCGTGCCAGTGTCGACAAAATCACAAATTCATCGACAATCCCCTCTTCCAGCAAAGCAGCGGCATGGTCGGGGTTCCGCACTTGCCGAGCCACGTGTGGCTCGGGCAGGCGATTAATGCCGTATGCTTTCGCAAGCTGCTGCAATTCCTGACGCAGCGCGGCCATCACCGCGGTCACAGCCGGCGTCGGCTGCGTTCCCAAAACGCTAAACAATAAAGCCGCCGTATCCAGCCAGCGATCCATGTCAAAGAAGGCACGCTCCAAAATATTGGAAGCGGGCACCAGCCCGTTCAAAATGCCGCCGCCGGCGGATAATCCGGTGCGCGTTTGATTGAGCGTCCGCCCGGACAACATCAAAGTGTCGCGCGCTCCGCTGATCCGCAATCCGGTAGGCGAAACTTCGGCGCTCGTGAATGGCCGCGAAATTTCCACTACCGAAATCATCAAGTCGCCCCGTCTGGATAACAATGACTCGAACTCCAGAGCAGCACCGAGTGCCGCTCCGACAATAAAGACGGTTTGTCCACTGGCAAGATGGGGGAACAGCTCTTCGACCGTGGCACCATATGCGGTGGCAGGCACAGCTACCACTACTGCTTCGGCGCCGCGCAGCCCGCAGAGATCGGGCAATGCTTTTACTGCACACGCCGTGGTGTAGTGAACATTGGCGTCGGTGGTTATCTCGCAGCGTCTGGCCACGCCCTCGCGCGTGCCAACGAGAGCCACCTGGTGCCCGCGGATGCCGATGAGCGCCGCTACCGCCTCGGCAAGCACGCCCTGCCCGTACACCGCAATGGCACAAGCAGAAGACCGTGTTCCGACTGCGACCGCTTCGACCCGCATCAACTACCTCAATTGATTTTGAAACCGAGAGATTAGGCGTGACTAATCAAGAATAATTCCAGCCGCGGTTGAAAACAAGAAGTAATAACAAACCTTTAACGAGGCTTCCAAAAACGAGCAGCAATGCCTATCCTGAGGCTTCGTCTCTTTTTTCAAGAAGGTCATGGAAAGTCATCATGGCAACTATCTTTTACGAGTCGGATGCGGATTTGAGCGCTCTTGCCGAGTTGCCAATAGCACTGATTGGATACGGTAATCAAGGGCGCGCTCACGCATTAAATCTGCGCGAAAGCGGCCTGACCGTTTGGGTCGGCAGCCGTCCCGATAGCCGCGCCCGAGCTGCTGCCACCGCCGATGGTTTCACACCAAGAACCATCCCCGAGGCCGTGGAAAACTGTCCGGTGCTTGCGCTGATGCTGCCCGATGAGGCTTTGCCGCATGTGTACCAGGAGCATATCGAACCGTACTTGCGCCCATTTTCCACATTCGTGTTCGCCCACGGTTTTACCGTCCGTCACAACACTATTCGTCTGCCCGAAGATGCCGACGTGCTTCTGGTGGCGCCCACCGGCCCCGGACGCCAGCTTCGTTCGTTGTACGAAGAAGGCAAAGGTTTGCCCGCATTGATAGCAGTGCAACAAGACGCCTCAGGTCTAGCATGGCAACGGTGCCTGGCATACGCCCATGGCATAGGCAGCACGCGCGCCGGCGCCATCAAAACAACCTTCGAGGAAGAAACAATCACCGACCTCTACTGCGAGCAGGCAGTGCTTTGCGGCGGTATGCCGGAGCTGATCAAAGCCGCTTTCGAAACGCTGGTCGAACGCGGCTACCAACCGGAATTGGCATACATATCCTGTCTCAAGGAAGTGAAACTGATTGCCGACCTACTCTTCGCCGCCGGCATCGACGGCATGCGCAGCGCCATCTCGAACACCGCCAAGTACGGCTCGGCAGTCGCCGGACCCAAGCTCGTCGACGCACGAACGGTAAAAGAACTGAACGACCTTCTCAGTGATATCGAGTCCGGTGCCTTCGCCAGAAGTTTCCTCGCCGATACGCGCGCGGGCAGCCAAACGGTAAAGCTCTTGATGGCCAGCGAACGTCATTCAAAACTGGCGAAAGTGGGCCACGAACTTCGCGATTCACTTTCCTTCTGAATGGCCGGCCATCTAGGCAGGTTTATCGACGGTGATTGGCTTTGCTGCCGGCCTCGACTGCTTTTTGAGCCAGTCCTTGAAACGCCAGGCGAGGTCATTTTCCCGAGTCCGCAAACGCTCGACCGATCGCCTGTAGTGCAGCAAATAATCTATGTTTGTCGGCTCGTGCTCGTAAGCCTTTTGATAAAATTTGGCGGCATCGGCATAGTTATGGCACTGCTCGAGACTCTCGGCCATACGGAAATAGCCCCGTGTGTAGTTGGGTTCGAGCAATAACCCCTTCTTGCGGATGTTGACCGCGCTGAGATATTCGCCGCTGCGATCGAAGACATCGCTCAGAGTTTCATACATTCGCCATTCGTAGTTGCCGCCTTTGAGCTTCGCATCCGCCTGTTGGATTCCCTTCAAAGTTTCCTCGCTGCTCAGTCTGGCCAAAATGCTTTGTACCAACACTTTCGATTCTTCCAAGCGGTTCTTTTGGAGCTCGCAACTCATGTCCACAAGCGCAGGGGCGACAGCGTCTTGGCAGCGATCTAACCTGATCAGATCTTCCGCGTATGCTCGCCCCGCACCAGCTGTGATACCACCAGTTTCATAAGCAACCTTGAGAGGTTTTTCGGCTTCCGCGTATTTATGCAGTCCAAGCAGAGCCAGCCCCAACACATCGTTGCCCTGATGGTGTCGCGGGTTTATGCGCAAATCGTGCAGCGCCAGCTCTTTGGCCGTCGAATATTGTCCCTTAGCCAGATGAATCAAACCCAGCGCGCTCGAGGCTCCGGTTAACGAAGGGTCGCGCCTGACGGCCAATATCAACTTCGCGGAAGCCGGTGCCAGTTGTCCCTCGTCAATGAGCGACAGTGCATCCAGATAGGTCAAGCAGCCATTATCCGGCTCGGCATTGCGGATAAAAGTAGTGTACTCGTAAGCCGCTCTCAGATCTTCTCTGTCGACGGCGCTGCGAAATTCTTTGAGAATGCGCTGGGTGTATTGGTGATCTTGCTGGACAATCTTGAATTGTTCGTCGGCGAGCCCGGAATAGCCGGACTTTCTGAGAGCCAATCCGAGGACATAATGCGCCTGCGTATTCTTGTCATCGCTCTTGATGATCTTTTCCAGCCGATCGAAAGTGTCCGAGGTCGGCCCGGAGTGAACGATCTGCATTTGCATCTGGGCGAGCTCATCGGCAACAGGCAAAGCGACAGCCGAAGCCGGATACAAACAGACAACGCAGGTGAGCGCGATTGCCAATGCCGGCGAAGCGAATTTTCCCAACGACACGTTCGACTCCTTATCTGTCCTCGCGGAATGTGATGATGAAATCACAAACGCTCTTCAGGTCACTGCGCATGGTGGTAGACACGGTGCAAAAGTTTTTGCCTTTCCTAGCACTGATCATCGTGCCCGATTTGGATTGCTGCACGTTCCATTTGTACTGGCTTAGCGTGCGCGAATACCAGTCAATAACTTGATTGCTGGGATCCTTCGACGTGTAGACGAGAGAGAAGGCTGTTCCGCCGCGTGCATTGGGTGATGCCGTTCCCTGCTTGTACTTGGCGTTGCCTGAGTACTGCGGCAGATCGGGAAGGTCGGGAGGAGTCTTCAGTTCTTGCCACTTGAATTCATTCATGTCGCGCTTATAGTCCTTGCCCGAGTGACCCTGAGGACCCGTACCTGGTTGCTGGGCAAGAACAGGAGCCACGCTGACGGCAAATGCCACCACGAGCAGCAGATTTTTTCTCATCATCGTCTATTCCTTTCGCGACGGATATGAACAATATATCGTCTTTTGGGCAAACAGTCCGCGCCCTGAGGCGCGGACTTTAGATTGCCGGATTTTTGCAGGCTTAACCCTGCGCATCACCTCTAGTCCGGGGCGCAATACGAGCCGCCGGCCGCCACGCCGCTGCCAGCCAGAGCGCCGGCGCAGAAGTTGCGGAAGGTCAGCGTGCCGAGCAGGTTGCCGTATCCGGACGACGGTTGCCAATCTACGACGTCTACACCACGGCTAACGCTGGGATCCGGAGGAGCCGTAAAGTACTGCAAGTGAATGCCGTTCTCATGGTGAGGATCGACAATTGTCGGAATCGTTTGATAGCCGCCAATGTTGGTCGATGGGTCGATCGGATCCGAGGCATAGCGCTGCAAGCTGCCGTCGGATGTTACGGCCACCGGTTGCATGCTGGAGTTGAGTACGGTGTGTCTGCCGGGCGCCGGCGTGCTGGTGAGCTGCCAGCCGCTAGCCGGATTGAACCAAATGTAATAGACGGTGTTCAATTCGAACGTCTGCGGATTGGTTTGCAGCCAGGATACGTACTGAGCTTGTTCGGCTGCAGGGCTGAGTGTCGGGTCGTGATAGATTTCCTGCATACGCTGAGCAAGCTGTTGCAGGATCTGGTTTTCGCTGCCCGGAGCTACTTGCTGAATCAACTGATCGATGGTTCCTGGTTCAGAAATCGCCACTTTCGCTCCTGGAGCAATCGGTTGCTCCATTCCGCCGTGAGTGACGGCGCTGCCGGCTCCGTTATGGTTCCAGTGGCGTAAGCCGGTGCCTTCCTGAATGGTGCCGTCAGGCAAAGTAATCGGAGCCGGACAGGAGACGTTGCCGCAATGATTGAATTGATGTATTACTTCCAACTTCAACTCTTCGACAGCCATCAGTTGTCCCGGTGCCGGCGACGGTGTGAAGTTGTCCGGCGGCCAGGCCTGGTGGATAGCATTATTTAGATTCTGGCATGGTGAGCTGGCGCTTGGTCCTTGCACATCATTCCAGAAGCACGTCGTGCCCGCCGCGCTTGTAATCATGCTGTTGGAATCAGTGCTGCTCGATGGCACCTGGTTGCCGCTGCTGTCCGCGAAGTTGATGAGAGCGTTGCCGTTGGAGTCGACGCTGGCCGGCTTCGCGTTGTTGGTCGGATCTGAGTTGTAGTTTGCCCAGGCCTGAATGAAGTCGTTACCACTGAGCATGTTGCCTGGATTCTTCGGATCCGGTCCACCTGTAGAGAAAGCTTTATCACCGTTGCTCAGGCTGCCGATTCCGACGCCGTTCATGAGCTCGTTGGCATCAGCACCACTGGGTGGTCCGAATGTCTGCGCGCCATAACCGGCCGGATTGACGACCATTATGTAACCTTTGGACAAGCCGGCTTGATAGTCCTCATCGTCATAACCAGGCTGCGGCTTAGCCACGTTCTCGTACTTAGTGTTGGGCGCGCCGACAATGGCATAAGATTCCATTTGCGCTTGCGTGTTCGAGCTCTTATTGTTGGCGTTGGTTACAAACTTGAATGCGTTGGGCGGAACCACGCCCTCAAATTTGGGATTATTCTGCGCTTTGGCCGCGTAGAAATCGCGAGCGGACACAAGGTGCGCCTGGTGAGCCGGGAACATCGGCACGCCGATTACGTTCCATGTGGTTCCACCAGAGCCCATAGCCAGCGACACATAACCGGCAAGGTACGGATCACCGGCGGCGTTGTTTTGGGTGCTCAGTGAACCGGCAGGCAGTTGGTTGGCTTGCAGCTGTTTGCCGCTATCTCCAACATATGGAAGCGTGCCCAGGTTCAGCCATACGTTGGTTGGCCCGGTCGGTTCCATATAAGCGAAATCGTAACTGGTTGAATCTTGGGAGATTTGGTTGCCGTTGACTGCGCCGAGCATGCGTGCGGCGTTGCCTTGAGCTACGGCGTTGAACTTGTCGAATAGAGGGTTGTTGGCCTTCAGCGCAAACGCTTGATAGAGCTTGCCGCCAACCCCGACGTTGCTGCTGTTGCTCGGATCGCCTGAGCTGGCCGCCTGGGCCACCACCATGGCGTTCTGCAATCCTTGCGCCGATGGTGCGCCACCGGGATTACCCTGAGGGCGATCCGCCATGGCGTTCAGTCCAACTATGTACGCTTGTCCGAAGACTTTGTCGTAAGTCTGCAAATCCATGCCCTGGTCATACGTGGAACTGACCAATCCAGCGAAATCCATTTGATAGTCGTTGGCGATGACAAAGTTGGGCATCTTGAGCGCCTGTTTGGCGACGTTCAAGTTGCCTGCGTCGGTTGCGTTCTGCAGCTCTCTAAAGCCACCGAACACTTGCATCAAGAAAAAGATGCCGACGCCGACGATGATTATGATCACTGCTGCTGCTGCGACGAGAGCCAAGGTCGCTCCACTGGCATTCCGCGATTGCATAGTCTGATCCTCACAGGATGATTGGGCGCGTTAAAACTCCCGTGCTCAGGCGTGAACACGTCTCCGCTGGGAGTTACAACGATTGTATTCCCTGTGTGCAAAAAAATGAAGTGCCGTTAATGTTAAAACATGAGCGGCTTCTAATAATTAACCTTTACAACCGGCTAATCAGCGCCGGCGCTCGCTTTCACGCGCAGGCTGCGTGGTCCTTCTTGGGAGCGCCCCTCAAGCACAGGCAGCCCATATACGGAATTTGATTCGCGAATAATCTCGGCACGCACCGCCGTCTCACCGTGCAGGCGTTCCGACAGATATAGGTATATAGAGTGCTCCAACTCGCGTGGAGTTTGATTGATCACAAACAACCCAGTCAAATCATGCAGCAGCAAGGACATATCGTTGCTGTAAGCGACGAATTTCGTTTCCGAAGAGTCGGTAAGCGTTGAGATCATAACGTTCAACGTAAGACCTTCAGACGCGGTTATAACCAGTTTCGTGCGTGCCGCCTGTTTGCGAACCACAGAATTGACAGCGACGCTAATGCTGTAATCGACAAAGAACCGCACGGACGGACTGAGTCCACGCATCGGCTCCGGCATCGGCTGGACTGCCGCCATCGGCCGCTCCATGGGTAGCCCGAAGAGCGCTTGCAGAGGATAGGTAGTGGCCTTTTTTCTTTCTTGCATGGGTTTCCGTTCCGTGAGGAGACACGCCCTGGGGGCGCTGTCTGGCTTTGTTTCGTCCAATTCAGCCTGAAACAATCCTAACCTCAGTGACCCATAACGTGAATGGGAGTTATCCCACTGATCTAACAAGAAATAGAAACAAATACTGACTAAAAACAGAAATAAGTACTGAGGTAATCAAAACCAAATACAGACATATACATAAACAGAGAGATAAAGAGATAAACAACAGAAACAGAAACCGACGTCACCCGTGATTCAACGGGCGAGGAAGTTGTCTATCAGCCTGACGGTGCCGAATTTGGCAGCTACCAGAACGACCATCGGGCGGCGAGCTTCGGTCAACGGCATCAATGAGTCTGGGTCGCAGGCCTCCAGATATTGCAAGGTGACGCCGTCCAGCGAGCTGATTTGGCTGCGCGCCTGCTCCAGCACTTGCGCCAGGGGCTGCTTTCCGGATAAAGATTCATCTGCGACCAGCTTCAATGCCCTATATAAAGACGGCGCCGCCGAGCGTTGCTGCGGCGTCAAGTACACGTTTCGCGAGCTAAGAGCCAGTCCGTCCACTTCACGAACGGTGGGCACCCCGACAATCGAAACCGGAAAGTCCAGGTCGGCGACCATCCGTTTTATGACGGCAAGCTGCTGAAAGTCCTTTTCACCGAAATAAGCTACCGATGGCTCGACCATCCCCAAAAGCTTCATTACGACCGTGGCAACGCCCTCAAAATGCCCTGGTCGGAAGAGCCCGCACAGGCGTTCTATTAATTGCGAAGGGGGCACGATTTTCGTCAGCTCAGCCAACGGGCGCGGGTACACCTCTTCCACGCCAGGGTGCAAGATGGCGTCTACGCCCAGGCTCCGGCAAAGCCGTTCGTCCGCCGGAAAGGTGCGAGGATATTTGCCGAAATCCTCTGTGGGTCCGAATTGAAGCGGATTGACGAATATGGAAACCACCACGTGGCGGCACTGAGAGCGCGCTTCTTTGATCAAGGTGGCATGCCCTTCATGCAGCGCACCCATGGTGGGCACGAATCCCACCAGCGGTTTCTGTTGCCCACCAGTCGTGGTAGCGGCGGGCTTTAGCCCGCTCCGCCATTGCTTATAGGAGTCTATGCGCTCGAAAGTGGTTGTCTGTACGGATGAAGGCATTGCTGAAGCGGGCTAAAGCCCGCCGGAACCAAAACTAGCGCGGATGGCTGACGTCTGCGCCCCCGTACAGAGTAGCGCGCCGGCCTGACATTTTGGACCGCCACGTCAGGATCAATAATAATTTGGCATAATTGCTACTCGGCTCAGTTTGCTGTGCCGAAACGCAAAAGCGAGGGAATCTCAGTGGCGCATCGCATCGCCGGGTATGGGCGCATCCTGCCCATCTTTCAGTCTACTCTGATGGCGACGCTGTGCTCGAGCTGGCTTGCCGCATATAGCCAGAGCCCGAGCCCGCAGGCAGCCTCAAGTGCGTCTGCGCAAAACCTTCCGCCCGTCGTAGTCAAGGTAGTGGATGCGTTGGGCGGGAAACAGGCGCTTATCGAGCACCGCGAAGAACCCTTACGCGCCAAAGGTAACATTACCAGCAACTCCGGAATTTCCACTGCTGCCAACACGCTTGGCTGCGACATGCTCGAGAAGGGCAACAAAGTGCGCGTGGAGATGAACTTGATGGGGGTGCCGCTGATCAGCGCTTTCGACGGCACGCACGGCTGGACTCAATTCGGCGAATGGGTGGCGCCCGCCAGTCCGACGGCCAATGAGCTGATTCGCGATGAGGTGGAGCACGGCTTGCCGGCACTGGTGGATATTTTTCAGCCTGCGTCGAAGATAGAAATGCTGCCCAAAGAAATCGAATTGGGCAAGCTGTGCGACGTCTTCCGTGTCACCACATCCGGTGGCAAGTCGGACACGTTTTTCGCCGATCCGCAAACTCACCTGATCCTGCGTTGCGATTACAACGGTGTCGACCAGGAGTCGGGCGCGCGCATGAAACAAACGATCGAATACTCGGACTACCGTCCGGTGGGACGATCGCTCGAGCCTTTCCGCATCGTTCAGTCGAGCGGCGGACAGCGCCGGGGCGAAACGGTGGTCACTGCCTACGAGGACGAAATGTCCCTCGATGACAAAATCTTCCAGATGCCGCCGGAGTCGGAAATTCCCGCGGTAAAACAAAAATCGGTGGCAGTCCCCTTCGATTACGACAACAATCAGATCATCGTCAAAGCCAGGGTGAACAACGGTCCTGAGGAGAACTTTATTGTCGATACCGGGGCCAGCCAGACGGTGATCGACAGCTCGGCCGCAATGGAGTTGGGAGCTCGATCGCAGTCAACCTTCTCCGTAACCGCCGGCAGCACAGCGGTGCCTCTCGGTTTTACGCAGGTCTCCACGCTCAGTCTCGGCGATATCACCCTCGACAATCTGCCGGTTCTGATCACCGATCTCTCGACCATCCCCGGGCATCCATCCGGACTAATCGGCGCAAACGTGCTCAAGCGATTTCTGGTGACGCTGGATTTTGACGAGAAAAAGATCGTGCTTGCCGACCCGCGCAGTGCCACCGTCCCAGAAGAGGCAAGGACGGTGGCGACCGTCCCTGTTTTTGGTGGCACCGCCGTGATGGTCAAGGGCATGCTCGATGAAAAAACCCCGATCGGCTTCCTGGTAGATACAGGCGCATCCTTCAACAACTTGCCGAAGTCGCTGGCCAAGCCGCTGTACACGGGCAACGTCCTGCCGGTCGGCACCATTATGGGTCTCGACGGCCATCGGCTGAACATCGGCTCGATCAAACTCAACTCACTGAGTCTGGGCAGCGTGGTGATACCACATCCGGTGTTCACTGTCACTCCGGAAGCAACACCGGCATCACATGGCTTGTTCAGCGCCACCGGGTTAGGCATACTGGGCAACCCGATCTGGAGCCAGTTCCGCACCACCATCGATTACCGCAACGAACGTCTTATTCTTGAGTCCGAATCAAGTCGCGATCATCTAAATAAGTTCCTTTCGCAAATCGAACAAGCAGACAAGGACTATTTGAGAAGCAAAAATGTGGAGCAGGCACTCAAATCATATGAAGGTATAGAGTCCGGGGCTAAAAGCGCCGGTCTAAAGGCGGCCGAAGCACTCGCTCTCAGCCGCATCGCCCGCTGTCATGGCGACCGGTTCAACGACACACGCGACGGACATTACCTCGACGTTGCCGGACATGAATATCAACATGCCATCGACCTCGCTAACGAATCACGTAATCGCACAGTCGAAGGTCAGGTTCTGGCACTTTGGGCGCTTACTTATTTGAATTCGCCGCGCAGCGACGCGGACATTAAAGCTGCTCAGGGCCTACTGCAGAAAGCGCTGCAAAAGGCACCGATGGACGCCACTATATTCGCGGCATTCGGC
The DNA here is from genome assembly GCA_036703785.1 of Candidatus Obscuribacterales bacterium. Lineage (GTDB taxonomy): Bacteria > Cyanobacteriota > Vampirovibrionia > Obscuribacterales > Obscuribacteraceae > JADYXS01. The sequence goes on from DATNQY010000387.1 coordinate 19,236, forward strand.
ACCACGCTTCTGCACATTGGACAAACACAGGAAGCGGAAAAGC
>DATNQY010000388.1:0-29289 GCA_036703785.1 Candidatus Obscuribacterales bacterium
TGGCCAAAAGATGGATGCGATTCTCGGGCATCCTAACTTACTTTTCTACAAACCAATCAGGTCGGGTATCTATCTCGGCACTTGTTCAGAATACTGCGGTGCAGATCATGGATTGATGCGCATTATTGCCACCGTCCTGCCGGTTGCGCGATTCAATGCCTGGGCACACGGACAGGCGCAAGTGCCACCGGAGCCAACCGTCGCCCAGGCAATTCACGGCAAACAATTATTTATGGCAAACACCTGCATTCAATGTCATTCAATCAGTGGCACGGGTGCTAAAGCACGAGTCGGTCCCGACCTTACTCACATCGGCAGTCGCACGACGCTGGGCAGCGGTGTCATTCCTAACGACCTTCCCAGTCTAGCAAGCTGGATTACAAATCCACAAAAGTTCAAACCTGGCTGCTACATGCCGAATATGCGTTTGAAGCCAGCCGATGCGCATGACATTGCCGCCTACCTGGAGACCCTGAAATGACAGAGCTGGTATTCACAAAGCAGAAGAACATCAACACTCTTAATGATATTCATGAATATCATGGACTTTGGAGCTGGGTAACCTCAGTCGATCATAAGCAGATCGGCATCATGTACATCGGCACGGGGTTGATCTTTCTTCTTATAGCAGCCTTGCTGGCGCTGGTCATCCGCATTCAGCTGATGGTGCCGATGAACCATTTCGTCTCCCAATCGGCGTACAACCAAATCTTCACGATGCACGGTACCACCATGGTCTTCTTCATGGGCATGCCGATTCTTCTTGGGATGACGGTGTACTTAGAACCGCTGATGATTGGCGCCAGGGATATGGCCTTCCCCAGGCTCAATGCATTCGCCTATTGGATATTTCTGTTTGGAGCCCTGCTGCTCTACTTCAGCTTTATGGGTGGCGGGGCGCCGTCGGCCGGGTGGTTCGCTTATCCACCGCTTACGGAAAAAGCATTTTTGTTCGATCCAGGAACCACCTACTGGGCTCTCAGTCTCCTGCTGGTCGGGGTGGGGTCCGTCGCGACAGCGATAAACATCATCGTCACCGCATTTACTCTTCGAGCACCAGGCATGTCGATGAACAGAATTCCGCTGTTTCTCTGGATGATGGTGATCGACTCGTTCTTGATCATTTTTGCGTTGCCGGGACTCAACGCGGCGCTGGTGATGATTCTTTTCGACCGGCTCCTGCACACTCACTTTTTCGCCCCCAACTTCGGTGGTTCGGCGCTTCTCTGGCAACATCTCTTTTGGTTCTTTGGACATCCGGAAGTCTACATTCTGATTATGCCCGGCTGGGGTGCCGTCTCCGAAGTGATTCCCGTATTTTGTCGCAAGGTGATCTATGGGGCCGGATTCATGGCGGCTTCCACAGTCGCCATCGGTTTTCTCAGCATGGGCGTCTGGGTGCACCACATGTTTGCGACCGGACTGGACAACACAACTCTTTATGTCTTTGCTTTCACCAGCATGCTCATTGCCATTCCTACCGGAGTCAAAGTTTGGAACTGGCTAGCGACAATGTGGGGCGGCTCGATTCGATTCACTACCGCAATGCTTTTTGCCACCGCGTTTGTACTGCAATTCACCATCGGTGGATTAACGGGCGTAGCATTTGCAGCGGTGCCGATTGACTGGCAATTGACGGATACTTACTTCGTGGTTGCCCATTTCCATTATGTGTTGCTCGGAGGTCTGGTCTTCGCTCTGATCAGCGGTTTCTACTATTGGTATCCGAAAGTCACGGGCAGAATGCTTTCCGAAACAATAGGCAAATGGCATTTCTGGCTATCCGTCGTCGGCTTTAACGGCACTTTCTTCGTCCTGCACATACTGGGGTTGCTGGGGATGCCCAGGCGAGTGTGGACTTATCCACGCGGCATGCACGGGTGGGCTGAACTAAACATGTTCTCCAGCATCTGCTCGTTCATACTCGTTTTTTCCTTCTTCCTCTTTGCCTACAACCTCGTCTACAGTTTTTTCAAAGGAAAAATTGCCGGGCCCAATCCGTGGAGCGCATGGACCCTGGAATGGGCAACCACCTCACCACCACCACCGGAAAATTTCGACAGCCTGCCGGCTGTAAATAGCCGTCGCCCCTTGTGGGACCTGACGCACGAACCGGACGAACGAGTCGCCGGTATCGGAGGACAACCGGCATGAGCAAAGCATTGCAGGGCATGCTCCTTTTCATTGCTTCGGAAGCAACGTTCTTTCTGATGCTTGTGATGTCGTACGTCAACTTTCACAAAGTGATTCACTTCAGCGCCGAATCCTATCTGGATCCTCTAAAGACAGGCATGTTCTCGATCGCCTTGTTTGCCAGCAGTTTCACAATGTGGTGCGCGGAAAATTCGTTCAAAAAACAGAATCGCGGCTGGCTGAGATTCTGGTTGGCGATAACGATTATTCTCGGCACGATCTTCATAGCCGGTCAGGGCATCGAATATGCAGATCTCATCGAGCACCATATAACGATCAGTCGAGATTTGTTTGGAACCACTTTTTTCACGCTCACAGGCTTCCATGGCTTGCACGTCATCATTGGGCTTTTGCTTCTGCTTAGCCTGCTGGGATTGTGCACCTTCGGACGCAAAATTGAACCGACCTCGGGCGGCATGCATTGCATTGCTTATTACTGGCACTTTGTCGACGTCGTCTGGGTATTTATCTTTTCCGTCGTCTATCTCTGGAGATACGTATGAACGGATCGGCGATATTGCTGGCGTGGAGCTTTTATCCGAGCGTGATAATCGGCTGCATACTCGCGTTGGTCGGTTACTTCTGGACAACGAAGTGGAAATTGACTGTTGATGCGTTCAACTTTACGCTGGGCGTGTTGTGCATTTTTATCGCTTTATGTTCTCCCCTGGACGCGCTTTCCGACGACTATCTGTTTAGCGCTCACATGCTGCAACACATGCTTCTGGCTCTGGTGGCACCAGCATATATGGTCAGCGCCCTGCCGCAAGCCTGGGTGAGGACAGTGATGAAGATTCCGTTTTGCCGATTGCTCGAACGTATCCTCGGACACCCAATACTCGCTCTTGCAATAGCAGTCACCGTTTTTTGGATTTGGCATTTACCGGTACTCTACAATGCCACCATAGAAAACGAAGGCTTTCACGTTTTTGAACACCTGACATTCTTGGTGAGCGGCTTCATTTTGTGGTGGCCGGTTTGGAAACCAATCGAAGGCCGGCTCACTCCCTCCGTCGCACTTGTCTATGTATTTACTGCGGCTGTTGCACAGGGTCTGATAGGAATAATTTTCAGCATAGCGGATACACCTTATTACTCGGTCTACGCCCATCCCCATGATCAGTTGGGAATACTGCCGCTGCTTCGGGAGAAGTGGGGACTCACCCAGCTTAGCGATCAGAAACTCGGCGGCGCAATCATGTGGGGATTTGGCAGTGTAATTTACCTCTGGGCGCTGATGGCGATCATGATTCGTTGGTTTTACGAATATCCTGAAAATGAGGCACCGCATTCGGTGCGGAAAGTCGTGGAGTAGGAGAGGATGACATGGCAGAACAACACGCCGACAATGCGGCATCCGGCAACAAAGCAGGCATGCCGCTTCCGGAAAGAATACCGCCGCCGACCGTCTGGCCCGTCACGCTGGCTTTGGGCATCACATTGCTCTGCTTCGGAATAGTGACGTCTTGGGTTATGTCGGCGGCTGGTCTCATATTTTTTGTGCTTGGTGTAGTCGGTTGGTTTGAGGATTTGAGAAAAGATGTGCAGCAATCATGAACCCCCGAAAATCTTGGTTGACTGGAAAAAAGTTTTCGTCAGCCGCCAAGAGTTTCTCAAGCTGGTCGCGTTCGTTTGCAGCGCAGTGATCGCGCTGATCGTCGCCATTCCCTCCGTTTGCTTCATGATGTATTTCTTGTTCGTGCCGCAAAATCCGACTTGGGTTGCTCTTGGATCGCTGGATGACTTTAAAGAAGGTGAGACGGTGCCAGTCGCCTTCAAAAGTCCCTATGCACTACCGTGGGACAGGATTAGCTCCAAACGCACCGCCTGGGTGCGTCGCCTGAGCGCGGAAAGTTTCATCGCTTTTGCCATCAACTGCACACATCTTGGGTGTCCGGTGAGATGGGAGCAAGGAGCGGATTTGTTCCTCTGTCCCTGCCACGGCGGCGTTTTTTACGCCGATGGAGACGTAGCGGGAGGCCCTCCTCCAAGACCTCTACACCGCTATGCGGTGCGTGTCAACAAGGGTCAGGTCGAAATCGCATTCCGTCCCGTATTGACCGAAGCTTAGGAATAGTTGTGAAAATAATCGACACAGTAGTGCAATGGCTGGATGAGCGAACCGGGCTCAGGGAGCCAATCGTGCAGATCATGGCACATCCGGTGCCTCCTGGATCCAAATGGGCTTATGTGTTCGGGACGGCTACTCTGACTTGTTTCATCGTTCAGATAGTTACGGGTATCGCCTTGTCCAACTTCTTCGTCCCTTCAGCCGGCGATGCATTTGAAAGTCTTCGCTTCATCACTGAGCGCGCCCCATTCGGCAAGTTGATACGAGGGATGCACTACTTCGGCGCTTCGGCAATGATTCTATTTGTCGGCGTACACGCGCTGCGAACATTTCTCTGGGGCTCGTTCAAATTTCCGCGAGAAATGAATTGGCTAAGCGGCGTCTTCTTGTTGTTTCTTACTGTGGCAATGGGATTTACCGGTCAGATTCTGCGTTGGGATCAAAACGCTGTCTGGACTGTTTCGGTGGGCGCAGAACAGGCTTTGCGCGCGCCCTTTATCGGCAAGTTTGCCGCCGAGCTGCTGCTTACCGGCGGCGACTTGGGAAGCACCACATTCGGGCACTTCTTCTCTGCTCACGTATTCTTATTGCCGGGCGTTTTGATTGCCATCATTGTCTTTCACGTGTGGTTGGTGCTTTTTCACGGTATCTCAGAGCCCCCTGTGCCCGGCGAGACAATCGATCCTAAAACGTATAAGCAAAAGTACGAGGAGATGTTGAAACGCATCGGCAAACCATTTTGGCCGGATGCGGCATGGCGCGACGTCGTATTTAGCACCGGGCTTGTGATCGCCATTCTGCTTTGTGCAATTTTCTTTGGTGCGCCGGAATTGCAGAATCCACCGGATCCTTCTATAGTTCAAGCTTCGCCAAAACCGGACTGGTACCTTATATGGTATTTCGCCTTGCTGGCGCTGTTGCCCCATGAATCCGAAGATTGGGTAATCATCGGCTTTCCAGCGCTGGTCTTCTTGCTGTTTCTATCCGTACCGTTTTGGAACAATCGCGGCGAGCGCAGCTACAAGCGGCGGCCGTGGTCTGTCGGAATCGTCCTTTTTATACTGGCCTTCGTGGGCTCTTTGTGGTTGAAGGGGGTTCACGGAGTTTGGACGCCGAAATTCACTGCCATCCCGCTAACGCCTCAAGTGGTGGGCGCAAGCAGTGGTCCGATTTATGAAGGCGCCAAAGTCTTTAACAGCAAGGGCTGCCTGTATTGCCACACATATGCCGGGCGAGGTGGGCAGCGCGGTCCGGACCTCACGTTCGTCTCCAGTCGTTTGACTCACGATCAATTAGTAGTACGGATCCTGAACGGCGGATACAACATGCCATCGTACGCCGCCAATATTTCGCCAAAAGACCTGCAAGCGCTGACCACATTTCTGGAAAGCAAAAGGGGAGAAACCGCCCCCCTCGAAATCCAACCGAGCGAAGCCGGAGGTCGGTGATCACGCAGTGGTGACAATTGCGGGGCTGCTAATAGGTCGCAACTGTGGTTTTAACCTTGCACATGGCCGTCTAAAAACGACTTCGCAACAAACCGCAAAACGCCCGCCAGATAAGCCTTTAACCTGGTTCAATGATGGACGAAAGCATGAAATGCCGGCCCTGACCACACGGTTTTGCCCACTGACAATAGTATTTCCAACACTTGTCAGTCGGCGATCCGGTCCCGTATGATACCTGGCGGTGTTAACGGTGCCGCAGTACCGCGGATGGAAAACCCCGAATACGAGTAAATCCGTCAGCACCAGTACGCGTGATAGAAGCAATTGCAAAGCTGAAAAACGGCAAAAATCTGCGGCATCTAGCATGCACATCAATCCGATCGGAGGTTCAACTATGAAAACTGCTCTAATATTAGCCGCTTCTTTCGCTCTTACGACAACCGCCTGCTTGGCAGAAGATTGCAGCAAGAGCTCGTGCGAAAAGAAATCCAGCCTTATCTCCAAGCTTTTCCACAAGAAGGCTTGTGATAAGAAAGAAGCAGCCTCGAAGGGCGAAGGCGTCCTTCCTGTCGCCGGAACTAACTTCATCATCAACTAGTTCTGACCACAAAAAAAGAAAAAAGAGCACCGGAACCCCGGTGCTCTTTTTTTTTGTTGAGCCATAACGGCAACAAAATGACTTGATCGCCGTCGCATAAGCTGAGCGCTTTTCAATGGGCAACAGTCATGCCGCAGAACGTTCCGCAAGACGAGCAAACAAACTGGACCGTGGTGCAAGCCGGCCATTACGATAAATTTCGGGCCGATGTCGCTTCCGCGTTTCGCTGGCTCATCCATACGCTCGATGAAACCGAGCGACGACAGGGAGTGCCGCGATCCGACTTCGACGAGCCGGTGCAAAGGAGAACTCGCCGGGCCTCATAACCGACGTACGGCGCGATGCACCGGTTCTGCCGGCGTTTGGCGTAAGGGCGGGCACCGCGCCGCCCGGGCTCAACCGTAGCTTTACAGTCATATGTTACGCTTAGGGTCAAGCAAGTCCGCAATCGCGGCAACGGTGACCTGTGGCGAAAATTCTCCTGGTTGAAGACGAAAAAGATATCGCCAAGCTGGTCGCCGACTGGTTGGCACACGAGCAGCACCTGGTTGAGGTTGACCACGCGGGTTCAAGCGCCTGGGCTCGCATGTCCGCCAACAAATTCGACCTGATTATCATGGACATCATGTTGCCCGAACTGAGCGGACTCGAGCTTTGTAGCCGTTTTCGCAAGGCAGGCGGGCAATCGCCGATTTTAATGCTGACGGCCAAAGACGGCGTCGAAGATAAAGAACTGGGGCTGGATACCGGCGCCGACGATTACCTGACTAAACCCTTTCATCTTAAAGAGCTGTCCGCCCGCGTCCGGGCGCTGCTGCGGCGCGGTTTGCAGTCCGCAGGCAATGTCATCGAGATAGCGGATTTGAAGATCGACGCAGCCGAATGCCGGGTATTTAAGGGCGAGGAGGAAGTTCATCTCTTACCCAAGGAATATCGTCTGCTGGAGTTTTTAGCCAGGCATCCCAACCACATATTCAGTGCCGACGATCTCCTTGAGCACGTCTGGGAGTCCGGCGCCGGCTTCATGTCCGAGACAGTTCGGCAGCACATCAAACGGCTGCGAAAAAAGCTCGACACTCCCGGCGCTTCGTCCATAATACAGACAGTCTATGGATTGGGATACAAACTTGAAGCCCACTGATGCTGAAGAAGCTTAGGCGAAACCTCACAGTCACATTCGTGTTTACGTCATTGTTGATGTACACCATCATTCTGCCCGTGGCGCTCGCCGTTTTCGCACATGGCTTGAATGGCTCCGTCGACAACAGCTTGACCAGGTTATTAGCCGAGATCCAACCGTCGATCACGTTTGTAGCAAATCAACCCACTCTTGAGGGATGGGCAAAACGAGCGAACGAACAACACGTCGTACTGCTCAACACGGTGCAGCTGTACGACCAGAACAAGAATTTGCTGCAAGCTTACGGGCGGGCAGGAGTGATACAACTGATACAAGGCGGACTGCGAGCCGACCCGCGCGGGCGTCACAGGTCGATCCGTTCCAAATATCTGGCCTTGCATCCGTCCGGTTATCTTCAAGTTCAAGTTGAAACACAAGCCATCGATGATGCGATCACCCAGTTTGTGATCACCATGCTTTTGATTCTGCCAATTCTTGCCGGCGCAGCGGCTGGTTGTGGTTGGTTTTTCGCCGCCAACGCCGTCAGACCGGTGGCGCGCAGCATGTATGTTCTTCGCAGATTCGTCGCCGATGCCGCCCACGAGTTGAAAACGCCAACCACGATCATTCAGGCAGCAACGCAAACTTTGCAAGCAAAGAGCAACAACAACAAAGAGGTAAGCGACCTCATCGATGTCCTGACGCGGGCCAGCCACCGACTGCGCAAGCTCGGTGATGATTTGGTGCTTTTGGCTCGAATGGAAAGTCCGGAATTAAAGTTGGCTATGCAAGTGCTTTCGCTAGATCAGCTTGTTTCCGAGATTGCAGAAGATTTCAGCGAACTGGCCAAAAACAAGTCCATCAAGTTGTCCGTTGGCGAGCTTCCTCGAGGCAAAGTGAATGGAAATGCTGATTCACTCTCGCGCGTTTTGATAAATCTTGTGGATAATGCCATCCGATATACAGAGCCAGGCGGAACGGTGCAATTATCCATCGAGCAGCAGGAGCAATCGTGGTTGCTAATCGTTGAGGACACCGGCATCGGGATGCCTCCTCATAGCTTGAAACACATTTTCGATCGCTTCTACAGAGTAGATGAGTCGCGCGCGCGCGAGGTGGGGGGCACAGGGCTCGGACTGTCGATTGCAAATGCGATCGTTCAGGCTCATGGCGGCACGATTTCCGTAACCAGCGAACAAGGCAAAGGCACCAAGTTTGTCGTGGAGATTCCTTCCGGGATGGTAATGCCATCGGACAAGACCACCGAGGCTTCTACCAAGCCGGCTACTTTCATCAAATAACGATGCCACGGTGGTTACCGTGGTGAATGTACGTAGTCGTTAATGGACAGGTCACAAATCTGCCATGAGCTCTTCGTATATTCCTCGCAACGCGCCATTTAGGGAGTCCCATCATGACTGAACGATCGAGCTTTAAAGACCATTGGGTTGACCCTGATCAAACAAAGCCCGACGAGATCGGACGACTGATCTCACAGTATGAGTGGGAGCAGGGGCAATCAAACCGGTTGCACACAGGCAACCGCGCCGCGCGCCCATCCGAACCACTGGTGCTTCATCCGGACGTCGTCCATCCGAAAGAAAGCAAGCATCACGCGGTCCATAAACCGGCTGACGACGGCAAGTTATTAACAGAGCCTGGCGCCTTTCCGCGGGCGTCGGGAAATCCAGAAGCAGCGACAGCTGTTATCGTCGATAAGAAGGATCATGTCACTCACATTTTCCAGCTGAACGCGCACAGCGGCGGCATAGAAGAAGTGATGCGCACCCGCGACGCGACGGGGGCAATGCTCAAGTGGACGCCGGAAGGGCGTTATTCAATTATTGAGCGCCGCTCCCATCCCGCATGGACCGATCCGGAGACTATGATCACGCACCCGGCCGGACCGCATAATCCGCTTGGTCCGAGGGCAGTGCGCCTGGCGAATGCCAAAGGCCAGTCGACAAATCTGGAGATGCACGGCACCAACAATCCTCAGGTCATTGGCACCAATGCTAGTCATGGCTGCATTCGACACAAGAACGAGGACATCCTGAAGATGTTCCCCTATCTTCACGTCGGGACACCGGTGTACATCACGAGCCACTACGACCCGGTGAATCTGCTCAAGCAAAACGACTTCCTGCGCCAATAGCGGGCTGACGGCCGCCGCTACAATGGACCGCGGGCTGACGCCGGCAGGACAACGGACCGTGGGCTCTAGGAACGCAGGCGGCTCGCCTGCGTAGTTTTCCCCTGACCCCGTACTTCCACGATAGAAAGCCGGAACACATCGGCTTATCCTCAACTTAGGCCGCAATCCCCGACAAAATTAAGGCGTCCAGTGGTCATGGACAAACCAGACCTACCAGATTCACCAGTTTTAGGACTGAACAGCAATCTTCTCTCAGCGCACGAAGAAGGGCGCGCGAGGGCGTTTAGCCCCGGTCACACAACCAAGATGCACGTCGACGTCGACGGGCAAAAACGTACTGCTGAGGTGCACGTCCCGCAAGGCTGGGACGGCAAATCCGCATTGCCAACGCTTTATTACTTCAAGGCCCTGAAACCAGGCGCACCAGAACCGGAATCTTTCACCGGGTTGAGTCAAGCTGCCGATAAGGCCGGCGTGGCAGTCGTCTATCTGCACGGCGAAGGTCTGCTCAACTCCTATAACAATGGACAACGCGACTTCGGCAGAAGTTGGTGGAGTGCTCTCACAGGCACGAAAGACGGCCCGGACGAGAACAAATATCTCAATGCTGTGCATGACAAACTTTCGACGCGACTTCCTCTTGATGCGAGCCGACAGGGGCTGACCGGATTTTCTCACGGTGGCAGTGAAGCCTACGCACTTGCCTCCCAAAACAATTGGGTGTCTTCCGTTCAGTCCGACGAAGGCTACATGACGGGCTACGAAAAACCACTGAACCGCCCGATGTCACAACAAACAATCCATGCCCTACATGATCCGGTGATTCCCTACGGTGGCACCGAACAAGTCGGGCGCATAGCAGATAAAGAAGCGGAAAACGACATGGAAATGTCGAAGTACTCAGGTGAGCCGTTCATCGATCTGAAGTTCCTCTTCCACTACCTGGAATACAACCACGAAAAGAACGGCAACATGATCCAGGATCAAAAGTACATTGTTGATGCATACAATCGCGCCAATGGATTGGTTGATCCCAAGACGGGAAAGGCAGGAGATCCTGCCGTTACGCAGCGCGGTGACATTACCACACGCAGTTGGGTGAACACAGCGAATGGCGCCGAAACACGTCAAGTTATATTGGGAACCGGCACACACGGATGGGCAGGCAGCATTGATCACCGCGGCGATATTGCCGTCATTGGAATTCCCAACGAGACCTTCAACGCCTCGGAAGCGATGCTCGATTTCTTGAAGAAACATCCACTTATCGATGTATCGGCCAAGCCGGTCGAAACCCAACCGGCGCCGTAAGTTCATCCGCGCTATGCATGACAAAGACGGCAAGTGGAACGCCAACGGTTTCGAAAACGTGATCGTTTTGCGAAAACCGTCAACCTGGGCGTTCCACGAAGCACATCAGCAGCTTATATTTTATTGTCCGCCGCTCGGAGCGCTCGGAGTACTGGGCGCGCTGGATGAAGGCATGCTTGGAGCAGGCATGTTTATCGAAGGCGGCGTAACTGTCGTGTTGTGTTCAATGACGGTCGGCCCCGGCGCGCTGCCGCTAAACGCGAACAAGTAAACGAGATAACCGATCACAGCAACAACCACTAATGCGAGCACCACTGCGAGCACTGTGCCGGGCCCGCTACTCGATGCCGGTGTAACTACTGTTTGCTTCTCAACTGTTGGCATGCGATTTCCTCCTGCTGAGATATGAAGCGTTGGGGCGATATGTCCCATGAGTTCATTGAACAGACCTGTTTTCAGGAAAATGGTTCCGTTTGCTAAAACGGTTGGGTTGCGACAATCAGCCTTAGGCAACGCACGAGTCAGCCCGATTGAACAATCTCGCTCAGCTCTGAGCCATCGGCGCGTTCGATGAATTTACGCAAGCCTTTGTGTGCCTCCAGCCGCGGGTCTTCCTTGATCAAGTCGATGGCTGATTTTCTTGCCTGCTCGAGTATGGTGGCATCGTTGACAAGATCAGCGAGCACAAGATCCGGCATGCCGCTCTGGCGCGTTCCCAAGAATTCACCCGGGCCGCGCAACTCGAGATCCTTTTGTGCCACCACGAATCCGTCGTTCGTTTTTTCCATAATCTCCAGGCGTTGCCGAGTCGTCTCGGAGCCGGCATTGGCAACCAGGAAGCAGTAAGACTGCTCGCCACCGCGTCCGACACGTCCACGCAACTGGTGCAACTGAGCCAGTCCGAAGCGATCGGCGTTTTCGATCACCATCACCGTCGCATTCGGCACATCAACACCCACCTCAATGACAGTGGTGCAAACCAGAATCTGCAGTTCGCCTTTGCGAAACTGCTCCATTACCACTTCTTTTTCTTGCGGCTTCAACTTGCCGTGCATCAACCCGATGCGATATTGGGGCTCTGGAAATTCGGTGGTGCGCAAGGTTTCGAATTCAGCTGTTGCTGCCTTGGCCGATAAGCTTTCGGATTCTTCGATCAGTGGAAAAACGATGTATGCCTGTCGGCCTTTCAGAAGTTCTTGCTTGATGAAACTCCAGAGCGGGCCTTTTTGCGCACTGCCGACCAATTTTGTTTTGATCGCTTTTCGTCCAGGCGGAAGTTCGTCGATTTCCGAAACGTCGAGATCGCCGTGCACCGTCAGCGCCAGCGTGCGCGGAATCGGCGTGGCAGTCATGGTTAGCAGTTCGGGATTGTAGCCCTTTGCTTTCAATTTGGCGCGCTGCTTGACGCCGAAGCGGTGCTGTTCGTCGATTACGATCAAGCCGAGCTTGTTGAACTCGACATCATCCTGAATAAGTGCGTGCGTTCCAATCGCCACATGTACCTGTCCCGCAAGCAGTGCCTGCTGCACCGCCCGGCGCTCTTTGACGCCTTGCTTGCCGACAAACAGCGCCACGCGCAATCCCAGCGGTGTCAGCCAACGCTGAAACTGGCGGAAGTGCTGCTCAGCCAAAATTTCAGTTGGCGCCATCACGGCAACTTGATAGCCGTTTTCAATTGCTATCAGTGAAGCCATCGCCGCGACCACTGTTTTGCCCGAGCCGACATCGCCCTGCACAAGCCGGTGCATCGGCTTGTTGGAAGCGAGATCTCGCGCCACCTCGGCAAATACGCGCTGCTGGGCGCCCGTGAGGGTAAAGGGCAGCGCTTGTTTAAAGGATTCGATCAGTCCGCCGTCCGGTACCTTGAAGGCAAGCGCATCTTCGCTATTGGCGCGCTCCCATCGTCTGTGCGCAAGCTGCAACTGCACCGCGAAGAGCTCGTCAAAGACAAGGCGACGCCGCGCTTCGTCTTTGCTTTCAACGTCCTCGGGAAAATGTATTCCCCATAAGGCTTGTTTGAGTGGCAGGAGATTATTCCGCAACCGTAGCGATTCGGGAATCGGATCTTCAAGTGCGTGATCGAACATTTCCAGTGCATTGTGAATGACGCTGCGCAAGTAGCGCAAGCCCAGCCCTTCGGTGAGCGGATACACAGGCACGAGGCGGTTGGTGTGAAGGCTGCCCATTTCCTCTTCATCGGCTGCCGTGCCGGCAAGGATTTCCAGCTCGGAGTTTTTCAGTTGCAGCCGGCCGCTATATCGATCGCGCTCCACCAATCCTGAGGCGATTACCTGCGCGCCTTTGGGATATTGCGACTGGTAGCGATCGAGCAGGTATTTGTTGCTGCGGCCGCCGATAAAACGGCTGATCAGGACACTGCCGGTGCCATCGCCGATGACAATACTCAGGATCGAAACATTGCCCTTTCTGGATTGGAAAGCTCCGACCGAGCGAATGGTACCAAATACGGTGACTTCCTGTCCGGGCTGCAATTCGCGAATGAGCAGACGATTTTGAAAGTCCAGATGGTGCCTTGGATAATGGCGGATGAGATCGGCAGCGGTGTAAATTCCCATCCGTTCGAAGACGGCAGCCATTTTGGGCCCCACGCCTTTGACGTATTTGACATCAACGGTGGTTGGATCCTTGTCCATACGCGGCTTGGGTTTCACTTCAGTTGCCGGTAGCGAAACCTCGTCCTTGAATGCGTTGGGTTGTTTTTTGCGCTCAGGCACAGGTGTGGTGTTGTCGAGCTTGGGAGGCGTGGTTTTACCAGCCTTTGGACTGTGAGACGCAGCCCCGTGTGCCGTGCCGGAGGAGCGCAGGCTGCCTGCCTGCACAAGCGGGTTTGCGGCGTCCGCTACGGGATCGGCAAGCGGGTCGCCGCCCGCCGCTTCCGACGCCGAGTGCACTGGTGGAAAAAGCAGCTCTTCAGTTCGCCTTACTATAGATATGCGCGACGCAACGTCGAGATTCGGATACTGGGTGAACAAACCGCGGATCGTCGTCCAACACGAGTCCAGCGGATAGCGTTTGCACATTCTGTTGGCAGTGTGGCGCACGAATTCGGAAAAGGTCGAGCGCTTACCGCGAAAGTCGATGTAGCGCGCGCGACGTTCTACAGCCAGCGCCCTACCGAGCGCGGCGACTTCAGCATCACGGTTTGCCGTGGGACGTTCGCTAACCACCTGTACCGCCACAAAGAGAACAACAAAAAGCGTAGAAGATTGCGCCTCTTGCTGCAATTAAATCCTGCGCAAGAAGCGATTGTATGCGCAATGGATATATCACTCACAACGAGACGAGTCTTGTTGGTTTGCCAGCAAACCGGTATTGCGAATTTCGCAAAGCCCAGAGCCATTTTTTTTGCGAAATTCGCAATATTGCGTATATCGCAAAAAAATCTGCTGGATCCTTTGCGGAAAACGCAAACCCAAGATTTTGCAGGCCAGTGGATCTACTGCAGGCGGTTCAGAATCAGTTTGGAGATGGCTTTCAGGGTAGCGAAAACGCCCAACCCTTCAGAGGCGACCGCTTCGAAAGATGGGACGCCCCGAATGTTGCACTCGCGCTCCATGCGTTCAATTGGCATGGCATTGGCCAGGTCGCGTTTGTTGTATTGCAGTACCCACGGAATGTTATCGAGAGTCAGATTGTACTCGGCGAGGTTCTCCACCATGTTTTGCAGAGACTCGATGTTTTCTTTGGAGCGCATCACGTCGGAATCGGCGACGAAAATGATGCCGTCGACGCCGTTCAAGATTAGTTTGCGGCTGGCGTTGTATTCGACCTGACCAGGAACCGTGTAGAGGGAAAAGCGTGTCTTGAATCCCTGAACGCTGCCCAAATCGAGGGGTAAGAAGTCAAAAAATAGCGTACGCTCGGTTTCTGTAGCCAAGCTAATAAGTTCGCCTCTGGTCGTTGGCGCCAGCTGGCTGTGGATGTACTTCAGGTTGGTAGTCTTGCCACCAAGACCGGTGCCGTAGTAGACGATTTTGCAGTTAATCTCCCTAGCGGCGTAGTTGACGAGTGCCATTCTTTGTTCCTAGTTCCAACCCCAATTTTGCCGCTCAACTGCAATCGAGCTTGTTAGTTTGATACCACGAATTCTAAGGCTTAGAACCTTTTGCCTCAACTCCGAGAAATTGAGTCACTCGTGGAAATTTGGTACGGCGCGTTGTTGACTACCCGATACGTTATGAGCACCGCTGAAGCCCGCCAGCTAGCACCCGCAAGTCACAGACTACCATGAGATACGAGCCCTCAATTAGATAATACTGTAAAAGTTGTGTTTCTATTATTGCCAATGCCGGTGCGGCGGGCGCCGGAAAAAACCGCCAAACGTGTTACAATCGGAGCCTTTGCATGGCGCCGTGGTTGCTAAGGGCGCTGCAAATCTACCCCAGCGGTAGTTTGTCGCGTCCGCAAAAGTGCTCCGGGTTGTTTTATCAGCCTCAGGGGTAAAGAAGACAGTCATCAACTTGTCAGCCAAACCACGGCCAGGGAAAACTTCAAACGACGGTAGGAAATTATCATGGCAAAACGCTGTGACGTATGCGGCAAAGGACCCCAAGTGGGCTACAACTACACGTTCCTGCGTTCGCACTGGAACCCGCACAACAAAAGACGCTGGCTGCCCAACCTGCAGCCGGTAAAAGCCAAAGTCGGCAAGGCGATTCAGCGCATGAAAGTGTGCACGAGCTGCCTCAAAGCCGGCAAGGTGGAGCGCGCTGTTTAACGTTGAGGCAGCCCCGCAATAAACGGGCGGCTTTTGAGCCGTCCCGGTCACTCTTGCGCAGTTGTTGAGTTGTAGAGCCAGCCTTGCAGGCTGGCTTTGTGCTTTTTTGGGGACTGGTCTCAAGCGGGCTTGCGACGGGTACGTACCGGTCGTTGCCACCATATACGGTGCAAAGCGCGCTGCCGCGCGCCGCTACGTACAGAAAAGCGGGCTTTCGTCCCCGCTACCAAGCCATCGTTGATTAGAGAGACTTAACTTTAACCCTTGCGGCGCACCAGGTCGAGAAGGCGGTCCCGCTCGACGGTGTAGTAGGCGTTGCAGAAGTGGCAACGACCTTCGGCTTGCCCTTCTTCTTCGGCCATCTCAATCAGATCGCTCTTCGGCAAAATTGTCAGCGCTTCGACAAAACGTTCTTGCGTGCACCGGCATAAGAAGCTAAGCGGCTCTTCGGTAAGCGGCTGCACCTCGAATCCGTCCAGAATTCGATTGAGAATATCAGCCAGGCTCATGCCTCTGCGCATGAGGAAGGTAAACGTTCCGAAGGTGGTTATGTTGTTTTCAATCTTGCAAATTGTTTCTTCGGTGTGGTCCGGCAGCAACTGCACGATCAAACCGCCGGCAGCTTCCACACCGCGAGAATTGAGGTGCGTCCCCAGAATTACAACCGATCCTGTCTGCTCTGAGTTGACCAGATAGCGATTGATATCTTCGCCAATTTCGCCTGACGAAAGTTCGACGGTTGAGGTGTATGGTCTTCCGAAGCCGTGGTCGACCGTGACGTGGAGATAACCGGTTTGTCCGACAGCAGTCCCAACATCAAAATTCCCCAGGGAGTTTAACGGTAACTCAACCTGGGGATTCTCAACGTAGCCTCTTACTGTTCCCTTGTGTGATGCGTCCACAACAACTTTGCCCAGCGGACCATCGCCCTGGAACTTCATCGAGACTGCGCCACGTTTAGCGACCATAGTTGAAACCAGGGCCGCGCCCGTAAGCGCCCGACCTAGAGCCGCAGTCGCAGTGTACGAGAGTCCATGGCGCCGCCGCGCCTCCTCAACCAAATTGGTGGAAGATGCTATCGCCGCCCGTATTGTGCCATCTGCAGAAATTGCTTTGAGAATGGTGTCGTCCAGCATACGCATGGAATCCTCACGGGCTGATTCTTTACATTTTAGCAGTTTAACCTTAGCTGCCAATAGCCCCAAGTGCATGGGCCGCGGATATACAGCGTGCGATGCCGTTGAGATCGCTGTATACGGCCACCTGTCCCCAACCGGCATTATTGAAGAGTGAGGTCACCGCCTCCGCTTGCCCGCGCCCGACTTCTAAAAAAATCAAGCCGCCAGGGCTAAGAAGCCGACCAGCGCCAGTGCTCAGGCTACGAAAAAAGCCGAGACCGTCTTCGTCAGTGCCGAATATAGCTTCTTTCGGCTCGAAGACGGCCACTTCCGGCTCCAGTTCCGATGCTTGAGACATAGGCACATACGGCGGGTTGCAGAGAACCGCATGCAGCGGGCGCTGCGGCTGAAAGCTCAGCCAATCCGCTTCTACTAAAGTTAACCGCGGTGTGACGGCGTGCCGGGCGGCGTTTTCTGCCGCTGTGGCCAGCGCCGCTTTCGAAATATCGAGCGCGTAGGCACGCGCGTCAGGCAAAGCATGCAGAACCGCGATCGCGATTGCGCCGCTGCCGGTGCCGATGTCTACAAACGTGGGACTGCTTGCAGTCGACAGAAATTTGATCGCTTGCTCGACCAGCGTTTCGGTGTCCGGCCGCGGAATCAGCACCCCCGGGCGCACCTTGAACGCCAGGCCCATAAACCATTGTTCGCCCAGAATGTATTGCAGCGGCACGCGTTTGCGACGCTCACTTTCGATGCGCTCGATGGCCGCCACCGCATCATCTTCCAGCGGCGCTTCAGGATAAGCCATTTGCCGGGCTTTCGACCAACCGGTGGCATGCTCGATGATCAGATCGGCTTGCCGTTGCGCTTCCGGCTTCTCGATGCCTGCGGCTTGCAAACTGGACACCAGCTTGCGATATGCCTCATGCACCGTTGCCATTGTCCGAATCTTCTTCCAGGCGCCGGTGCTGCTCGGCCAGGATACTCGATTCAATCACCTTATCGAGATCCCCTTCCAGTATCTGTTGCAAGCTGAAGTTTTGATTCAAGCGGTGGTCAGTGAGGCGGTTATCTTTGAAGTTGTAAGTGCGAATTTTCTCCGAGCGATCGCCTGTGCCGATGGACGAACGCTTGTGATCGGCGGCGGCCTGCTGCTGCGCCTCGATCTGCATCTTGAAGAGCTTGGCGCGCAAAATTTCCTTGGCGCGCTCTTTGTTTTGCAATTGGCTGCGCTCTTCCGAGCATGCCACCATCAATCCCGACGGCTTGTGAACGATGCGCACGGCCGTTTCCACTTTGTTGACGTTCTGCCCACCGGCTCCGCCGGAGCGCATAGTGGTAATTTCTAAATCCTTTTCTTCAAGCTGCACATCGACTTCTTCAGCCTCCGGCATCACATACACTTTGGCCGTCGAGGTGTGCACTCGACCTTGGGCTTCGGTAGCCGGAACGCGCTGCACGCGATGCACGCCTGATTCGAATTTCAATTTACTATATACGTTGTCGCCGCGAATGTAGCTCGTAATTTCCTTGAAGCCCCCTACTTCGCCTGGGCTTTGGCTGGCGACTTCGATCTTCCAACCCATCTGATCGGCGTACTTTTGGTACATGCGAAAGAGGTCGCCGCAAAACAGCGATGCCTCATCGCCGCCGGTTCCCGCGCTTATCTCAACGATGATATCTTTCTCGTCATTGGGATCCTTGGGCAAAATGAGCATGTGCAATTTCTCTTCCAGCTCTTTGGCCTTGGACTTGAGCCCCGGAAGCTCAGCTTCACCCAGCTCTCGCAGCTCCGGATCGCGCAGCATTTCCTGTGAAGCTTCAATATCGCTATTGACTCGCTTGTAAGTTTCGTAGGTATCGACGATCGGCTCGATGGACCTAAGTTTCTTGGCGAGTTTTTTGTAGTTTTCCTGATCGTTGACGACGTCGGGTTGCCCGAGCTTCTCTTGAAGCTCGCGGTACGTTTTGGAAATCTCCTCGAGTTTAGCGGTGAAAGAGTCCATGACTTAATTTTATAGGTCGAAAAAAACTCGGAGAGGGAGGGATTCGAACCCTCGCTGCGCTTTTGACGCAGACGGTCTTTCCAGGACCGCACGTTAGACCACTCCGACACCTCTCCAAGTGATCGGCTAAGAATTATAGCTCACGTGGCAACCCCTTTTGTCCCCAGTCCGGCGTCTGTGTGGTCAACGTAACGCGCAGTCCCGAAGCCAATGTTGAGCTGTCGCATCCAGGTCCAATTCATGAACAAACTCTGAATCTTTGTGATTATCTAATCGACCGGCAGTCAACCGCCCCTGCTCAGCGCGATCGGAAAATTGCCTGGGACGAAACGCGCCTTAAGGCGCCGAAAAGCTCCAAAGCCTCGGCAGCGCGCAAAGGTCACGCCAAGCGAGAGTTTCGCCAGAGGCAATTTTCTGATCGCGGCGATGACGCCATCGCCGGGTCAGACGTAGCGAGCGTTATCGCCGACTTTACCGATGATGCGTGGTTAGTTGCTTGCGTTTGGCGCCCGCTTTGATGAGCGTGAGAAACTCATCCGCCTTCAGGCTGGCGCCGCCGATGAGTCCGCCATCGATGTCCGGCTGAGCCAGCTGCTCTTCGATGTTTTTGGAATTGACACTACCGCCGTAAAGCACCGGCACGTGATCTCCGAGTCCAGCATGGACGCTGTTGATAGCCTGGCGAATCACTTTAATTACGCGGGAGGCTTCTGAAGCTGCGCAGACCTTGCCGGTGCCGATAGCCCAAACCGGCTCGTAAGCGACAACCAGCGGCTTGAGCTGGTTTTCGCTGAGGTCGGCGAGCGCCGCTGTCATTTGCGTGCTGACCACCGAATCGGTGTGGTTGGCTTCACGCTGGTCCAGCGTTTCTCCCACGCAAACAATCGGAATCAGGTGATGTTTAAGCGCGCTTTTTAGTTTCAAATTAACGCTTTCATTGGTTTCACCGAAGAATTGGCGGCGCTCGGAGTGCCCGATGATTACATATTTGACACCGAGATCGAGCAGCATGAGCGGCGAGATTTCGCCTGTGAATGCGCCCGATTCACGGTAATCCATATTTTGGGCGCCCACTTTGATGTGCGAATCCTTGGTCAATTCGACGACCGCTTGCAAGCTTGTAAAGGGAGGACTGATGACCACTTCAGGCAACTCGTGCTGACCATGCACGCCTTTCAACAACGCCGCCGTCAGCTCCTTAGCCTCGGAGGTGGTCATATTCATTTTCCAATTGCCGGCAATCATAACTTTGCGCATACGGTCAAGCTCCCTTTTAGCTCGCAGATTGTAACCCCTGCGTAGCCGATCCGAATCGGATCCGGCTCTTGCCTTAAAATAAACGGATACGAGCAGCGGGCTAGAAGCCTGCGGTCCCAGCAACGATCATGTACCGGCGGGCGAAAGCCCGCTATTGCGGAGACAACATGGCAGAAACCTTCGGCTTGACAATCGAAAGTAGTGACGATGGAGAAATGTCGCCAGCCGGCACGACGGATCGCCTCCCACCGTGGGTTCGGCGCACGGTCCTCAATACCGAGGAAAACCGCCAGACACGCAAGATTCTCAAATCGCAGGGGTTGAACACTATTTGCGAGAGCGGGCGTTGCCCGAATAAGGGCGAATGCTGGGCCAAAGGCACGGCCACTTTCATGCTCATGGGATCGGTGTGCACGCGCACGTGCCGCTTCTGCGCGGTGAACAAAGGCAAGCCCGAAGCACTCGATCCCACAGAACCGACGCGCATCGTCGAGGCCGCCAAGCAAATGGGATTACGCCATGTCGTTTTGACTTCCGTCAATCGCGATGAACTGCCCGATCAGGGCGCCAATCATTTTGCCACCACCATTACTTTGCTGTATCAGAGCGTGCCCGCCATCGCCGTCGAGGTGTTGACGCCCGATTTCCAGGGTCGGCGTGATTGCATAGAAATAGTGCTTTCGGCCAAACCCACCGTTTATAACCACAACGTCGAAACCGTACCGCGTCTCTACAAACGCGTGCGCCCCGGTTCGAAATATCGCCGTTCCCTTGACGTTTTACAAATGTCCAAGCAAGTCGATGCCGGCATTCACACCAAGTCGGGTTTGATGCTTGGCCTGGGAGAAACAAAGGAAGAAGTGCTTGAAGTGATGCGCGATTTGCGTTCGGTAAATTGCGATTTTCTCACGCTCGGACAGTATTTGCGACCGACACGCGACAACCTGCCGGTACATCGTTATGTAACTCCGGAGGAGTTCGACGAATTCGGAAAGTTGGGCTGGGAGATGGGATTCAAAATGGTGCACTCCGGCCCGCTGGTGCGGAGCTCATATCATGCGGGAGAATTGGCGGAAAAGCTGTGAACGAGATGACGGAACAACTGCCATTGCGAGACGGCGATCTGCAACGCGCCGATCAGCTGATCTCCGAAAAAAATTACGATGAAGCACTTTCGATCGTGCGAACCTTTTGGCTGAATGATCCACAAAATACCGATGCCGTACGCTTGCTCAGTCGCGTCATGAAGGGACTGGGCAATGCCGACCTGGCAGGAAGCCTGTACCGACTTTCCGAACAAGAATACGCACTGGGCGATGACATCCCCAGTTTGTGCGAAACCGGATTCAACCTTATTGATGCACGCGAAATGCAATTGGCTGTGATGGTGCTGCAGCATTGCATGTCCAAACTGCCGGGCGATCCCAGCGTCGCATACGAGCTCGGGTTTGCTCTGATGTCGCTCAACAAGTTTGCGGCGGCGATACCTTATTTCCTGAAGTCGGAAGATGATTTCGAAACCGGTTTGAACCTCTGCGTTTGTTACACACTGACGCGCGATATGGAGCGCGCGCAGGCTTGTATCGACAAAATCGCGCAATTGGCTAAATCCGAAGAGGAGAAAAAAGAGGTCACTCATCGTCGCATGGTATTGAAGCGCCTGGAGCGCTTCAAGAAAAAGACGCTAACGCCGCGCGATTGGGCGTTCATTTTATATGGAACGCTGGTGCTTGCCGAGCCGAAGTTGGAAGATCTTTCTATCGCTAAGGTCGCCCAAATGAAGGCGGAGCGAGCCGCGGAAATTAGCCCGCTGATAAAGGACACCGCAGGAAAATCAGGCGCTAATGAGCCTAACTACGAAGCTATCGCCTGGACACTGGTCATTCTCGACAAACTTCTCAACGAGCTTGGCTATGAATTCGATGTGATCGAATTTTATAGCCCGCTTTCGCGACCGCTTGCCGAAGCATTCGCTCATAAACGCGATCTGCCGGTAAAAAGTTTTCGCGGCGAAAGCAGCACCGATCGCACATTGATGATCATGTCCTGGGCGCCGAACATTATCGGGCCGCACAAAAGTTTTCTTCGCAACAGCAGGAAACGGCTTTTATTTGCCTACGCGCTGGGCACGACGCAGCCTCTGCCGTTAACACCGGATGTGGTGGCGGAGCTCTGCACAGAGTTGCGCATGCCATGGGCCGAAACCAACGAAGAAAATACGGTGCATCGAGCAGTTGCCGGCAAAGTCGACTTGCCGGATGATGTGCAAGCAAAGGCCACTGACTTGATTTTGAAAGCGATCGCCCAGATCGAATCCGTGCCCGAGATTATTCAAACAGTGCAAGAGCTGTCGGATTATTACAAGCCGAAGGCCGATCAACTTGTACTCGGCAATCCCGAGCAGTTTCAAGAACGTCCGTGTTACACGGCGGAGATCGTATTTTAGTGAATACGCTGGCACGATTCTGGCTGGCAAGTTCGTGCGTAACATGTTTGCCGCTCGGTCATCTGCATAAACAACAACAAGATTTGTCCGGCCTGAGCAAATATTTGCCGGCGGTCGGACTGCTGATTGCAGTTCCGCTCGAGTTGGTTGTGTATCTGTGCAACAAGTTCGCTGTGCCTCACCTTGTCGGCGGCGCCTTGCTTACTTTGGTCTGGCTTGTGATGTCGGGATGCATTCATCTCGACGGATTGATGGACACGGCCGACGGCATTTTCTCGCACCGTTCACCTGAGCGCATGCTCGAAATCATGCGCGACAGTCGCGTGGGCAATTTCGGCGTCATAGTCGGCATGATGGCGATCGTAGTTAAAGTGACTACGCTGTCGACTGCGCCTACTTTCATGCTCCAGCTTGCCGTGCTTCTCGTACCAATGTGGGCAAGATGGGCTGAAACTTTTGCCATTGGCTACTTCCCTTATCTGCGCGAGGAAGGCATGGGTAAAGTTTGGCACGACACAACCAAATTTCCGCGTGACATCATTCTCGCCGTACTTATCCCGGCACTAATAACCGGCGGCACATGCTTTATCTTCAATTGGCGGGCAACTTTGTTCGTCGCTGCCGCGACGGCGCTGGTGGGAATGATTTCATCCTTCCGCATCGCCGCCATTCTGCGTGGACACACAGGCGACACGTATGGCGCAGTGGTGGAGCTTTCAGAAGCGGGCGCGCTTTTGCTGGCGGCAGTCTTCCTGCCGTTCTGGCGGGTGTAGGGACCAAGCAGAGGAGCGCAGGCTGCCAGCCTGCATCTTGCGCCGTGGCGAAGCCAGCCTTCGGTCGGCCAAACAGGCAAGCGAGCCGCCTGCGCTCCTCTATGCTAGACTTTCACCCATGGAAAAAAACGATCAAGAACTGCTCTCCATCCTGTACAGAGACGCCAGGACAAGTCACGATCAAATTGCGCGCATGACTGGGCGCAAGGCGGAGGACGTACGCGCCGATATCGAGCGGCTGGAAAAAAGCGGCATTATCAAACATTACAAAACCATCGTCGACTGGGAGAAAGCCGGAGTCGAGAAGGTAACAGCCTTCATCAACGTGAAGGTGACGCCCGCTCGTGATGTTGGCTTCGACGATCTTGCCCGGCGAGTTTACCGCTTCTCAGAAGTGAAGAGCGTGTACCTCGTTTCTGGAGACGCCGACCTTCGTGTGGTGGTCGAAGCAGACACGCTGCGGCACCTGGGCCAATTTGTCGCAGAGAAGCTTTCCACGATCAATGGTGTTATCGGCACGACTACTCATTTCATGCTCAAGAAATACAAGGAAGATGACGATATTTTCGTTGATGCCGAAGAAGATAACCGCCTCGTAGTGACGCCGTGAGATGAAACAGGAAGTGAAGCCGAGCCAGACAAAAGACAAGTCTGCCGCTAACATCCCGCCGCTTGCGCGCGCGGTCGAGCAGATGCCACCATCGGGTATAAGGCGATTTTTCGACATCGCCGCCAGAATGGAAGGAGTGGTATCACTGGGAGTAGGAGAGCCCGACTTCGTAACACCGTGGGCGGTGCGGGAGGCGGCAATTTTCTCTCTCGAACGAGGCGCGACGACATACACGTCCAACTACGGGCTCATAGAATTGCGTCGGGCGATTGCTGCGCATCTGCGTTCGCTTTACAAAGTCGAGTACAATCCGGAAAGCGAGATCGTTGTCACAGTAGGCGTTTCCGAAGGGCTTGATCTGGCATTGCGCGCCATACTTGATCCAGGCGATGCCGTGCTGGTGCCGGAGCCGGCGTACGTTTCATACAAGCCGTGCGTCACTCTGGCCGGTGGCGTTCCGGTGCCGGTACCCACTCTGGCTGAAAACAAGTTCCGCCCTACGGTGGAACAGCTGGAGAAAGCATGCACAGACACAACAAAGGCAGTTCTGCTCGGCTTCCCATCCAACCCCACCGGATCGACCATCCCACGGGCAGAACTGCAACCCATAGTTGATTTCGCCGTGCGTCGCAATCTCTTTCTGATCAGCGACGAAATATACGACCGGCTAGTATATGAAGGTGCCCACACTTGCGTCGCGGCTCTGCCTGGAGCGCGCGAACGAACGATACTTTTGAACGGCTTTTCCAAAGCGTACGCGATGACGGGTTGGCGAGTCGGTTATGCTTGTGCGCCCGAACATGTGCTGACGGCGATCGTCAAAATCCACGCCTACACCGCTCTCTGCGCCCCGATTACGGGGCAAAAAGCGGCGCTCGAAGCGCTCGCACACGGCGAGCAGTCGGTTCAGGAAATGGTTCAACAATATAATCAACGGCGCCGACTGATCGTTCAAGGGCTGAATGAGATTGGACTGCCGTGCCACATGCCGGACGGAGCGTTCTATGCTTTCCCCAGCATCGAGCCAACCGGCCTGACCGCTGAGGAATTCGCAGAACGCCTTTTGTTCGAAGAGAAAGTGGCCGTCGTGCCGGGCACCGCATTCGGTGCCGGCGGCGAAGGTCACATCAGATGCTCGTACGCGACAAGCATCAGCAACATAGAAACGGCTTTGCTGAGGATACAGCGATTCGTAACCAAGTTGAACAAAAGCCGATAACACGGGCAGCGGTTGCACAGACCGGCGAGCGATATGACGCCCTCACATCACTGCGCTTTTTTGCTGCCGCCACTGTTGTTCTTCTTCACACACTGCATGTGTTCGGAATCGACCGTACCAACTTCATACAATTGAATTTGTCCGCCGGACAAGCAGTGTCGTTCTTTTTTGTCCTCTCAGGTTTTATTCTCACGCGCGTATATCCGTCCCTTCCCGATCGTCAAGCCGTCTTTCGCTTTTTCGTTGCCAGATTCGCGCGCCTGTTTCCCACACACTTGCTCTGCTTGCTTCTGATGATTCCGCTGGTCGGGGTGGAGTTTACCACCAAGAATTGGATATCGCTCGCCACTGCCGTCACCCTACTTCAATCTTGGGTGCCGGACATAAAACCGTTGATGTTCAACTACCCGGCATGGAGCATCTCCACCGAAGCGTTCTTCTATGCAAGCTTTCCCTTGTTATTGATTGCGGCAAGAAGACGTCCAATCCTTGTCTTCTGCTTAAGTCTGTTGCCGGCTGCGGCAGCCATCTTTGCATTTATGCCGGATCTCAATCATCTGATCACGCCGGAGGGAGCTCCTGCCTGTAAAGCAACGCTGGTTTTGACCATGAATCCATTGGTTCGACTTTCTGAGTTCGTCGGCGGCATTCTGGTGGCACTGCTGACAGAAAAGAACTCCAGGCTCGAAACGATTAGCAACTATAGACGCACGCTTACAATGGCATGCGCTGTGATGATACCGGCAGCATTCAGCGCCAATTTTTATCTGGCGCCTTTGAATCAGGGTTTTCTTTCTCCGCTAATCTACTGGATGCACCAGACCGGCTGCATTTTGCCGTATGCCCTATTGATCGCGGTTGCCTCTTTACGAAGCGGCCTTTTGCAACGAATGCTGTCGAACCGATTTCTCGTACATCTCGGCAATCTCAGCTTTGCTATGTATATGGTTCACGCACCGCTCATTAACACCTTCCTGACTTATGCAACTGAGTTGCACATGCCGATTTGGCTGAGTTATCCGTTGTTCTGGCTGACACTGCTGGCAGCGTCGGAAGCGATCTATTCGTTGTACGAAAAGCCCGTGCGCGAATGGATGGTTGCCCGTTTCAACAAATCTAAAGCACCGCAGGAATCCCGCTTCTTCAAGCGACAAATGATGTCAGCATGCACGGCCGTCTGTGTGGTTGGAGGGCTCGTATCGATCCACCAACTGAGAAGCGTCTGGAAAATCCACGACATTCAAGAGCAATCCCCTTATTCAATTTGCGGCGCGCAATTCGGCAATCGTTTTAAGCTGCTCGGCATGCACATTGTCAAAGCGGCGGATCCGGGGCAGCTTCGCGTTGAGCTAGCATGGCAACATCTACAACCGTCGTCCGAACATTTCGTCACCGCGGTTCATCTCATCGACAAATCAGGACAGATCCGCACGACCTTGGATTATGCGCACGATCCAAGCAAGGCAGGCAACAATTCTTGGTACGACGAGGTAGCCCTGACCGCGGCCCAACTCGAGGGAATCTCCGCCGTAGGCATTGGCGTTTTTCCGGCGAACAAATGCGAGCAACTGCTGACCATCGATCGCGGACCCCGCGACTGGAACAACCGCCGTTTAAATATTCCGATTCAAGCGATACTCGTCGAGTAGCCGAGGCGTCAGACAGGCATGGCGGCAATCAGCTCTCTGACTGCCCAACAAATGATCAGCAAAACCGACGTCGATAATAGGTTGCGAATCCAGCGATGTTTTACATCCACCGTCGATAGAACGTTGGAGCTAATCAGAGCGGTTGGCGAAAACGGCCGACCATGATGCTTGCCGCAACCCAGCAAACGTGGAACATGAAAACAGCGCGCACCGAACGTGCCTAGAACGAACCCGACCGCCATCATGGCTGCCACCAAGCGACAGAGAAGTTGTTCGTAGCTAATTTCGCTGCCCGTGCAGCATCGCAGCGGTAAGGGCCAGCAAAGCAGAGCCGCATAGCTCAGGCAAATCAAAATGAAACTCAACGCAACCGGCGTGAATCTAACTGCCGAAAGATGTGCATCCTGAACGAATGAACGAAACGAAGACCACAGTGGACCAAACGTGGCCAGCGGAAAAGCCGCCAGCAAAAGTAATAACGCCGTCTGATGCAAGCCCACTGGTTAGAAGTTCCCTATAAACGGACTGATTCGTTGTCCGGTACCATACACGGATAGATCCGGATTGTAAGTGCGCCAGTTTTTAAACCAGCGCCGCACATTCTCTTTCTCGGCCGTGGTTTCATAATGCTCGACTTGCATATTGCTGATCTCTTCGCAGCCGCCATCGGCCTTCGCAACAATGTATCCGACGTCCCACCCATTGGGATGTTTTTTGTCCCCACAGGCAAACCAGTAGATCATTCGCCCGAGCGAATCCCGGCGCCAGTGGTTGGGACTGTAGCGATAATCATTCAATATGGCCGCCGACTGCCACAAAGCACGCAATATTTTCGCTTCCATTGATCGCTCTCGCTTTTAATGTGGAATCGATTGAGGCCGTGAAACTTACCATCTAAACGATAGGCGCAGAATGCTAACAGGCCAATCGTTTTTGAAGTTCTGTGTGGACCCGGAAACACCGTGCCGGTGAGGAATTTCGGTCCCGAGTGATAATCCTACGAAAGCCATATTTGCTGTGCATTTGCACGATCTGCGTTTTTATACGTGAGATTACGGATGGCTCATGCGCGGATCGGAGTGTACTCTTCGGTCATCCCCCGTCCCCCAACTTGAGGAAAACACGCATGGCAGGATCATCTGGAGCAGCAGCAGGCGCAGCCGTCGCAGCAGCAGTAATTGTCGAAGAAGAACAACAGCGCGAGCGCATTGCGATAGATTTGCATCACACTTTAAACCCGTTGGTTGAGGGAACATCCAAACAAGGTGAAGTTTGCACCGCAGTTTCAGGCAATGGAATTCTCTCCGAGAAAATGAGCAGAACCATTAACGGACAAACGACGACTGTAGATTTCTCCAGAAGTTTGCTCGATAACGATACCGCCAAAGGTTCGATTCTGCCCAACGTCAATATCGAAACTAAAATCAAGGAGCCTCTCTTTTCCGATGATACTGTCACCAGCACACTCACGGATCCGACGGACCATAACAAGGTTCTGGAAACGCGAGAATCTACGATCGGAAATAATTTGTTCTCCCCGGACACCATCGACACAAAGATCTTCGACGCCGATCACAAATTGAAAGGCACAATTCACTCCGATCTATCCGGCTTTTGGGGCTACAGCAATATCGACACCGTAGTCAAAGATGCAGCCGGTCATGAATTGCGCAAGTTGCAGTCGGCATACGACGGCAACCTGACGGTGCCGGACACGCTCTGCACCCACCTTAAATAGACTAGAATCCCGTACCGGGACCCTGGTCCGCCGGTTTCGGCTTACCGAGATCAGGATTCAGCCGGGGATCTTGCATGCGTGCAGTTTCCAGATCAATTCCTTCGCGCCATGCACGAAGCTGCGCTTCGTAATTGGCGCGGTCGGTTTTGATCTGCTCGATGATCCTGCCCTTGCGGACGAAGTAGCTGGCGCGGTTGGCGATATCCGGCTCATCTAGCTGGCGCGCCACTTCGAAAACGTTTTGCATTTCATCAACTGTTTTGGCATCATCCATACACTTGCGCAATGCATAGCGATTCATATCGCGCACAAGATAGCCACCATCTTTCAGGCGCATCAATTGCTCGCACAAGGTGTTGACGTCATTCTGCGAATCAATGATGTCTTTTACCGCCTTGCGCTCCAAATCTTCCATGCCAAGACGTTTGCACATATCCAAAAAAGCGAGATCGTCTTGGGACGTTTTCACGCCGGTGTACGCCTTTTCCATTGCCATGTGCGCCACGTCGTTGAGCGCGACTTCCTGGCATTTTTGCGCCAAACTATAAAGCTCGGGGATACTCCGAGCACCGGTGAGTAATGTCTGAATCGCCTGTCTGGTTACTTCAAAAAACTGATACTGACGCGCCTTAAGCGCCACCAGAATCATGTCATCCGTATTCTGCGCCAGGGTGACTGCCTTGGTCACGCAAGCACGGCGAGTTTCTACCATCGACAAACCGACAGATTCGGTAAACGTGGCAACGGCCAGACATTTGGATACATCGTTACAACCGTCCAGCACCTGCTGGCAGAAAGTCGCAGCCTTCTTATAATTGCCGGACTTCATGGCATGC
>DATNQY010000389.1:0-5268 GCA_036703785.1 Candidatus Obscuribacterales bacterium
ATATTCATGTGGCGGACGATATTTTCGATTTCGACGATTGCATCGTCCACCAGAATGCCGATTACAAGCGCCAGCGCGAGCAATGACATGTCATTGAGCGTGAAGTCCGCCGCTTTCATGAAGGCAAATGTGGGGATAACCGAAAGCGGCATTGCCAGCGCCGAGATAAGAGCGGCGCGCCCGTCACGCAGAAACAGCCAGATCACGACGACGGCCAACGCCGCGCCCAGCAGTAGCGATTCGAACGTGGCACCGCACGACTTCTTGACGTATTTTGCGTCGCTGAATATTTGTTTGAATTTTATGTCCGGGCCGAGCTTCTTCTGCAGTTCGGTGAGAGTGCGGTCTGCATCCTTCTCCATATCGACGATGTTGTGCCCGCGGCGCCGTACGATTTCAAAGCTGATGGCCGGCTTGCCATCAAGCAACGACATGTGCCGCTGTTCGGCCGCACCATCTGTCACTGTCCCCAGTGCGCCTAGCTCGACCCAGCGGTTACCCGGCAATACTATTCTGGTGGCACGCAACGATTCTACTGATGGGGCGCTCCCGAGCGTGCGAATTGATTCCTCGGCAGCGCCCACCTCGCCACGGCCACCCGGCAGGTTGACGTTGAGACCGCGCAGCTGTGTGTTGACCATATCGGCAGTAACACCGAGCGCCTCCAGCCGAACAGGATCGAGATTGACGCAAATTTGTCTGTCCACGCCGCCATAACGATAGACGTGCCCGACGCCGTTGGTGGCCATGAGTGCTCGGGTGATATCGTTGTCCACAAGCCAGCTCAATTCCATGGTCGAGCGCTTGGGCGAGGAAATTGTGTAATCGACCGACGATTCACCGACGAAGTCATTGCGCTGAATGATCGGCTCATCAATTCCCTTGGGCAGCTGCTGGCGAATACGCGTTATCGCTTCGCGCACATCATTGGTGGCGCGATCGCTATTAGTGCCGAGCTCGAATTCAACATCGGTATTGGACGAGCCGGTGTTGACGTGAGAATAAACGTGCTTGACGTTGGCGATGCCGGCTACGGCATCCTCGATTTGGCGGGTTACTTGTGTTTCCAATTCCGACGGTGCGGCGCCGCTTTCCGTCACCGATACGCTCACCCACGGGCGATCGATATTCGGCTCTTCTTCAATTCCCAGAGAAAATAACGCCGACACACCGGCTACCGTAAGCAAGACAAACAAAATGATCGACGGGATCGGATTGCGGATGCACCAGGCGGAGATGTTCCAATTCATAGCTAAACCTTACTTGGACGAGGTTATTGTCCAACGCGCACAATGTCGCGATCGGATAAGAAACGTGCGCCTTTGACGATCACTGGTTGATTGGCAGACAGACCATCGGTAATTTCCACGAACGCGTCCGACTGATATCCCCCTTTCACCAGACGGCTCATTGCTCGATCGCCGTCGAGGATGTAGACGAATGATTGTCCGTTGCGCGTCACCAGCGCGTCGACGGGCACCGTCAGTGATGAGTGCGTCCCTAACTTAACTTCGCCGCGGACAAACATGCCGGGTTTTAAGCCGGAGTCTTTGGGAAGCTCGACACGAACAACACCCAGGCGTGTGCTTGGATCTACTTGTGGGCTCACTAGCGTCACTTTGCCGACGATGTGCGATGTGCCGTCCTCGGTGGTGGAGATATCGACGTTTTGTCCAACGTGGAACTTCGGCAGGTCGATGTCATTCGCGGCTGCCCGCAGTTCTAATCGGTTCAACCTGATCATGGAGAATAATGTTTCGCCTGCCGCAGCGATATCACCTATGTGTGCATCGCGCTTGGAAATCAGTCCGTCATCGGGCGCGACAATAATTGTCTGTCTGATCTGCTCTTGCAGCTGTTGCACCTGACCGCGCATTTCATCGAGAGTCGCCCGCGAGACATCAATGTCTTCGCTGCGCCCGCCGCGCTGCGCCTCAACCAGGTGCTCGCGCGCTTGATCCTCAAGGGACTTGAGTGCGCGCAATTTTGCTTCAGAACTCAGCACTTCGTCTTGAGCGGCTTCGGCTGCCACCTCTTTGTTTTCCGCATCCTCATTGCTGACGCCGCCGACACTGGCAAGCTGCGAGTAGCGTTTGGAGTTGAGCAGTGCATTGCTCAAATTTACTTTGGACTGCTTGTGGTGCGCTTGTTCTTGCGCGGTGTTTGCTTCAGCTTCTTGCAGCGCCGCCTGCAAAGCTGAAATCTGCTCAGGACGATTCGGCTGAATAGATTTTTTCAGCGCTGCTTCACTGGAGAGCAAGCGCGCTTTCGCTTGATTGAGCTGCGCTTCGAGCAGCGCTGAGTTAAGACGTGCCAGCACCTGTCCTTTTTTGACGATGTCGCCTTCTTCGACATTTACTGACTGAATGCGCAGCCCGCTGATCTCGGCCCCGATGCTTAGCGGATCCCAGGCTGAGACGGAGCCTGTAACAGACACAGTGTCTTCTATATTTTTGTACTGTACCGGCGCGACGGTAACCGTCAACACAGGATTGTGAACCGCCGCTTTGCTATCGGCAGTATGTTTGCCGATGAGAGTGAAAGTGGCGCCGGCCGCAGTTAGTAATACCGTCGCTGCGACGATAGCCGCGACATGACGGCGCGACACGGCAGACGCCCACCGCGACGTCTGCTTTGATTGTTCGCTGGTTAGAGGATCTGCATTCGGCGATG
Organism: Candidatus Obscuribacterales bacterium; assembly: GCA_036703785.1. GTDB lineage: Bacteria > Cyanobacteriota > Vampirovibrionia > Obscuribacterales > Obscuribacteraceae > JADYXS01. The sequence continues at coordinate 2,674 of DATNQY010000389.1, forward strand.
TCGCATGCGTAGAATGCGAAAGATTCGGCTTCAACACAGTGAAGTCCTCCGACAAGTGTCATGCAGTTTGGCGGCCGTTGCCAACAAGACTGAAGTCGATTATGAGAGCGAATCAATCGTTTGTCGAGTTATTTGATATTCCTTTTATAATGCGCCTTATTGGCAACGTGATTTTCGGAACATCGCAAGATAAAAATCCGGCTCATCGCGCAATAGATCGAGCGTTAATTGCTGGCGCTGCGCCCAATCCAGCAACTTCTCTTGAGACGGCATCAATGTCAAAACAAGCTGCGGATATTGAACACGTAGGCTTTCAATAAAGTTATTGCCAAGCGGTTGGCTGAGAACGATGACGCCGTCTTGTTTTGCGATGCGCGTCGCTGTTTGCAACGCCCTGTCTTGATCAAAAATATTGCTGAAACATGCGTTGAAGAAAATCGCGTCCACGCTGTCAGATGCGCCGTCGAATTCCACGAAGTCGCCCTGGCGAAAGTTGACTTCGGGATATCTTTCGCCCGCTTCATTGAGCATATTCGTGCTCAGATCACATCCGGTGATATTGCCCGGACGCACGCCTGATTCCAAAAAATGCTTGATTAACACACCTGTTCCGGTGCCCACGTCGACGACGGTGGATGCAGGAGACAGACCTGCCGCTTTAACAATCAGCCTGGTTCTTTCCTCGATTTCGGCAGGGATTGGCTGCCGAAAGTACTCGCAATGGCTGTCGAAAAACTGCCGCTGGTAATCGATGTGGCTTTGTTTTTGGGGTATATCGGGCATTTTGGTAACCGTAAGTGCTACAAGTCTAGCGCGACCGGTCTCAACGGCGGGCGCTCGGAAACCTGTAACCGCGGGCGCAATCCCGCTTTTAATGTTCGCCATCCTTAAGGAATCGGGTCGATTCTTGGCAGCTTTTGCCTACAACTGTTATTGTTCAATTAATAGCGTCCTACGGAGTGCACGTGACCATGATGACCAGCGAACTGAGCGGGACTTTCAGCTCTAAATCGCGGGCAGGCGTGATTTTCTTGTTGGTGCTCGCCAGCTTCATATTGCCGCACATTCCGGTGCTCAGCCTGATCACTGCGCCGATTAGCAGCTTCACGACGACCATTCACGAAATGGGACACGCCATCGCTTGCTTGCTTACTGGCGGACAGGTGTCCGGCATGAGTATCGTCAACGACGGCGAAGGGCATGGCGGGCTCACTTACTGCCAGGGAGGCTGGCCGTTAATCTACGCTCAAGCGGGCTACATCACGACTGCGCTTGTCGGTTGCGCGATGATTTGGGTGGGGCAGTATCCGCGCTTGTCGAAGGGCGTTCTTGTGGCTATCGGCGGGGCATTTGCTGTGGCCGGTAGCACGTTTATGTTTGACACGATTCTGCACGGACAGATCATGTCCGGTTTGGGCAGCATGTTCATAGCGCTGGCGATAGGCGCGGGCATCATATTTGTTGCGTTGAAACTGAATTTTTACTGGGCGAATCTGCTGTTGCTATTCCTCGGCGTACAAACGGCGCTCAATGCAGTGAATGACGACGGCGTTCTGCTTATGCAAGCCTTTGGAATGTTTGGTAATACATGGTCTGATGCCAGCAATATGCAGAACATGACCGCCATCCCGGCGGCATTTTGGGCCGTTGCCTGGACAGGTTTTGCCGTAGTCCTGTTGTTTTTCACCCTCAAGGCTTCGCTCAAGAAGTCCTAGCAATTAACAGAATTTGACCTGCGCAGATTCGCTCGACGACTGTTTGTTCGTCATACTATAAGCACGTCTGACGTATGGAGGATTTCATGCGCATTGTTGAGTGCGTGCCTAACTTTAGCGAGGGCCGAGACAAAAAGGTTATCGACTCGATAGCCGAAGTCATATCCGCAGTCGAAGGCGTCGAGCTTTTGGATGTCGATCCCGGTGCTTCGACCAATCGTACAGTGGTCACTTTCGTCGGTGAGCCCGACCAGGTTGTTGAAGCTGCGTTTCAGGCAATTGCGCGTGCAAGCGCCCTGATAGATATGCGCCAGCACCATGGCGCGCATCCTCGCATGGGCGCTACTGACGTCTGCCCCTTCATTCCGGTCTCCAACATCACTATGTCCGAGTGTGTTGAGTTGGCAAAGCGGCTGGGACAAAGAGTCGGCAAAGAATTGGCGATACCGGTTTACCTCTATGCAGAAGCGGCACAGCGCGAGGACAGAACGAACCTGGCCGACGTGCGTCAGGGTGAGTACGAAAAACTCGCCGAACGCATGTCCGATGGATTCAAGCCCGACTTTGGACCCCAGCAATTCAATGCCGCGGCCGGTGCCACCGTCATTGGTGCGCGCAAGTTTCTGATTGCCTACAACGTAGATTTAAACACCCGCTCGCAGAAGCTGGCCAATGACATTGCTCTGACCATTCGCGAAGCGGGGCGGGCCAAACGCGACGCCGACGGCAATATCATCAAAGACGCTTCCGGAGTATCAGTGAAAGAGCCGGGCATTTTGCCGGCGACCAAAGCGGTCGGTTGGTATGTTGACGAGTATCAACGCGCGCAAATTTCGATCAATCTCGTGGATTATGAGCGCACATCGATGCACCAGGCATT
>DATNQY010000390.1:0-28898 GCA_036703785.1 Candidatus Obscuribacterales bacterium
TAGCTGCGCGCGCGGCACCGAAACTGCGATTAGCTGCCGGGGCGGATTCGCGCTGGCACCGATGCACCATAGCGCCGCGGCGCCAACTTTTGAGCAAACGTTCTCCATCATTGATAATGTACCGCCTAATCGGGTTTATAGTAACCAGGTATTCAGCATGTCCAGTCTCCTGCGGCAACCGCCGCAAAGCAAGTGTAATGATCGAAGAGCGAGAGCCGATACCTCTAGTCGCGTACGTCTGCGCCAGAGCAAATCTGAGCAATGCTGTTCAGCAGACTGCCATCAACACGTTTATGACCAAGCAAGCGCACTTGCTGGCCGTGGCCCGCTTCGAAGACGAGTTTCCGCATAGACGCAGCCAGCTTTTTGTAGCGATTAAACGAATGCGCGAGGGCAACTGCCGCGGCATGATTGTTTTCGGCGTACCTATATTGATTGAAAAAATGTCGAACCGCCAATCAGCGGAAATTTTAGCGAATTTTATCGGCCCGCAGGGCTTGCTGCTCTACGACGTCAATGGGCTCGTCTGCGCCGACACCTTACTGTCGATGCGCAACAACGCCATTGCCCAAATTCATCAGGATGTCGACTGAGCAGTCTCAGGTTCTAGCTAGGCTGCGTGCCGCATCTTGTGATAGTCTTCGACCTGCCGGTAGGCCGCGTCGAAAGCTTCTCTGAGGGCGTGATAGAAGTCTTTGTTCTCGATTTCGTTCTGCGCTTCGCGGCTGACGGCGACTTTTTTGCCCGGCAAGCCGACTTCGATATTGATCTTGAAAAAGTTTCCCTGATGATGATGCTTGTGCGGCATCGTGATTGTTACGCGGCAGGAAATTGTCTCCGGACAAAGTTTGTCGAATTTCTCTGCTTTCTCTTTGACAATGTTGGTAACAGACTTGCTGCGAGCTATGTTTTTGAAGGAAATTTGCAAAGGTAATTTCATTTGCTCATTTATCTCCTGTCCCGAGCCCGTGCTCCGCGAAGAGACGGTGGCGGGTGGCTGTGAGGACGCGACGCTTGATCTGGTGTTCCATTTGCCGCTGCGGCTGCGGCTCAGGCTACATCGCTGCCTGAGCCGTGGAGCAAGTGATCGATAAACTGTTGTTTGCCGTTGACAAAACCCCACTTGCTCAGGTCAGCGGCATATTGATCGATGGAAAATAACGGCCCGCGGCAAAGGTGCTCACGCGCGGGCGCGGACTGCAGTTGAGCTTGAGCGCGGCTGAGAAGCTCTCCCATCATTGCTTTGGGGAGACGATCGATTTCGGATGGATAGACGAACTGAAAATACAATAGGTAGAGCAGCAAAATTTGCCAGTGTTCGCCGAAACGTTGCAACAGCCGCTGCCAATTGATTTTTTTATCGTTGCGCAATATCAGGTGTAATATGTCTGCGCCATCGAAGCGGTCGCGGTCCATGACGAAGGCTTTTGACCAGATCATCTCTTCAATTGGTATCAACGATGTCTGTACGCCCAAGATTTCGGCGTGCCGCGCGTTATCGAACCACTGCCGATCGACAACAGCAACACAATTGGCGGCGCCGAATATGAAGTCGACGTAGAACTCACGGCAAAATGCCTTACCGATCCAGAGCGCGTCCGTCATTTCGGTTTTGTACCCGGCTGCATTCATAAATTGGAGAGCCCGCGGACAGTCGCGCTGGTACAAGAAAATATCGAAATCTTTGGTATCACGAACGATACCAGTGTACTGAACCAATGCATGGCCGCCCCCAACCATGAACGGCACGCCGTTGTCTGTGAGGATATGCATTGTTTTGCGGTAGAACTCGCTTGCCGTGGCGTCCAATTCTAGTGAGTATCCGGCGTTCATGCCTTACTAGACTCATGTTTTTCTAAAAATATCCCCCGCCCCGGTTGAAACTACAGCAACTGTCCTAACGTCATGCACTACTTAGCCCAACCTTTTGTTAATGCCAAGCTCATCCATAAGAAGAATTGCTAATGACCGCTAAAGACATCGTACGTATCGCCGCCGTCGGAGATCTGCACTGCACCAAGAGCTCCCACGGGGTCTTCCAGCCGCTGTTCAGCATCATCGCCGAATCTGCCGATGTGCTCGCGCTTTGCGGGGACCTTTGCGACTACGGCACCGCTGAAGAGGCGCATATCCTGGCGAAGGAACTGATTGCCGTCAAGGTGCCGATTGTGGCTGTATTGGGCAATCATGATTATGAATCGGGGCAGCAGGAAGAGGTAAAACGCATCCTCACAGATGCGGGCGTGATCTTACTCGATGGAGAAGCCTGCGAGATTCACGGCATTGGTTTTGCCGGAGTAAAAGGCTTTGCCGGCGGCTTTGGGCGCTGCACCCTCGGTGCCTGGGGCGAAGAGGCTATCAAGGCTTTCGTGCGCGAAGCCGTCAACGAATCGCTAAAGCTGGAAGCGGCACTGGCCCGCTTGCGCACGGAGCAGCGCATTGCCTTGCTGCATTATGCGCCAATTACAGCCACCGTGGTCGGTGAGCCGCAGGACATTTACGCTTTCCTGGGCACCAGTCGACTTGAAGAGCCGTTGCATCGCTATCCGGTGACGGCGGTCTTCCACGGGCACGCGCACAGCGGATCGCCTGAGGGCACCACGCGCATGGGCGTGCCTGTGTACAACGTAGCCATGCCGATGTTGCGCAGGATTGCCCCGGACAAGCCGGCGTTCAAACTCGTCGAGGTGCCGGTGACGGCGCCCGACACCAGCGGCACTCATCCGGCTAATCCCAACGTGTTGGATATGAATCCGACGATTCGCACACTGGGCGCCTAGACATCTTGGCGATGCGCGTACCCCGGGTCACCACCACCGTGCCGACTCCGCCGTGTTAGCATAAAGATTTATGGAAGGTTGCGCATTCGTATTCATCAATACAGAGCAGGCGGTGCGCTTTGGTCATGTTGGCTGGGGCTTTTGCATCGACAGCGCAAAAGGTTTGTACTATTTCGGTTCTTCAGACCATTTGTACAGGCATCCGTGGTGGGATTTGCCCGGGTGGCTGCGCTACGCGCACGTCGAGCCGGATGCGGATATCGACTGGTGGAGCGACATGGGAACGTATGAGGAAATGACGTCCGTCATGAGTTCGGGGCAATCAGCTGTCGACCAGCGATACCGTATTTGGTACCACATGGCGAAAGAGATTCCCGTGCCGGCTGCTCGACCGCAGCCAGCGGTGGCGGCCGCCCAGGCGCTCGCCGGCGGCGGGTGGTCGGTGCTGGCTAACAATTGCGTTCATCAAACGTATCAAGTGTTAACCGAATATGGCGCCTTCATCCCGGCGCCTGCACAGCCTGTGACCAACCTGATTCCCAGGCTCTGGTTCGCCACGCTGCCAGGCAGGCAAGTCAACCTGCCGCTGCCAAATAACAACACAGCTGTTATCATTTAGTTTTGTCTGCGCCCGTGCGGCGATGGTCTGCTTGTCAATCGGATGACGGTGAGAAGGTTTTCCTGGCTATTTGTTTCTGCTCTGCTGGCACTGGCGCCCGGTTTGCCGATGGCGGCTATGGGTGCTGCTGCCGCCCTGAGCCAGCCGGCACTCAAAAAACCGCCTGTAGCAACCCCGGAAGGCGTTTATCACCATGTTTGGCAAATCGTCGAAGACAACTATTTCGATCCTACATATCACGGACAAGATTGGAAGCGCTGGCAGCATCGTTACGACGAAAAATTGAAGAGTATGGACGACGCGCATAAAGCGATCGATACCATGCTGGCTAGCCTCAGCGATCGCTATACGCGCTATCTCGATCCCACCGCGTTCGATGACGAAAAAGCTCAAATTACCGCTACGCTTTGCGGCGTCGGACTTCAACTGGGCAACGATAAGAATGGAAAAGTGGTGGTAATCGCACCGATCGAGGGGATGCCGGCCGCTAAAGCCGGTTTGATGCCCAATGACGAGATCGTCGAGGTTGACGGCAAGCCAATCAACGGGCTGTCTGTAGAGCAAGTTTCGAAGCGCATTCGTGGCGACATCGATACCCACGTGAAGTTGGCCGTCATGCGCGACGCCAAACGTCTCGAATTTGATTTGACGCGCGCTGAGATTCCTCTTCGTTCCGTGCACGCCGTGCAGATGCTCGACGACAACATCGGCTACCTGCAGTTGAGTACGTTCATGTCGGAGCGGGCCGGAGAAGAAGTACGAGAGGCATTGGAAAAGCTTAGCCCGGCGCGCGGACTGATTATCGATTTGCGCAACAACCCGGGTGGGTTGGTCACCAATGCCATTGCGATCTGCAGCATGTTTCTCGACGGCGGTCACTTGAATCCAGTAATTGTTTCCACCATCGATCGCAGCGGAAAACCGGTGCACACCCGCACTATCGCTCGGCCGATCAGCCACCAGCCGATTGTGATTTTGATTAACGGCGGCAGCGCCAGTGCTGCGGAAATTACAAGCGGCTGCTTGCACGACAGCCAACGCGCGCAGCTTGTCGGTCAAAAGAGCTTCGGAAAGGGACTGGTGCAAAGCATCACCAGGCTCGAGGATGGCGGCGGCGTCAATGTCACGATTGCGCGCTACGTCACGCCCAACAATACAGATATTCACAAGAAGGGCATCGTTCCTGATTTCGATGTCGAATTGCAAACTGACGACTATGCAAAGGGGCGTGGTCCCTGGTTCATCTATCGCGAAAACCGGGAGCCTCCACCCCTTAGTGCTCTCAAAGATCTGCAGTTGAAGAAAGCAGTTGATGTTTTAGAACACACCATGGCGCAGCAGCAGGAAAGCATCGCTTTCCCAAGCCTCAAACTGAACCCGTTTCCTAACATCCCTTCGCCGGGCGTCGGTCTTAACGCTCCATAACCGGCAATCATGCAAGAGCCGACAGACTAGGGAAATTGCCTCTCCGCATGCAAATTTCATAGGGGCTAAGGCGACGCCTCGCCTCCGCAATGAACTGTTCTATAATGGACTGACCACACGGACTGACAAGGACTTAAGCATCCGATGAAGCGGCTGTTTGAAATGATGGGCGGTCTTCTCGCCAAGAAAAACCACCGTTATTACATGGAGCAGGCTGCAAAGGACCTCTCCAACGATGACCTGGCGGAAGCGGAAAAGGACTACAGCCGCGCGCTGGAAATGGCCCAGGAGGCCAAAGCGCATGATGACATCGCGGAGATAAGCAAGCAGCTGGGCATCATTTGCGAACGCTTGGATAGGCTTGCCGTGGCGGAGTCGCATTATAAACTGGCTTACCAGACTCATGAGGACTCCGAGCACCACGAAGCTTCGGCCGAGTGTTTGCTTTTGATGGGCAAGCTTTACTACAAGCAACGGCGATTGCCGGATGCCGAACAAGTCTTGCAATACGCCATGTCGGTCTACCAATCACAATTCGGCAACCATGCTGAAGGAATCGGGCGGGCCGCCTCTTGCTTGGCCGATTGCTATCTGGATAAAAATGCTTACGCGGAGGCTGAGAAGCTCTTGCGCAAGGCGTTGGACGTCGCTGAAGCACGCAATGCAAGCGACCAGCCGAGCGCGGCTGTAACCCGCTATAAACTTGCTGTTGCGCTTTCCGGACAGAAGAAGGACGCTGAAGCCGAGCAGGAATTCAAAAAAGCTTGCGAGATACTCTCGCGCCACGAGAAAAACTTCGACGGACAGACAGCGCATCAAGCGTGCGCTTGCTACCACCAATTCGGGCGATTCTACCTGGAGCGCTCCAACCAAGGCCAAGCCAAGCCGTATTTGCAAAAGGCCATGCAATGGGCTGAATCATTCCCGGGATATATGGATGAGGCTGACCTGGCGGAGAGAAGCTCCTCTATTGTGTAGTATCAGGCCGGAAATCGTGTATCGGACGTTTCAATTTGCGCTGCTGAGCGGATTTCTTTCGCCCGCAAGAAACATATGTTTTTTTTGGCCGACACCGATCATGAGGCGGATGGAGGCTCGATGTTACTTCGACCGCGAGTGTTGATTATTGATGATCGCTTGACCAGCAGGCGGTTGGCCATGATGTTGAGTCAACGGATAGGACTGGACCCCACTGCTGTGTCTACTCAAATGGAGGCACTGCGCGAGCTGGAGAGTGGTAAGTGGTTCTCGGTGGTGCTCATCGACCTCGACATTCCCCACGACCCCGAGGCGCTGGAATGCCTGAAGTCGCTGCTCAGGCACCGCAAACAGCGCGGAATCAACTTGCCGATCATAGCCGTCACAGCGTATGCCAGCCAGACAGATCGTGCCATGTGCCTGAACGAAGGCGCGGACGATTACTTGAGTAAACCCTACACAATGGCTCAGTTCTCAGACAAGGTTCTGTCCTGGGTGGCGGAATTCCGAATCGATCAAAACCGCAATGTTGGATAAATTCGAAATCGCTGAGGCACTCAGAGAAATTTCGCTGCTGCTCGAGCTGAAGAAGGAAAACCCTTATAAAGCCCGGGCCTATGCTGTCGGCGCTACGGCCGTCGAGGCCGTCAACGAGGATATCGGCAGGATTATCGAGGACGGAAGACTTACTACTTTGCGCGGAATTGGCGATACTCTGGCCCGGCAAATTGTCGATTTATACGAGGAAGGCAATTCCGCGCTTTTGCAACGCTTGCGCAAAGAAATGCCACCGGGAGTAATCGAGCTTTCCCAGGTGCCGGGGCTGAGCGTGAAAAAAATTCAGGCCTTGCACGACGAATTAGAAATAAACACAATTGATGAATTGGAGCAAGCTTGTCGCGAAGGCCGCGTGCAGAGCGTGCGTGGCTTCGGCGAGAAAACGGAGCAGAATTTACTGGCCGGCATCCAAGCCTATCGCAACCGTGAGCAAAAGGAATTACTGCTGCATGCGCGCGAAACATTGAAACAAGTGCTGCGACATCTAGAGCACTCGCGAGCGATCAAGCGTGTCGAACCGGCCGGCGCCATTCGGCGCTGGCAAGAAGTCGTCGATGAAGTGAAAGTGGTGGCAGTCACCGCCGACAACTCCGCGGCCATCGAGCGCATGAAGAAGTTTCCACTGGTGAGCCGCACCGAAAGTGAAAGCGAAAACTCATGCGTCGTGCGCTTGGGCAGCGGCATGAAGGTTCATCTTGTTTGCGCCTGCGACAAGACCTTTGCCGCCGTCTGGCTGGTTGAAACCGGCGCGCCGGCTCATGTTGAACATTTGCAGAGAATTGCCGCACAGCGTCGCATCAGTTTGCAGCACGGCAGCGGGGAATTGCTGCGTGGTGGCAAACCGCTGCCTGCCGAAAGCGAAGCGGACATTTATGAATCTCTGGGACTTGCCTATATTCCACCAGAGCTGCGAGAGGACTGGGGCGAAATCGAAGCCGCGTTTGCCGGAGAAAATTTCGACGATCTGGTGCGTGTCGACAATATAAAGGGCATGGTGCACTGTCACTCGCAATACTCGGACGGCAAGGATACGATCGAAGACATGGCGCTGGCCGCCGAAGCCATGGGCATGGATTACATTACGATCACCGATCACTCGCCGCTTGCCGGCTATGCAGGCGGCCTTGATGTGGATCGCTTGAAACGACAGTGGGAAGAGATTGCCCGCGTCCAAGAAAAAACGCGCGTCAAAATTTTGCGCGGCACCGAAAGTGACATTCTCGAGGATGGCGCTCTCGATTATCCCGATGAGATTCTCGAGCAGTTCGACGTGATTGTGGCCAGTATCCACTCACGATTGAAAATGGATGTGGACCAAATGACGAATCGTTTGATCAACTGCATGAGAAAGCCGCAATTCAAAATCTGGGGACATGCGCTCGGGAGGCTGCTGCTGCGGCGCGAGCCGTTAGCTTGTCGCCTTGACGAAGTGCTGGAGGCCGTTGCTGAGTCGCGCGCGGCAATTGAGGTGAATGGCGATCCTTATAGATTGGACATGCAGCCGGAGTTGTTGCGCAAAGCGCGCCGCCTGGGCATTCGCTTCGTTGTGTCCGTCGATGCGCACTCTACCGGTGCGCTCAATTACGTGCGATTTGGCGTGGAGATGGCGCGCCGCGGCGGGTTGCGCCGGGATGAAGTGCTCAATACGTTGCCGGTGCAAGAGTTTATGCAGGCGGTAAAACCCTAGCTGTAATAGATGCCGACAGCGCCGTTGACGCGCTTGACCAAGCGGACATTGTCTACTTCCATCTCCTGTCCGTAATCGAGTTCGTCCTTGCCGCGCTCTTTCAGCAATGCGGTGAGCTCCTGCTTGTCAGCATCATTGAGCTCAATCTTCTTCTGGTGATTTTCAGCAGCCAGCTTCAGAAGCTCGGTAGTGGAAAGTTTAGGGTCGACGAGCGTCATTTGCATTCCTGTCATCTCTCGATTGGCGGAGGACCATCAATTTGCTCGCATCATATATCAGGGTCAAGGAGGTGACAAGGCGGCGAATACGGCGCTATACGTGGTTTCCTCCAGCGCACGACATACGTGGTTTCTACACTGTTTGCGGTGTGAATTACGTTACCGGCTGCGCCAAAAGCGCAGACACATCCGCCTGGCTGATGATGCAGTCGGCGAATTTGCGCGTTTGTTCAATCAGGCGTGCATTCGGCAAGTCTGTCGATTCGACTTTCCGGCGCGCCTCCTCTTGCGTTTTACCGCCTGCCATGTGCCTCTCCATAAGTCGAGGCAAGATTTCGTCCGTCGTGGCATCTATATACCAGCACTCGTCCAACAGCTCAACCGCCCGGTGCCATGGCGCTTGCTTGAGCAACAAATAATTGCCTTCTATGATTAGCAGCCTGTGATGGGGCTCGATCAATATTTTGTCTGGTGTGGGCTCATCGAGCGTGCGTTCGAAAGCCGGACATGATACGCGCCTGGCAGGAATGTGCCGAAGCTCCTCCATAAGCGCGATCAAACCATCGGCATCGAACGTCTCGGGCACGCCTTTCAAGCCGCGATTTCCTTCGGCTTCCAGTTGGCTATTGGAAAGATGGAAACCGTCCATGGGCACAGCCGCAGCCAGAGCGGGCCGGCGTTGGTTGACGCGCTCGACAAGCGCCGCAGCCAACGTGCTTTTGCCGGAGCCCGGAAAGCCGACTATGCCGAGGATATATCTTGCGCCGTGCGGCAGGGCATCCGCTTTGCTCATAAGGTGGTCGAGAGTGCCGAACATGAATACAACCAACTTACTGTTCTGTTTCCGCGTCAAGTTTGCGCGCTTTGCGCTCTAACGTCAAGGCTTCAGCAGTATGATGCCTGGATCGCAAAAAGGCGGCCAGACTCTTCATGCGCAGTGCCAGGTGCTCGTCGCCGGGTTGGTGGCACTTCTGCGAAACGGAGAGCGCTTCGCGATATGCTTTTTCCGCCTCCGGAAATTTCTTTTCGCTTTCGAAAACCTTTGCCAATCGCGCCAGTCCGATCGCGTACCGTTCATCGCTGGGTCCGTACACGGCTTTATCGATGGCGACAGATCGTTGCAATACATCTTCGGCAGAGCCGAAATCTTTTCGATAGAAGCAGACGGTGCCGAATGCCCGCAAAGCGAACGAAAGATCTTTCTGAGAGACGGCACTATTGCTGTCGAGCATATTTACAGCGCGGCTTCCCGAGCGATAGGCATCGGATATCTTGTCCAGCTGGATTTGCACCATGCACAAATCGGCGAGCAGCAACGCTTCGGTGATGCTGTTTTTCTTGGCTTGCGCCGCGCCGATTGCTTGCTTCAGCTCCTTTTCCGCGTCGTCGAACTTGTTTTGATCGTACAGCCCAAGGGCATGCTCACGTAACTGAGCGAGCTGCGGATCGGCAGCGATGCTGGCCGATGCATGTGCCGGTGCCTGGTCGGCATCCAGGTGCGAGGAATAGATCAAAGGCGGCGGTGGTGGTGACTGCGGGTGTACGCACAGCAAAATACCGATGCCGAAAAGGCATCCGGCCAGCGTGGAAACCGCAAAGGGAATCAGCGGCGATTTCGCTTGCCTGGCAACTGTCTCTATAGCTTGCGGCAAGCGCGATTGCGATATTACGTTGCCTGCCGCATCAAGCACCGCCGGCTGCTTCATCACCGTAAAGGCCACAGTCGGAGTCAGCGACGATAGCGGTGATTTGCCATCGGAGCCGGCTTCCCTGGCGATTGCCAGCTCGACCTCGCAGCGCTGCAGCTCGTGCACTAGCTCTGCCATGGATTGTTGTCTGGCGTCGGGATCTTTGGACATGGCGCGCTCGATGATCGGCACCATAGACGGTGGCAGCTCGCCGGGCGATCTCGTATTCTGAAGCGGGGAGGCATTGCCTTGCACTTGCAGGCGCAGAACGTCAAAGGCGGTTTTGGCCTGGAAAGGCGGATGCCCGGCAACGGTTTCGTACATGACGCAGGCCAGAGAATAGATGTCCGCCCGGGTATCAAGAGCCCGTCCCATAGCTTGTTCCGGACTGACATACAGCGGCGTGCCGAAAACTTCCCCTGTCTGTGTCAGGTTCAATGAAGGGTTGCCCTCATACTCCTGCATTTTGGCGATACCAAAATCGACGAGCTTGGCATATTCGACGCCATTCTCGTCCTGGGTAACCAGGATATTGCTGGGCTTGACGTCACGGTGGATGACGCCTCGATCGTGTGTGTAAGCCAGGGCATCTGCTGTTTGAACGAATATGCGCAACGCGCGAGCAATGGGAATCCGCTGGGGTTCGCGCAGAAGCCCATAGAGGCTGCTGCCCTGCACAAGCTCCATAATCAGATAGGGCACGCCCTGATCGGTGACGCCGAAGTCGAAAACACCGGCGATATGCGGGTGGTCGAGGGCTCCGGCTGTCTTTGCTTCTTGTTGAAAGCGTTTGAAACTTTGCACATCGGATACAAGGTGCGACTTGAGCAGTTTTATCGCCACCGGCTGGTTCAGCGGCTCATAAACGCCGCGATAAACCACGCTCATGGCGCCACGCCCTACCTTCTCGATGATCTTGTAATGACGGGGCAGTTGCATGCCGATCATCGGGTCCGGCACTTGCTTGAGTAGCTGGGCGCCATCGGTGGGACAAAATCCGGTTTGCGCCGGAAATTGATTCCCGCAATTAGGGCAGAGCTCGACGTGCGTCTGACTATCGATGCTGGTCAAGTTAAAGCCGCTCAAAAGGTCACCAAGGTAACTATTCCAAGATCATATCTGGAACAAACCCAACCTGGCAGTAGAATGAAGGCCGGACTGGCTTGGGACACATGCATTTGAACGAGCAACCAGGACCCTACAGGCGCGAATTCGCTGATATTCCGGATCAGCAGGCTTCCGAAGCCGCCCTAAGGGATGTGAACATTCCTAAAACACCGGCCACGAAACTTATCGTGGGCATCAATGTGGCTGTGTTTATCGCCGTTGGCATTGCCACCTTCGGGCAGCGCCACGACCTAAACGGATTTGCGATGAACCCCAGCGATAACGTGTTGTCGCAGTGGGGCATCGATTACGGGCCATATACGCTCAATTCCGAGCAGTACTGGCGGTTACTTGCAAGCACCTTTCTGCATGCCAACATCATGCACATTGGCTTCAACATGTACGCCTTCTGGGATGCAGGCAGGGCGAGTGAACGCCTATACGGAAGCGGCAAGTTCATATTCATCTACCTGTTTGCCGGCATCGCTGCTTCGCTGACCAGCATGTTTTTCAACCCACAGATTGCCTCGCTGGGGGCCTCCGGGGCAATCTTTGGCGTCTTCGGTGCTTTTCTTGTGTTTCTGCGCTGGCACGCGGCCAGTTTCGATAAGGCCGTGGTTGCGTCGGTGACGCGTTCGATTGTAATGCTCGTGATTATCAATCTTATTTGGGGCTTCTCCATGCCGCACATAGACAATGCGGCGCATATCGGCGGATTCGTCTTCGGCACGATCGCCGGGGTTGTCTGCGTGCCGCGCGACGCGCGATCTCATGCCTGGAGCTGGCGCAATGCGCTTTCGGCGCTGGCATTGTTGGGTATGCTCTACTTCGGTTTGCAGTTGGACATCGCGCACTTCCAGACGCAAGTGCCGTAATCGGAAGTTTCACTGGGCCGGTACGGTATATACCTGGGGACTGCTGCGCTGGCTAAACTAAAATGATGATCCCGCCAATTCCAATGCCAGGACTGGAAACTGCCGAAAGCGCGCTGCCTGACTGGATTGGCGGTATTGCGAGATTATTAGAGATTTGCTGAATTCATCAACACTTAAGTTGATCGCTGTGCCATCAATTTAAGTTTTGCACTCGGCATCCTCTAAAGAGCGCCTTCGCGCGCACAGCCGTAGGTAAGTTTCTTACATTGGTATATTCCAATCTTTTAGAGGTCCGCTCTGTCCAGTTCCGCAAAGCGGTAGCCACTACCGGTGGTGCGCATGCCAAGACAAATCATTAATATCAAGGTGGAGCACTAAACTCAAACGTTGACGCCAAGTGCTGGGACGGTTTTGATGACAATGCTTTGTATCTCTGTGCTGTCCGGCGTTTCGAGCGACGGGCGAACTTCTCGCCCGATTGGCGAAAATCAACTCAAATGTTGATCGCTCATAGTCATGCCTGAGGGGGATCCCTCGAAGCGTTCAGGCCAATCTTCACCCTAGTCCTCGTGTTCGTTGATGACTTTGGCGATTTTGCGCAGATCGTCAACGAATTTTGCCATTTCTTCGTGGCGCGTTTCGTCGTCCGGCGCGCGTAAGATCGCCGACGGATGAATAGTTGCCACTATATGTGGTGCCAGAAGCGACGGCATTATCTCGCCGCGATGCTGGGTTACCCGAAAGCTTGGTCCGAGCAGCGCTTGAGCGGCTGTTGCGCCCAGGCAGACAATCACGTGCGGCTTTACTTCCTGAATTTCCGCCTGCAGCCAGGGCATGCAAGCTAAAACCTCGAGCCGGCGCGGCTTGCCGTGCAATCTGCGTTTGCCTTTCCAGGCGAATTTGAAATGTTTCACCGCATTTGTGAAATATGAAGCGCTTTCGGCGATGCCTGCGTCTTGCAGGGCTTTATGCAAAAGCTTACCGGCGGGCCCGACAAACGGATGACCTGCTTTGTCTTCCGCATCACCGGGCTGTTCGCCGATGAACATCACTCGCGCTTTCGATGCGCCTTCTCCAAATACGGTCTGGGTGGCGTTTTTATAGAGATCGCAACCCCGGCAATCGGCTGCGGCCGCGCGCAGACTTTTCATAGAAATTTTATCCGGCAAAAATTCTTGCGCCGTATGTTCCTCAATTTCTTTTTTAACGGTTGAATCGGTTTTCTTTCGGCCACCCGTTTTCTTAGATGATGTTTTTTTCTTCGGTTTCTTGTTTTCGCGATCGTTTGATGGCGCGCCGTTTTGAGCTTTCTTGCGGGGCATACATCACCTGCTTTTAAGAGGAACAAAGATGGTTCAAATTTCGTACTCTTGAATGTTGTGCCAAATCCACAAGCATCGTATGTAATACCAGCAAACTTGTTTAACCGGTGATGTCTATGAAAAGTAAGTTGGCGGTTGCGTTGACGTTAGCCCTGACAACAGTTTCCGCAGCACATGCCCTCACGTTCGAAGGCACGGTGGAAAAAACAGATGTTCTAAAAAAACGCAGCTTCTTTGCCCGACTTTTCAGTGTCAATGAAGGGCGCATCGGTGTGCGCATCAGCAGCGACGGACATGTCGAGTATGTCCACCCGGGCTCGCCTGCCGAAAAGGTAGGCTTACACAAGGACGATTGGGTACGTGCTGTTGATGGACGCACGCACTCGATAGAAAAGATTAGCGGCGATCCCGGCACCACGGTTAATTTACAGGTAAAACGCGGCGAGGATGATTTCGCAGTCGAGGTCGAGCGCGTCGACTGGCACGACATTCATCGCTAGCCTTCTTTCTTGGCAGGCGTCAACATCCGTTTGATCCACCCGATCAAGCTGGAATCAGTTTGCCGCAGCTTGGTCATCTGTACAGTGTTGGTTTTCGTCCGTTTGCGACCACCCAGCACGAGATCAAAATATTTAGGTCTATCCTTGGCGTCCAGCTCTTGGCGCAGCAGCAGATAACTTATGCCGCCATCTCTTTTCCAGTACGAGAGGCGCATTACTTTTACGGTGCTGTTGGTGGCTTGTTTGCCGCCCATCACCCATGCAGGCATTGGGTTTTTCTTGCCTTCTCCGGCATCGGTGCTGGCGTTGAATTCAGGCGAACCGAGCGTACCGCTTATCTCTCCCACCAGCTCTTCGAACCTGGTGAGCAATCGGCTCTGGTCCATGGCGTAATGCATTTGTTCCAGTACGTGTTCTTTCGACTCCGTAGTCGAAGCCTGCTCAAGCAGCTTGTCGAGAAGCGTAAGTGTGCTCATGTCCGCCGATTTATTATGAAGGATTATATCAGAGGACTTAATTGCAACCGCCAAGCCGGCGACGCAGACGAATTGGCGTCCGAATTGGTCGACAGCGGAATTTTTAAGCCACTGCAACAATGAGGAACACCTGAGCTCAGCCGGCGTCAGAATTAATTAGGGCAGGGTGCTGCCGCAGTTTGTGGAACTGGAGTCTTACTATGACGATTTTGGACGAAAAGGAGTCCTCGGTCAGCCTGAAGTTGATCGTGGTTCTCGTCAGTCTTGCTACCTGTGCTGCCTTCGCCGGTCTGTTCGCCATGAACGCCGGGCATTCTGCAGGCGCACCGCCCGCGCAGGCGACTGCTCAAACCGGCAATATATAAACTTGATATCGGCTGGCTTTAGTTGGCCCTGGCGTGCTGAGTGGGCAGCACCCAACGAGCAATGATTTCGCGGAATTGCTCCTGCGTAAAGGGCTTGCTCATGTAATCGTCCATGCCTGTAGCCAGGCATTTTTTTCGATCGGAATCATCGGCGTTGGCAGTCATAGCCACAATCGGAATATGACCGCCGTTCATTTTTTCGCCGGCTCGAATCAGCTGTGTGCATTCGAGCCCATCCATATCGGGCATCAGCCAGTCCATCAGCACAAGCGAGTATGTACGCCCATTCTCGAGCGCCGCGAGCGCGTCGCAGCCATTTGATACTACGTCGGCGTCGAGGCCATACTTTTGTGCAAGCAGCGAAATTAATCGCTGCAACATGTTGTTGTCTTCGACTACGAGTATTAATGGCTTATCCATCACCACACCAGCGCGAGCCTGTACGACGTCCTTTAGGCAGAATGCTCTAGCGGTCGAACCGGGCCGACCGCTATGAGACTAGCTGGCCAAAGACTCTTCTTTCTTGAGAATCGATTCGTGGCAGGTGGCTGTTCCGGCGTGATGCTGGAATGCTTCCGGACGGAAGTCATGCTTTACGCAAGGATTGCTGAAATCGACGGATTCATTGGCATAAACCATTTCCGCCCAGCGCATCAACACGGAAGGAGTAACTTCCAGCGCCACTGACAACCTGCCCATGTTCTTCAAAGACACGTTGCGCGCGCCGCGTTCGACGTCGCTGATGTACGTACGATGAAGACCCGAACGCTTCGAGAGCTCTTCTTGCGAAATGCCAAGAGCTTCCCGTCGCTTGTGCAGAACCTTCGAGAAAGTGGCTGGTAACCAATCTGGACTCAACATTGAACACCTCATATACGCCCGTGTGGCGTGGCTAGAAGTCGCTGTTTTTTAGTATTACTCGTCAGGCGGGCAGGCGATCCCCAGATGTGTATGGGATTAGCATGTGTTTTTGGTGACATACGCAACGAATACACGTTTAAAAACGCTCACCTCACTGACAATTGGCAGCTTGAAACCGCCAGCCGGGGGGCAATGCGCCTTTTGAGAAGTAAGAGATAAACTGTAGGGGCGGCGCCTCTGTCGCTTCCCCGTCAACTGCTGATTGATGAACCTATTTCGCGCACTAATCAATATGATGCTGCTGGCGATTTTGGCTGCCGGTGGTTTTGCAGCCTGGGTGTATCACGAGTTGCGCACGCCGGTTCAATATGCGGCTAAAGACCAGCCTCTGGTAGTGGCCAAAGGTGAGCGGCTCGATCAGGTTTTAAGTGATCTAAAAGCGCAAGGCGTAATCAATCACACGCTGCCGATGCGGGTCTACCTCAAGCTGAGCCGCCGGCAGCCGCTGGTGCAGGCAGGCAACTACTACTTCGCCGACCCGGCAAGCCCGCTGCAAGTGCTGGACAAATTGCAGCAAGGCGGACAATTCGATCGGATAACGGTGATTGAAGGTTGGAACCGCTGGGATATCGCCGATGCCCTTGCCAGGCTGCCGGCGCTCAAGCTAAAGGACAAAAATGCGGCTTTGAAAATGATCAACGACGCCAGATATATTGCCGATCTCGATCCCAAAGCAGACAGCCTGGAAGGCTATCTCTTCCCCGACACTTACTTCGTTGTCGCCAATTCCACAGCTCGCGATGTGATACTAGATATGGTGAATCGTTTCAAACAAGTCTGGGACGAAAAACTCCAGGAAGTGGCTCGCCGCAATGGAATTAGCACCCACGACGCGGTGACGATCGCCTCGATTATTGAGACTGAAGCTAAACTGAAATCGGAACGCCCGATTATCGCCTCGGTGATCATCAATAGGTTGCGGCACAATATGCCCCTGGGAGTTGACTCGACGCTCGTCTATGCATCCAAGATGGCCGGCACCTGGAAAAACGACGGCAAAGTTTATCAAAGCGACATCGATCGCAGCTCACCATACAACACGCGCAAGAATATCGGATTGCCGCCAGGACCAGTTGGCTGTCCCGGTTTGAGTTCGCTGGAAGCGGCCGTTTCCCCCGCGCGCACGGACTACCTATATTATGTTCGCAATCCCGACCGCTATGACGGCGCCCATAGTTTTTACGCCGACGAAAAAGGCTTCGCCGCCGGCGTGCAGGCATTGCGCGCCTGGGAGCAGAAGCAACATTAAGGTAGGGGCGATGCATGCATCGCCCCTACACGGTACTAATTAATTACGCCACAAACCGTGGCTGAAAAATAGCTTACGGGCGCGCTTGCGAATGGTGAGCGCTTCGGACATTTTGCCCTGCTCTTCCAAGGCCAGAGCCAGATACGAAAGAGCCACGCCTACTTCTATGTGGCATGGCCCGTGCAAAATCTGCATTATGTCGACTAACTCCCGGGCCAATCTCTCGGCCTCGGCGTGGTTATTTGCCAGCGCTTCTTCGGTTCGGTTGGCTAATCGCTCGGCGTGTTCCAAGCTGATGACCGAAGTGATTTGGTCGGACATAAATCCACCCTGTGTGCTGCATCACATAATGACAGGTTTTCGCATAATTGCCCAGATCAAACTCAGCTTTTAATCCTGAGCATTCATAGGCTTATCCGGCAAACTGCACGGCGTTGCCACCACGCTCCGTGCAGCAAAGCAGTGCTTCGGCAGCCTGGGCGAAGAGCTCGTCCAGGTTGGCTGCGGTAGTCGGGAAGTTGGCGGCGCCGACGCTGGCCGTCATGGTGATTGTCATCCAATTATAGGGAATCGAATATCTCTCCATCTTGGTGCGAATCCTCTCTGCGGCGACTTCTGCGCCTTCCACCTTAGTCTCGGGAAGGATGACGCCGAACACGTCGTCGCGGCAGCGCCCGGGGATGTCTACATCGCGAATCGACGACATCAAAATCTTCGCGGCGGCGCGGATTAAGGCATCGCGACCCTCTTCTCCAAATTGGTCGGCAACAAGTTGCAGCCTGTCGATTCCAACCAACATCACCGATAGCGTGCGCTTGTATCGTTTTGCTCGCCGCCATTCATAGTGGAGACGCTTGTAGAAGTTTTTGAAATTGTAGGTATGGGAGGTCAGGTCGAACAGGATTCGCCGCTCGACTTCGGCGGCTGTGGCAGCGTCGGCTTCCAGTTCCAGTTCCATTTCGGCGTGGTACTTTGTTTCTTCCTCCGGAAGATTAAATACAGGCGTTTCCGCCAGATTCCAGGGAAGCCTCTGGCGCTGAAAACCCAGCTCTGCGATGCGTTTTTGAAATAAAAGCTCGCGTTGTGCGTCCGCCTTCTTTTGCTCGTCGTTCATGCTTGTTCTTTCGCTACCGCCGCAAGTATATCCCGTCCCTGATACCATTGCTCTATGCCGCGCAGCGCCATAGAGTTTTTTTCGGGCATCGGTGCCTTCTCGCAGGCGGCGCGGCGTCATGGCATTGAAGTAATCGCCGCGTACGACCAGAGCGCTTCCGCCAATCAAGTATTCTCCGCCAACAACCATCTATCGCCCAGTGTGCGTAATCTCGACACTATTGGTGCCGATCATATCCCGCCGGCGGATATCTGGTGGCTGAGTCCGCCCTGCAAGCCGTATACGGTTAGAGGCAAGCAACGCGATGATCAGGATACGCGGGCGGCTTCACTCAAACAACTGCTGCGCATTCTGCCGCAGCGCCTGCCGAAAATTGTGCTGCTGGAGAATGTGGCTGCCTTTGAAAATTCCCGCATGCATGCATTGATGTGCGAGCAATTGCAGGACCTTGGGTACCAGCACGAATCGCTGCGACTTTGTCCGACCATGTTCGGTGTGCCTATGCGCCGGCCGCGTTTTTTCTTGATCGCTTATACCGGCGATGCCGGACGGCGGTTGCTTCGGCAGCCGCCTAGACGTGTACCGAGAGCTTTGACGGAATACCTGGAAGCGGATGCCTGCGGGGCTGCCGCGCTCAAGCTGCCGGCAGCAATTGCCCAAAAATACATGCAGGGCTTCGATATCATTGATGAGACGGATGCCCATGCTCAAGCGATTTGTTTCACCAGCGGCTACGCGAAATGCATGCGAGCCGGCGGCTCGATGCTGCGTGATACCGCCGGCAATATCAGGCGGTTTTCCCCGAGCGAAATGCTGCGATTATTCGGCTTTCCCGATGATTTTCAAATTCCTGCCGATCTTCCTCTCGATGTTTGTTGGCGTTTAATCGGGAATTCGGTAGATGTCCGTTGCATAGATTACTTGTTGAATTGCCTGATCGGCACCGAATGCGATACCACACTCGCTGCATCTGAAACGTAACAGTTTTATTGCAGGCTCACGAAATCCTCAGTTTCATTTACTATGCTTGAGGCTTGGCAGGGCAGCGCATTGCGTTGCCCACCAGTAAAGAGGAAATGGAAATGCAAACTAGAAAGATTACCAATCTGCTTTTATCAGCCGCGCTCTGCTTGTCAGCCGCGCATGCGCAAGCGCTGGCCAAACAGTCGCCTGCTGCCAAAGCTGCCACGGGCGCCAAAGCCCAAGCGTCGGCGCCACTGACGGTAAGCGAAGACGCTGCCACCAGCAAGTCTGTCAAGCAAGGTGACGAAGCGACGGTAGCCGTCAAGACTGAGCCAGGTGCCAAAGGCACCATTGAAGTGAAACTGAAAAGTGGAGCCTCGAGCAACAAAGCATTAGTCGCCCAAAAAGCGGGAGCAGACGGTGCGATCAAATGGACCTGGACGGTGGCCAAAAACACCGCGCCCGGACCGATTAATTGGACCGTCAACGTGAAGAGCAAAAACTCGAAAGCGCAAGTGCAAGGCACAATCCAAGTGGAAGCTGCCGCACCGGCAAAATCCGAAACCAAGCCGGCCGCCAAGTCAGGCAAAAAATCCAAGTAAGACGAATTGACGAAACACAATCGGAAGCGGACATCGTATCCGCTTCCGAATTCGTCTTTCTGGGTAAGAAATCAGCGAAGCTCGGGAGACGGCATGATTCGGCTGTTGATTGTTGATGACCAGGCGCTCGTTCGCGAAGGCATGTCAACCTTGCTAGCGCTCGAGGAGGACGTGGAAGTGGTCGGGAAGGCGAGCCACGGCGACGAAGCGTTCTCCATGGCCGAAGATCTCAGACCCGATGTCATTCTCATGGACATCCGCATGCCCATTTGCGACGGCGTCATGGCCACGCGCAAAATTCACCAGCGTCACCCGCAAATAAAGATCGTCGTGCTTACTACATTCGACGACGACGAATTCATCTTGCAGGCATTGCAGGCGGGAGCCTCCGGATATCTGCTTAAGGACACGCCTTCCGAACAAGTGGCTGCTGCCATTCGCACAATTCTCCAGGGACACACGCTGCTTGGTCCGACTGTGACGCCGAAGGTCCTTTCACACTTGACGGCCAGCCGCGCTGCTGCCAAGCCCAAAGTAGACTTCCAGCAACTTTTGACCGGACGCGAAATTGAGGTGCTCAAGTTACTCGGACAAGGCAAGAGCAATCGAGAAATTGCCGAAACGCTGAATATCACCGAAGGAACGGTCAAAAACCACGTCACGCGCATACTCACCCAAGTAGGCGTGCGCGACCGCACTCAGGCTGCGCTCTGGGCGCAGGAAAACATCCCATAACGGCGGCATAAGCCCGCTAATTAGCGGAAAAACCCCAAAAGATAAACACCCGCACGGGGGTTGGCTGGCGGGTGTTTATCAGGCTGGTTGGGTTTCGGTGAGCGTTATCATAAGGTCGGTTTGTGGCAAAGTTGTGGAACTGTCTTCACAGGGAAAAAGCCGCAAAGCACGTACTGGAGGTCGTTTATGGGCGTGTTGATCAAATTGCTGGCTATCTGGGGACTTGCCGATAGTGTCTGGCTGAGTTTGAGACCCAAACAGTGGTCCGGCTTTTGGGGACAAGCAGTCGGCGTTGTCGGCGAGAATAAAACCTACGGACGAGCGGTGGCAGCCGCCCAGATGGCCGTCTGCTTGTGGATGCTCAAGCGAAAGTAGCTATTTGGCTACTTTCACGTAATGGTTGATCAAGCTCTGCAGTGCGGAGCGCTCGTAAGGCTTGCTCAGGTAATCGTCCATGCCTGCCTCGAGACAACGCTGCCGATTATCGCTGGCGCTCCAGGCGCTGCAGCCGATAATCGGAGTGTGGCTTCCCTGGGTCTTTTCCCACTCGCGAATCTTGTTGGCTGCTTCCCAGCCGTCCATCGCGGGCATCATCACATCCATCAGGATCATGGCAAACTGCTGCCGTTTTACGGCCTCGATCGCCGCAAAGCCGTCGTCGGCAATGACGGTGTCGAAACCCAGCGCGCGCAGCTGAAGCACCGCCACTTCGCGGTTTATGTTGTTGTCCTCGACAACTAATATCGGCAGAACCATTTAGCTCAATCCTCAACACTTCAGCATACCGCTAACGCAGCTGGTAAATGTTGAAGTTTAATCCTTGCGTAAACTAAACCGCGGCATCGCGCCAAACATGCCCCGATGTCACCATTCCAATGAACATCATAATTAGTCCACCGAATATGGCCGGCAACCAACCGCTGATGGTCAGATACGAAGGCATGAGATCTGACACCACTTTTAGTGCCACTGCAGGCAGCAACCAGAAGCCCAGAATCCAAAATGGAATCAACCACAATAGCGCAAGCCCCAGCGTGCCGATGGCCGCTACTGCCGACAGAGCTATGGCGACCATATCCACCAACCATAAGATCAAGGCGAACATTATGGCCAGCATCAATGCCTGAAAGAACGTTCCGTGGAAAGCAATGCCGGGCACGTGAGGCAACACGGCAATGAACACCAGTGCAGATAATAGTAATCGCGCTAACAATCTAAGCATCTGCCTATTTGCTCCAAAGCTGGTCCGTGGGGAAGACGAGCCGATGCGGGAAATGTGCCAAAATAACCTTATCGAAGGTTAAACGATGAACGAAGTGTTGAAGGGCACGATTTCAAATGCGCTCGGGCTGCGGGATGCGCTCGAATGCATCACCTCCATGAAAGAGGTAAACAGCGGTGTTCTTGCAGTTTCCAGCCAGGCGCTGAGCGGACGGCTTGGCATCGCCTGGGGGCGCTTTGTTACCGGCGCCTTGCTGGATAGCGGCGAATCCGGACGGTCGGCGCTGCGCGCTCTGCTCTGCTTGCGGGACGGCACGTTTGTCTTCTTTGATACTGATGGCGAACCGGTCGATGAGCTTCGCCAATCGTTGGGCATCGATTTAAATGGTGTGGTGCCTTACGTTCCTGAGGAAATTACGGCCGCTGTCACGCCCTGGTTGTTTGACAGCAAGGATCTCGCGCAGCAACAAGCGAAAGTTGCAGACGCTGCGCCAACGCCCGAGGTTGATGGCGCCGTTGTCGATCAAGTGGAAGACAAGGCCGATCGCGTATTGGCGCAGCTGCAGCGCGTGGTCGGACAAGAGCCGTCGGCTGCGGAGCTCGGTGAATCGCCGGCGCCGCCGCCTCAAACTATAATCGGAGTGGTTGCCACTGCGCAATCAACCACCGAGGCGTCCATCGACTATACACATGAAATGAAACCGGTGAAAACAGCCGCTGAAGCAGCCATCCGTTCTCAGAAGCCGCGCAGCGCGGCGCATCAAGGCGATACCGTTGGCATTGCCATTTTATGCGTGCTTTTCTTCGTGGTATCATGCGCGGGAACGGTAATTATTGGGCCGCGCATCGCTGCGGTTGTCACCAGCGCATTTCATGCAACACACTAACCATGGCAGAAGCTGATTTCGAGAAGCTGGGCGTTTTCTATCTCGGCCGGCGCTATGATCTGCCCAACCACAAACTTACCGACGAACTGTGCCTCTACGATTCGCGCGATTTGTTGACGCACGCCGTGTGCATCGGCATGACCGGCAGTGGCAAAACCGGATTGTGCCTTGGACTGATCGAAGAAGCGCTGATCGACAACATCCCGGTTATCGCCATCGATCCCAAAGGCGACATCGGAAATTTGTTGCTTACGTTTCCGCAATTACGTGCCGAAGATTTCGAGCCCTGGATCGATTCGGACGAGGCGCGGCGCCAGTCGCTCAGTACTTCTGAATTTGCCGCTCGCCAGGCAAAGGACTGGAAAGACGGTTTGGCGCAATGGGAGGAGACAGGCGATCGGATTGCGCGGCTGAAGTCGTCGGCCGATTTCGCCATCTACACGCCCGGCTCTTCAGCCGGACGACAAGTTTCGATCATGAGTTCTTTCGCCATGCCACCGCAGGCGGTGCTGGACGATGCCGACGCACTGAGCGATCGCCTTTCTTCCACGGCGTCCTCGTTGTTGGGAATTCTGGGCATTGATGCCGCTCCACTGCAAAGCAGAGATCATATTCTGATTTCGCAAATCCTGAAAACGGCCTGGACGGCGGGGCGAGACCTCAGTTTGCCGGCAATCGTTCAAAACATTCAGAAGCCGCCTTTTACTCAAATTGGCGCTCTTGATGTGGATGCGTTCTATCCCCCCAAAGAACGCTTTGAGCTGGCGATGAAGTTGAATAATCTGTTGGCGTCGCCCGGCTTCGATGCCTGGAGTCAAGGCGAGCCTCTTTCGGTGGAGCGGCTGCTGTACACGACTGAGGGCAAGCCGCGCGTTTCGATTTTTTCGATCGCGCATTTAGATGATCAGCAGCGCATGTTTTTTGTTGCCATTTTGCTCAATCAAATTTTGTCGTGGATGCGCTCTCAATCCGGTACTTCCAGCCTGCGCGCCGTTTTCTACATGGATGAGATCTTCGGCTACTTCCCGCCCACAGCCAATCCTCCGTCCAAGCGCCCGCTGCTTACTTTAATGAAGCAAGCTCGAGCATTCGGCTTAGGTATCGTGCTGGCGACGCAGAACCCGGTTGATATCGACTACAAGGGACTTTCGAATGCCGGCACCTGGTTTATCGGCAGGCTGCAGACTGAGCGCGATAAATTGCGCGTGCTGGATGGACTGCAAGGAGCAGCGGCCGACGCCGGTGCCAGCTTCGACCGGGCGACCATCGATAAAATTCTTTCCCAATTAGGTGCGCGTGTCTTCCTCATGAATAACGTGCACGACAATCAGCCGACTATATTTCAAACTCGCTGGACGCTCAGCTACCTGCGCGGGCCACTGACGCGAGATCAAATCAAAACGCTCACGCGATCAATGCCGAAGGCGCAATCGGCAAGCATCGGCGGCGCTGCTCAGCAAACCGCTGCAGCGGCGCAGCCGGCCGGTTCAACCGCGCAGGCTCAATCCCAAGCGGCGAGCATGCGATTTGCCCCAAAACCAATTGTGCCCCCGGGGATAGTCGAGCACTATTTGCCGCTCAGGCAGTCGCTGCCCACCGGTGCGCGGCTGGTATACCGGGCGCAAGTGCTGGGCGTCGGCAATGTGCATTTCAGCGACGCCAAAGCGGGAGTGGACACGACGCTGCAATATACGTTGTTGGTGCCATCGCCGCAGATGGGAAGACCTTCGCTCGATTGGGATGCGGCGCAGCCGGCCAAGGTTTGGATGGAGCAATTGCTCGCGCAGCCGGAGTCGGGCGCCGGGTTTGATCCCCTGCCGCCGGGGCTGAGCGATGCCAAGGCTTACACCGCCTGGGCCAAGGAATTTGTCGCCTGGCTTGCCGTCGCCAAAAAACTGAAACTGTTGAAGAGCGATGCCACCGGTGAATTTTCCAAACCCCGCGAGAGCGAAGGAGACTTCCGCGTTCGGCTGGGACAGTCGGCCAGAGAAAAGCGCGATGCCGCTGTCGAGGCCCTTAAAGCGAAGTATGGGCCGAAGCTCACTGCGCTGCAGGACAAATTGCGCCGCGCCGAGCAGGAGCTCGAGACGCAGCAGAAGCAAGCTCACGACCAGCAGATGCAGTCGGCGATTTCCGTCGGCGCCACGGTACTTGGAGCATTTATGGGCCGGCGAAAGGTAAGCGCCAGGACAATCGACCGGGCTGCCTCGGCGGCGCGCCAGATGGGACGTGCCTCCAGGGAGCAGCAGGACGTCGAACACGCCGATGAAACCGTGCAAGTGCTCAGCAGTCGTTTGCAGGAGCTCAATAGCCAGTTTGCGGCCGAGACGGCAGCGCAAGAGGGCAAATTCGACCCGATGCAGACCGTTTTATCGGAAGTAGTCGTGCCGGCCAAAAAAACAAACATCAGCGTTGCGCTTTTGGCTCTGGTTTGGACGCCCTACATCCGCCGGGACGGCGCTGAAGATGCTCCGGCTTGGGTATCCTTGAGTGCTTCCGGTCCGCATGTGTAGCCGAAAGTGTCCACGGCCCTGTGTGCGTTGGGGCTTTTTTTTCATGAATTCAGGTAATGACGCTACCGGAGATGTAAAAATATACATAACCCCGTGCCATCTTGTGGAATAAACCAATTAGAACAATTTGGCTTGGTTAAGGACCCGCGCATGTTTCGATCACAGAAGTCTGACGCTGGATCGCGTCTTAGTCGCCAGTCCCTGGAGGCTTGGTCACGCACTCCGACGCTTGAAGACGTCCAACTGATGCTGGATTCCGCAACAGTCAAACGTGGTGTCATGGTTGACGTGATGATCAAGCGCGAGAATCCGCCCACATTCGTCCTTACCTGTCAGTGGGAGAACAATTCGAAAGAGCCGGTCTGGTCGCTGTACGAGGGCGAAGACGGATCCAAGAGCTGTTGGACTTACAAAAATGACAACCTGGAGATGATTTACGAAATCATCTGCATGTCCTTGCCCGGTGGAGTGGCGACTTCAGCTCCTTCATCGCTTATTGGCCGCGGCGCTATGCCGCCCAAGAAGGACGACGAGGCCCCCGTCGGCTCACCGCCGCCTGCGCCGCCAGCGGCTCCGCAAGGCGCGCCGATGCCGCCGCAACAGGGAATGCCGCCGCAACCGGGTATGCCCTATGGTACTCCGCCGCAAGCCATGCCGATGTATCAGCAGCCAATGCCGGGCATGCCCCCCGGGTTCATGCCTGCATATCCGCAGCCTGGACAGCCTTATCCACAAGGCATGCCGCCGCAGGGAATGCCGCCGCAGGGAATGCCGCCGCAGGGAATGCCACCACAAGGAATGCCGCCGCAGGGAATGCCGCCGCAGGGAATGCCGCCACAGGGAATGCCGCCGCAGGGAATGCCGCCGCAGGGAATGCCGCCGCAGGGAATGCCACCGCAGGGAATGCCACCACACGGCATGCCGCCGCAGCCGGCTTTCGTGCCCGGGCAGCCGTATACCCCCGGCTATCCGAATGCTCAGCAGAATTATCCACAGATGACACCGGCACCCATGCCTATCTATCAGCAGCCGGCACCGGCGCAGCCGTCGGGTGCCCCGAGTCCGACGCAAATGAATAACTTCATTCAGATGCTGGACAAAGGACAGAGAAACTTATTGCTCGGGCACTTGTTTGTCGAGGCGGGCATCCTGCCTGAGCCGTGTGTCGATGCGGCACTGAAACTACAGGAATTGGTGCGAAAGGGACTGGTTTCCAACGGAGCCGCGATCGAAGCTTTGCGCATGGCTGCCGAATCCGGCGGCGTGCTCGATGATGACATCATCAACGCCTGTCGTGCCAAGTATCCTAACAACGACTCATTGTCGAACGTGCCGGTAATCAAGCAAGACGCGGGCATCGACCCGCGCGAATTTATTCGCCTGGTAATTCAGCTTATTCAGCAAGCAGGCATCGTGACGGAAAACGATGTAGCCACCGCTGAAGGTGTGCGCAAGAAGCATGGCGGCGACGTTGGCACCATTCTTGTGGCTGCCGGCAAAATCGAACGAGCGACGCTCGATGCAGCCAAAAGATGCCAGCCTCTGGTGCGCGAGCATCGTTTGAATCATGAGGAAGCTTATCGCATCTTGCGTCATTGCCAGAAAAATCGCTCGTCCGTGGAAGAAGCCTGTGCGGCGCTGGCGATTAACGTTCTTTAGAGCTATCGTTTATCCTGTTGCGTTTCCGGCAGTTTGATCGTCGCACCATCGGCGGTGCCGGTTGTACCTTTGTTGAAGCTGACTTGAACCGGTTCGTAAGCAGCCGCATTGTCGATGCCGAAATATGGTTGCGGGCGGAATCCAAAGCTCGAGGCAATAAGCACGCTGGGAAATGACTGGCAAAGGGTGTTGAATTCCTTGACGTTGGCATTGTAAAACCGCCGCGCCTGCGATATGCGAGTCTCGGTTTCATTGAGCTCATTTTGCAATTGCATAAAATTCTCATTGGCTTTCAGCTGAGGATAATTTTCACTCAATACCATTAATCGCCCGAGCGCGGCCGTCAGGTTGTTTTGCGAAGCCACCTGCTGGTCGATCGGTCCTTGGGTGACGGCGGCATTGCGGGCAGCGATTACATCTTTCAAGGTATCGTGTTCGTGGCCGGCGTAGCCTTTAACCGTCTCGACCAGGTTGGGAATCAAGTCATAACGCCGGCGAAGCTCTGTCTCAATTGCAGACCAGCTTTCCTGAACTTCCTGCCGCTTGCCCACCAGGCTGTTGTACACACCGATAACCAGCAGGGCCACGACAACGGCGCCGATTATGATTGCGAGCATCGAGGGAAACATGAGAACCTCCGGCGTGGGTCTATCATTGGATATAATACCAGTGTGCCCATCAGGCGGACAAAAAGCGTAGCAATCATCTTGATCGGACGTTCCTTTCTCAAGCCCGCCCTTGCCGCTTTCACGGCAGTTGCCTTTGTTTTCTTAATTGCCACGGCCGCGCACGCGGAGCAGATCATCCGGCATTTCGACAGCCGTGTTTTTATCACCAAAGACGGTCGGCTTGACGTCAGCGAAACTATTGTCATGGACTTCGGCGACGAGATGCGGCATGGCATTCGCCGAACCATCCCCGTCAAATATCAGACCAAGCGAGGCACTTATAAAACGCCCACACGAGTGACTGCTGTCACCGCCGATGGTGCCGCGGCCACTTACTCGCAATCGACTGAATTCAACAATTTGATAATTAAGATCGGCGACGGCGACAGGCTGATCACAGGCAAGCACACTTATAAAATCCATTATCTGGTCGCGCGGGCGATCAACTTCTTCGACAATCAGCCGGAAGTTTACTGGAACGCCACCGGCAACGAGACGCCTTTCCCGATCGAACGGGCGACGGCCGAGTTCATTTTGCCCGCCGGCGTCAGCGCGTCGGATGTGAAGGCTAAGTGCTTCCGCGGTTCGCAAGGGTCAAGAGAAGAAGGCACTTTCTCCATCGGTGACAATCAGGTCAGTTTCCAAACCAGCGACTTGGCGGCGATGCAAGGACTTACCTTTGTGCTGCGTTTGCCCAAAGGCAGCGTGACGATCGATGATACGAGCGAGCTTATGTGGTGGCTTATGGACTGGTGGCCGGCCCTATTCACGCCATGGCTGGTGCTGGCGCTCGTCTTGACCAATTGGTGGGTAAACGGCCGCGATCCGGCCAATGCTTATCTGGCTGGTGTTGGCTGGAACCCGCCTAAAGAGCTGTCTCCGGCCGAGGTCGGCACGCTGATAGACGAAAGCTGCGACATGGCTGATATAGTCTCGACTCTTGTCGATCTGGCATCGCGTGGGTATCTCAAGATCAAACAATTGAAAACGAACGTCTTTTTCTTTTCAAATACCGATTATCAATTCACGAAGACTGATCCTCCGGCCAATGCCACTGCGTTGAAGCCCTTCGAGCAGACATTCCTCATCGGAGTGTTCGCCACTGGACAGAGCGTGCGGCTTTCTGATTTGAAATACAACTTTTACTCGTACCTGCCGAGTCTGCGCAATCAGATTTACAGCTCGCTGACGGACAATCATTATTTTGTGACCGATCCCGAGAAGTGCCGGCTGCTCTATCAAACCATCGGCACCGTCGTCATGTTCGTCGGCGTGGCATCCTTCTTTTTGTCGGCAGCCTGGGCAGTTGGTGTCGGCATCAGCGGACTGATCATTCTGCTTTCTTCGTCTGCCATGCCGGCACGGACGACCAAAGGAGTCGACGCTTGCCGCCAAGCAGTGGGATTCAAGCGGTTCGTTCAAAAAGCGGAGAAAGACCGGATTCGAGTTTTAGCCAAAGATGATCCGACCATTTTCGGCAGATTGTTGCCTTATGCGATGGTATTGGGAGCGGCAGATCAATGGGCCAATTCGTTCCACGATCTGCTGACGCAGCCGCCGGACTGGTATGAGCCGTCCGATTGGGGAACACCCAACTTTACTTTTTCTTCGACCAATTTCGTCAATGATCTCGGTGACGGCATGCGCACTTGTGCGAGCACCTTTGTATCGACGCCGCCTGCACCGACTTCGGCAAGCGATGGTGCGGCAGGAGGTTTCAGCGGCTTCGACGGTGGCGGTGGCGGATTCGGCGGCGGCGGATTTTCCG
>DATNQY010000391.1:0-12731 GCA_036703785.1 Candidatus Obscuribacterales bacterium
CTGAAGCAATGGGCCGTGAAGGCATTTTGTGCTGCGGCAAACACTTCCCCGGATATTCGGCTGCAAAAGTCGACCCGCACCACAGCCTACCGACTGTGCAAAAGACTCGTGAAGAAATGATGGAAGTGGAGTGGGTGCCGTTTGCCGCCTGCGCACCGAAGCTTGATTTGATGATGATCGGACACGTCTCCTATCCCAAGATTGACGCTTCCGGATTGCCCGCCACACTCTCACCGTATATGGTGCACGAAATCGTGCGCGATCAATTGAAGTTCAAAGGCTGCACAGTCACCGATGATATGGACATGGGAGCCATCGCCAATGCGTATGGCAGCGCCGATGCCGCGGCGCGCGCGCTGGCAGCGGGCAACGATATTATGCTCGTGTGCCACAACATGAAGGGCGTACCCGAAATCGCCGCGGCGCTGAAGACAGTGCCGCGCGAAATACAAGAAGAATCCTTCGCTCGCATCGAAGCGCTGCGGAAGAGGTTGGCTGCGCCGACGCCATTCTCGATGGACGCGTTTAAAAAGCTGGACGAGCAGGTTGCTGAGCTTCGCGTTGCGACCTTAGGCAAAGAAGCCAAACCAGTCGCCGCCGGCCGACCCTAGACCATGCATGATACCGGCGGGCTTTAGCCCGCTGGTTTGGGAACATCCTGACGCGCAACACGACATAGTCGATGGTGATCCAGCTTCTCATCGACAGCAGGACACGACCATGCATGACGGCAGAACCGAACGTCTAATAGGACTGGGAATGACGGCGTATCGCGATCATCTCTACGATGCAGCCAGCGAAAGGCTGGAAAAGGCTTTGGAGTGGGATCCCCAAGATTGGAACGCGCGGCTGTTCCTCGGCATGTCTTGTCTCAAAGGCGCCGATTACGACCATGCGCGAACCGCATTCTTGTACATGTACAAGAACTGCCCTAATCACGACCTGCGGGATAAGGCGTGGGAAGCGCTCGAACTGATTAAGATCCGGGAGTCGCGAGGTTCGTAATAGAACAGCGGGCTCACGCCCGCCGTTACAGATCGTTTAAGCCGTTACAGGCTCTAATAGGACTCACGCGCCTTACGGCGGTGCCACCAGTCTTTGAGGGCATGAAATCCGACGTGCGTACCGGCTCCAGTTGCGGCCCCGGCTGCCATTCCAGAACCTAATATGATTCCGCCCAGACCGCCGGTTAATGCACCGACGCCGGCGACCGCTGCGTATTTTTTCAGCTTCGGGTGAGCGGACTGCGCCGAAGCGGGATTTACTGTTCCAGCACCAACCACAAGGCACATGGCTAGTGCCACTGCTAACTTGTTCATTGATTAAGCCTCTCCTGCTCGCCGGCACATTATCGGCCGGCGCCTATTGCTGACGCCGGGCAGCCAATTGCGTTCCGCTAGCCGGCCACGTACAATCTGCGGAAATGAGTTCTAGCGATCAAAGCCATGTGGTTTTATATTTAATCCGTCACGGTGAGACGGAGTGGGCGTTGGCAAAACGTCACACCGGCAGGACAAATTTGCCATTGACGGAGCGCGGCAAGCAACAAGCGGAAAAGCTGCAAAACGCATTGAAGGATATTAAATTCAGTGCCGTTTTTACCAGCCCGCTAATACGTGCCGCAGATACTGCCCGTATAGCCGGCTTTCCGGATGCCACCAAATGCGATCACTTAATGGAACTCGATTATGGGAAGTATGAAGGACTGACGATGGCGCAGATCCGAGAAGCTGTTCCCAATTGGACAGTGTGGACTCATCCGTGTCTTGGGGGAGAGACATTGGAACACGCGGCGCAACGCGTCAGACGAGCGATCGCCCTGGCATCAAAGTACGAGGGCAATGTTCTTCTGTTCGCGCACGGGCACATTCTGCGCATACTGACGGCAACGTGGCTCAATCAACCACCGTCGGAAGGCAAAAACTTCATGCTCGATACGACGACAGTTTCCATCCTGTCGCACGAGCGTGAAGTGCCGGCCATCAAGCAGTGGAACGCCCCGGTCTGGGCACCGTAGCGGCGGGCGAAAGCCCGCTTTGGTTCTCTACAAAATACGGCGGATATTTTCGGCCGGTCGAGCAAGCACGGCCATGTTGCCTTTCTCGACAATCGGTCGCTGAAGCAAGTCGGGATATTGAGCCATCAGCTTGATCAGCTCATCATCCGAATGTTTGGGATTGCCGAGATCCAATTGCCTATATATATCTTCTTTGGTGCGCAATAAATCGCGCGGAGTTACTCTCATCTTCTGAATCAGCTCGCGCAATTTCTGCTCGCCAATCGGCTCGACGTAATAGTCGATCTTGTCATAGTCGGCGCCGCTCTCACGCAGAATCTTATCGACTTCGCGACACGTGGAGCAGGTAGGCTTTTGATAAACGGTCATCTTGTCGGACATGATTAATCTCACTTATTTTTGTTTTGCTGCAAAAATGCCACCACGGCATCCGTAAACTCTTCGTTGGAATCTCCAGCCAGGGTATGTCCGGCGCCCCCGACCTCGGTGAACGACGCCTGAGGGACTTCCTCAAGAAAGTGTTGAATAATTTCCGGGCTGACGATATCGCTATTGGCACCACGCACCAAAAGCAGTGGCACACTGATGGTCTTGGCTGCCGATAACAATCGTTGTTCGTCGCGCACTTCCTGGATCAAAGGACTATTGATAAAAGCCGGGTCCCAGTGCCAGTAATATCGCTGGTCGGACGCCTTGCGCAAGTTCTTCTCCAGTCCGCTTAGCACGGAAGGCCGCTTGCGATGGTGCAGGTACGCGGCCACCGCATCTGCGGCCTCTTCCAGCGAGGCAAAGCCATCCCGGTGCGCGAGAAGGAATTCTTCAATGCGCGCTGCACCGGCGTGGTCGATTCTGGTGGCAATGTCAACGAGAACCATGCTGGCGATCTGATGCTGTCCCATGGTGCCTGCATACAGAATGCTGATGATCCCACCTAGCGAGGCGCCAATCAACGTCGGTTTGTCGCCAACTTGGGCAACGACATTGTTCAAATCAGCGACGTACCGTTGGAGCGTATACGCCGTGCCGCGCGCCCAGTCGCTATCGCCGTGCCCTCTCAAGTCGAGCGCCACGGCATAGTAGCCTAGTTTAGACACTCTTTCAGCCGTGCGCTTCCATGAGTGTCGAGTTTGAGCCCCGCCGTGCAAGAGGATTACAGGGGGTTGTCCTGGTTCGCCCCACGTGTCCGCGCGCAGTGTCAACCCATCATCAGTCACAAACTTTCTGGGAGTGCTCGTCGCGCCGGATGCCATTAGGGTTGAGCTCGTCGTATCTATAGCCATCCGGATATTTTATACCGTTGGGCTAGAGCTTACCTTCTCAACAGCTACCGAGAAAATCCTTTAACATTTGAATGTGCTTGCGATCGTCCATAGCGATTTGCTCGATGATGGCTTGCAGTTCAGGATTGGGCTGGCTATCCCTAATGTACAGGTCGTAAGCCTGAAGCGCTTTAGATTTCTCGTATACCAGAGTCACGACATCAAACTGCAGATCGCTGATCGGGTAATAGCCCAGGCCTTTTTGCGCAATCGGCTTACCGTCTCTAGTTTCTTTCTGTTGCGGCAAATCCGGACCTCCGCCATTGCCGATACGATTTTTTTCGCGGATATCCGCAGCGTCTTTTGGAATCCGTTTGTTTTGCCACATATTCGACCTCTTCAATGCGAAGTGCACGACCGAACAGACGCAACACGGATGCGTCGGTTTCGTAGGCGCCATCGAACAGCCCCTTCGTGCAGCGAACCCGAGCATCGGAACGCACATGCCACGGCTGCTGCCATCTGCGGAACCGACTTACACCTCGTGCGTGGAACCCTGTCGGGAATGAAAAAAGGCACCATTCTTGGGCACGAAGGCGTAGGCATAGTGGAAGAGATCGGTCCGCAAGTAAAAGAGATCAAAGTAGGAGATCGTGTGGTTGTTTGCTCGACCATCGCCTGCGGCCGATGTCTCTACTGCCAATCCGGCGAGTACTCGTCTTGCGACAATGCGAATCCCAACGGTGCGGAAGCAGGCACAGCTTTTTTCGGCGGCCCCGCCACCGCAGGCAGTTACAACGGACTCCAGGCAGAACGAGCACGTATACCCTACGCCGACACCACACTGGTCAGGCTTCCCGATGGCATTAAAGATGAAGACGCAATATTGATTTCGGACATTTTCCCTACAGGCTATATGGGCGCCGAGATTGCCGACGTCCGCGGAGGAGACATCGTCGCCGTATTCGGCTGCGGCCCAGTCGGGCAAATGGCAATCGCCAGTGCCAAGTTTCTGGGAGCTTCCAAAGTAATTGCCGTAGACTGCCTGCCGGATCGACTGGACATGGCACGCTCTCAGGGAGCGGTCGTGGTGAATTATGACGAGGAAGATCCGGTGAAAGCGCTAAAGGATTTGAGCAACGGATTCGGGCCCGATGCCTGCATCGACGCCGTCGGTGTAGATGCGCAGCGGCCGCACCACGGACCAGCGAAAAAAGGCTCGCTCTTGCATACCGTCGAATACATGATGGAGCAACATGCAGTTGCACCATGGACGGTGCCGGTCGGAAGCCAGTGGCGACAAGGAGACGCGCCTTCCCAGGTTCTAATCTGGTGCCTGGAGTCGGTTCGTAAGAGCGGCGTGATTTCCGTGATTGGCGTTTATCCAGCGACCGCCAAGTTTTTCCCGATTGGCATGGCCATGCAAAAGTCATTGACAATGCGCACCGCGAATTGCAGTCACCGCAAGTACATACCAAAAGTCATTCAGCTTATGGAGGAATCAAATTTCCGGCCGTCGACGATTCTCACCAAGATGCAACCTATCAATGAGGCCGTAGATTCATACAAACACTTTGACAAGCGCGAACCGGGTTGGCTAAAAGTAGAAATATTGCCCCAAGACTGGCATGGTGCAACAGAGGAAAAATCCAAAAAACCGGCGACAATTCGTTAATTTGTCGGCGCAGCACGCGCAACAAGCCGAATTGCCGCATAAAAACGTTGTAAGTAGATCTATTATTGAGCAATTGACTGTAGGGGCGGCATTGATGTCGCCCCTCGATAAATAAGCACCCCAGGCAACCATGACGATAAAGATATTCATAGTTGAAGACGACAGAGTCACGCGCGAGGGCGTGAAAGCACTGTTGAAGCAAGTTAAGGACTTCGACGTGGTCGGCGATTCGGCCGACGGAACTCGCGCAGCACAGGAAGTACTGAGGGCGCAGCCCGACGTGATGATCACTGACATCGGACTGCCGGGTATAAACGGCATCGAAGTAGCGCGCGTGGTGAAAGAAAATGCGCCAAAAATCAAAGTGCTGATGTTTACGTCGCACGACGATGAAGGCGACATGTTCGATGCATTTGGTGCAGGGGCCGACGGCTATATTGTCAAACAAGCATTTGCGCTCGGGCGGCTGCAACTCGCGGTGAGCAGCTTGATGGAAGGACACTGCTGGTTGGACCCGCTAATTGCAAAACGCGTGCTGAAATTCGCCGTGCGGGGCAGAATGCCTACGCCGACAGTGGTGGCAAACGCAGCGCACCCGCTGACGCTGGAAGAGCAGGAGGTGCTCACCGAGGCGGAGTGCAGTGACGGTGTTTGCTCCGTAGATGCGGATTTTCTTCGCCGCCTGCATAGATTTGCCCCCAACAGGTAGTCAAGCAAATGAGCTTAAAGGACCAGATTTCAGCAGATCTCAAAGAGGCGATGAAGGCGCGCGATCAACTGCGCATCGACACGTTGCGCGCTGCGCTCTCGGCGTTCTCCTACAAGAAGGTGGAGACGGGCAAAGACCTCAGCGCGGAAGAAGAGATTGCAGTCCTGTCCAAACAAGTTAAGCAACGCAATGACTCGATTGCCGAGTTTACTAAGGGCGGGCGCCCGGAGCTGGCAGAAAAGGAAGCTCGCGAACGAGACATCCTGGCGAAGTACCTGCCGGCCCAAAAATCCGAGGACGAAGTGCGAGAGCTTGTGCGCCAGATCATTGGTGGTATGCCTGCGGAAACACGCAATCAAGGTGCCGTTATGAAGGCTGTCATGCCGCAGTTGAAAGGACAGGCTGATGGAAATCTTATCCGGCAAATCGTCGCAGAAGAGCTCAAATAACTCGCCGGGTGGATGTTTCCACCGAATATACGCATCTGATTCTGTTATATTGCCTCCACCGATCGGAGACTATCGACGACTTCGTGCTTGAAAACGACCATCCGGGCTAAGGTTTAAGGAGATTGATATGACCATTCGTACACGGCAAATCGCCACCCTGTCGGCAATGCTTGCGACGAGCATTGCGTTTTCTTCGATGGCGAGCGTGAAGGGCGCGCTGCCTGCTTCCCCCAGCCTCAAATTCGTGCCGATTTCCGCGCAGGAAATGAAGAAGGAAACCGAGATAGTTCTCAACAACGCCCGCGTCGCCGGCAGAATCAACGAGACCGACGTCAAGAAATTGGGTGAACGTCTCAATCGCGCGGAGGAGCTTTCTGATGTCGAGCAAATTTGGGCAGACATCGAAGCCAAAGCTCAGGTCGCAAGAGACAGACACGCTTCACTCGACAGCATGCTGTCGCAATTCCTCTCCAAATTGAACAACCTCCAGAGCAAGGGAATCGTTCCCAAGGAAGGCGGCACGTTCTATCGCGATCGCATCGCCGGAATCGAGCGGATCAAAAAAGAACTCAATCACGAAGACAACAACTTTTATAGTTTCTGGAACTTCGTTGTCTGCGCCGTCGATTTCTCGAGCGTTCAGGACCGCCTCGTAAGAGCGCTCTGCGAAGGTCATCCCGAAATCGAATCACTCGATCAACTCGTTTTGCGCACCGACAACTATGTCGCCCAAAACGACGTTACCGCTCGCATGCTCACAACCTACAAGAGCTTCGAAGTCGAGCCGGACAACCTGCAGAACGCGAAAAACGTCTTCTACACAACTCTCAAGGACAGAGCGTTCAGCAAGATGCAAACACCGGAAGTACACGACCAGGTGGTGAGGCATCTCAAGGATCTGCATTACGAAGCATCCAATCAGCTGCCTTCCGAAGGCGACATCGACAAAGCTATTATCGAAGTAAAACGCTTGATGGACAGCGGCGCCGACAACGGACATTTAAATGCCTTTGACGATGTCCGCATCCAACACGAATTGGAACTCGTGAAGAAGGTCAAGCAGGCATATCCCGGACCGAATCCGGGAATCGGCCCCATCGAAAAAGAATTGCGCATGGAAGAAGTGCGTTTTATGTCATTAGACCTTCGCTTCCTGCAAGATAACCTCGGACGCATGTTGCGCCATGACGGCGAAAGCGGCGAAGGTCGTGAGCAAATGCTGCGCGCTATGCGCCGCATGGATCTCGCCCATTTTTCGCACCGCATAACCGATGAGGACGTGAAGAGTCTCACCAACGACATCACGTACGCCATCAAGCATGCCATCAACGATAAAGATCTGGCGGAGCGTGGACGCGGCATCGAAATGAAGATGGATATGATGATCTCCGATTTCTCGATGACGCCTGCTCGCACCGAAGCGCGTTACAAGTATGTTTCCCAATTGGTCAGCCAACTGAAAGGGCAGCGTGATGCTGTAAGTCCGGAGCTGGATCGTTTGGGCAGACTGACTGACACAGTCAATCACATGCAAGAGGGTCCGCAAAAGTACGGCGCCAGCATCGTTGCATCCGCCGAGCTCGAAATCTTCCGCAAGCGCGTGCAAGAGCTGCTTCAAGCACAGGGCGTCTAAAGTCGTCCGATGATGGTTAATAAACGTAAGGGCGGCGCATTGCGTCGTCCTTATGTTCAGTGTTGCTGATGGTGAGTTTGCGCCGCATGCCTTGAGTCGAGAAAATTTTGCAGCGCGATCGACGCTGAATAGATGGCAATAAACGCGAGCATAAAATACAGCACGTTGATAAATTGCTGCTTGCCTTTTTGCCGTTGCAGCGATAGCGTAATCGTCCCGACGCCTACGCCCGAAGCAACTTTAGCCAGATCGGCACCGAAGAGTTCGACAGTTTGATAGCGATCATCCGGTTTCTTTTCCAGTGCTTTAAGCACGACCTTTTGCAGATCGGCAGGAACATTCAAGTTAGGATCCATAGGCGGCGGCTGATCGTTGATGTGCATGTAGATGGTGTCGACCAGCGTTTTGCCTAGAAACGGAGGAGCACCGGTAAGCGCCATGTACAGTGCAACACCAAGAGAGTAAATATCCGATCGCGCGTCGACTTCCCCGCCCCGAGCCTGCTCCGGACTCATATATAAAGGACTACCCACCAGCACGCCCGTGGCAGTCAATCCTTCGGTGCGAGAATACTCATCACCAGTTAGAAATTTGGCGATGCCAAAATCCACGAGGCGAGCCTCAGTGGCTTCACCTCTGCGGGACAGCATAATATTGTCCGGCTTCAAGTCACGATGGATGACGTTGTGCTTGTGAGCATGGTTGAGCGCGCTGGAAATTTGCTGGAAAATAGACGTCGCTTCGGCGACGTTCAACGGGCCGTCTCTTCTTATTTTCCGCTCCAAACTGATACCGTCAATCCACTCCATGACGAGGTATGGCGTTTCATTGACCATTCCAAAATCTTGAACCCGACATATTAGCGGATGATTGAGAGTGCTGGCCGCTTTCGCTTCCATGATGAATCGTTGTTTCGAAAGCTCGTTCTCGGCGAATTCATGACGCAGCATCTTCAAAGCATAGTAAGCAGAGGTGTACTTGTTCTGTACTTTAAAAATGGCGCCCATGCCACCCTGGCTGACTTTGCCCAGCAAAGCGTATTGTTCCGGAATGCTCTGGATAAGAGCTTCGGTTTCCTTATCTGTGAGCTGAGGCTTGCCGGTTACGTCCGGTCGCACGTCTGGCGATTGCAATTAGACCGCCTTTCTACTTCGCTGGAGAATCCGATGGTGCCTGGGTTTCCGTTTTTGGTGCAATCGGCATATTTGTTGATGTCGGTGACGACGCTGAATCGTTTGCCGGATTGGGCTTGGTACCATCGGGTGTTCCATAAAGCTGCTGGCGAAGCTCCACCTCGGAAGGAAGCGGCTCGGCGCCGAACAAGTGCGCCTTGCTCAGCTGTTCTTGATCGGCCGTCGGTGATTCCGGTTTTGGCTGTTCGAGAAACTTCGCTGGCGCCATTGCCGATGGAGGAAGCTCGTCCGCGGAAGCCGAGCCTGAATTCCCAATCGGCGAGGTACTGATAGGCTCGCTTGCGTGCGCGAGATTTACAACCGCAGGCTCAGTCGATGGTGGCACCGTGCCGGTACTTGCTGTCGTCGTGGGTGGAATTTCATTGTATGCACCAGCGACAGAAGGCGGAGCGGACGAACCACTGGGTTCTCCCAATCTCTGAAGCACCTTGCCATAAACTTCCATACTGACACTCAATTCTTCGCGCGGCAAACTCGGATACCGATCGAAGAGAGCCACCTCGCGCTGAAGCGCATTTTTGGCGGCCGGATAGTCACGTTTCTCAATGAACAAGCCGGAAAGATCTCGCTGTGCCGCCAACAGTGCTTTGGGCTCGAGCTTTTTCGATGCCTGGGTGAGTGCCACGACAGTCTTCTGATAAGAAATGGCATCGTCCAGTTTGTGTTCTTGCTTGGTGATTTTGCTCAAGTGCGCAAGCACTGGCAAGCTGTTGGCGCTGCCGGGACCGTCCCTGTGGCTGATCAGGGACAGAACATATTTAT
The DNA here is from genome assembly GCA_036703785.1 of Candidatus Obscuribacterales bacterium. GTDB lineage: Bacteria > Cyanobacteriota > Vampirovibrionia > Obscuribacterales > Obscuribacteraceae > JADYXS01. Next base: position 9,698 of record DATNQY010000391.1, read on the forward strand.
AAGCCATCTCCGCATACGCCCACTGCTGCTTGGTTTCGAATTGAGCGCCCCGGACGGCGTAGTCATTAATCGCTTTGGTCTGCTCGGCGATTGCCTTCTGCGCTTCGAGTCCGGCTTCGTAACTCTGGCGGACAAAGGCACCATGCCCCAAGCTGCCGGCAAGTCCTGCGCCAAGACCGGCCGAAAATGCCCTGACCCCACCCGATTCGAGCATGCCCTGCGCTACGACCGGCGGAGTCACAAGACAAGCCACAGTAAGCGCCACAAGCAGTCGCATATCCAACCCCGTAGTGAGCCGTCGACCTAATCCGACTATGCCCATTTCATAATTGTGGGTAACTTTAATACAGCAAACCAGCCAGTTAATGTTTAATATTTGGCGTCGAAAGTGATTTGTTCAGTCTAGATCAAACTTCTTGAACAATCCGTGTTTGCTGCCTCCCATCCCCTTCGTCGCCATAATGGTCAAGGCCGCGACTCCGGCAACTGCACCAACTATGATCGCAGCTTCGGCGGCTTTTTTAAGCACGGGATGCCCGTTATTCATTTTAGGTAGCTGTGGTTGCTGTTGCATTTGTGAGGTCGAGGTATAGCCGCGCTGATAACTTGCAGGTGGTGGCACCGAAGCTTGCGCGGTATCAACGCCACCGCCGCCGACAGCCATGTTAAGGCGGCTGATTCGATCGCCGAACGATCCATTATGGTTACCGTCAGCCGAGAAAACGGTATCCTCCAGCGTGTTCAAACGCGAGGCAATCGATTGACCCTTGTGCGTTGTGCCGAACACCTGCGTCTCCAACTGGGACACGGTGGGTTCCAACCCAGTTGCAACGCCATTATTAGCAGGCGGCAAGGGCTGGCGATCAACATACGGTTGGCGGCTGGCGCGATCTGCAATTGGTTGCTGGACGCCTTGATCTACTGTCGGATGCTGGGCCGGGCTGTCCATTTTAGGTTGCTGCGGCGGCATCACTAGTGCCAGAGCATTTACTCTTTGCTCTTCCGTACCGGTACGCTTCTGTCCGAAAACCATGGTTTCAAGACGATCCAGGCGGTCGGTTGTGCTTTCGTTGGAAAACGGATGATCGAAAAAATGTGTTTCTAGTTGGGCCACCTTCGCATCTATGCTGTCGTTATCGGACAGCACGGCGGCCGGTGTGGCTGCATATACTTGCGGCTGATTGCCGAGAGCGAACAGGCAGGACAGCGAAATCGATGTGGCCACAACAACCGCCTTTCGTAAGGAGGATGTTTTGATGAGAAACGGCATATTGCTCCGAAGACACACGCAGCGACAGACGCATGAATTCGTCCACGGACACTACGCGCGAGAAATAGGTGTCATCAAAAGATTATCAGGTCATGTGTAAGTTGCGTGGAGTGCCGCGCGCGTGCCAGAGCTTGGTGAAGGTTGTGTTACAGTCCTTCCTGAGCCCGCTACACTTGTTTGATGTAAGATGACCATATACCGACAACAAGTGGTGACTGAGGAGTTCGCCGATGCATAGACTGTCCAGTGTATTGATTGCTGTTTCCTTGCTTGCATGGCTGTCATCTTTCATGTCTGCTGCAACCGCCCAATCAACAGGGGCAAAGACAGCGGCGGCCAAAAGGGTCGAACGCGCGCTCTTCGCCGCTGGGTGTTTCTGGAAGACGCAATACATCTTCAGCAAGGTGCCGGGCGTGATTCACACGGAAGTTGGTTATACCGGTGGTACCACAAAAAACCCGAGCTATGAGCAAGTTTGCTCGCATCAAACGGGACATGCTGAAACCACCGAAGTGGAATTCGACCCATCGAAAGTAAGCTATCAAACATTGCTGAAAGTCTTTTTCGAGCACCACGATCCAACCACACTTAATCGGCAAGGACCAGACGTGGGCACCAACTACCGCTCTGCAATCTTTTGCACAACGCCCGAGCAGAAGAAGCTTGCAATGGAATACAAAGAGCAGCTCGAGAAACAACACAAGTTCCCCGGGCCGATAACCACCGTGATTCAAGACGCGGGTGCGTTTTATCCAGCCGAAGATTATCATCAAGATTATTTTGTTAAACACGGAGAAGTCTGCAACTAGACTTGGAGCGGAGCCTCCAGCCGGCTGGTTCTAGCTCAATTGTCTCCTGAACTGCTTCAGCGAGAAGCAAAACAATGCCAGCGCAAACATAAACAGCGCCAGCAAATCCGGCCATAAGGCACCAAATCCGGCGCCCTTGATCATTAGCGAGCGCGCAATGACTGTGAAATAGCGCAGCGGATCCAGCGTCCCAATGTCTTGAAGCAACTTCGGCATTGTTTCAAACGGAACCACGGCACCGGAGAGCTGCATCACTGGTACGTTCACGAAAAACGATACCAGGTGGGACTGGCGTTCTGTTCTGCAAACGGTAGCCAGCATCATTCCGAGTCCAATGCCGACGAAGACATACAGCGCGCTGGCAAGAGCGAACAAACCGACATCGCCTCGGAATGGAACGCCGAACACGAGCATGCCGGTTAAGACGGCTACGCCCGCATCGCACATCAGCAGTGCGAAGATAGGAGCAATCTTCCCGAGCAAGATCTCCCACGTCTCATAGGGAGTCAATAGCAATTGCTCAAGGGTGCCCAACTCCTTCTCACGCAGCAACACTGATGACGAGACCAAGGTGCTCGTGAGAGTCAGCATGGCGCCGAGCACGCCCGGAATAAAATACCAGCTGCTTCGTAGATCCGGGTTGTACAGAATAGAAATAGAAGGCACAACCGCCTTATGCTCGTTCTTTTCAAGCGGTTCGAATTCTGAAATCACCTGTTTGAGTTGAACATTTGCAATTCCGGCAGTATAGGCGTCCACTCCATCGAGAATTATTCGAACTTTAGCCTGATGCCGCTCTTCGAGCTGCTGCTCGAAATTCGACGGAATCACGACTCCGACAGCGAGTTGTCCACGCCCAATTTGCTTGTTGAGTTGTTGTTCGTCGGACACCATGTGATCATCACGGAATAATTTGGACTCCATCAGCCGCGAAATGAGCCCCCGGCTGCCGGCG
>DATNQY010000392.1:0-7983 GCA_036703785.1 Candidatus Obscuribacterales bacterium
CAGCGTCCCGAGATAGAGCTTGATCCACGGGAAACCCGCAGTCAAGCTTGATTCGCTACCGTTAGGTAGCGTTATCGAAGATAGCAGAATAAAGGCGGCGGTGGACTATCCCGAAACGCACTGCAGGCTTTATTTTAAGGCACCGCCGCGCGATTCAAACGCGTTTTAACGCACCGCCAACGCCTGTATCGCTCTACAGGCTTGATCTTAAGGCACCGGACTGCAGCGATTTTCCCGCCAATTTTCGGGCGAATCCGGCGCCATCATTCATGACGCACCGCCAAAGCCGGAAACGCACTGCCTGTCGCATTTTAACGCACCGCGCTTTCGCCAGAATCGTGTTCTCCGGCGGTACCTTGCCTTGAAGCGCAAGCCAGTTCTGAATTTAAGCCACCGCCAATAGTTAGATTCTTCAGGAGGCAACAACCCAGCACAAGTTTGATTTCTGCGGAGTCAATGAGTCCTGCTAAGCTATTTGATAACGCTTGCATGCATGTTTTTGTGGAGTGAACTTTCTGTATCTAAGATTTTCTCGGATGTGGGCAGTCGTGATAATAGTCATCGTCGTCGGGTCGGTTACTGCGCTATCCACGACGATGATGAGACAACGTGATTCCAGCCCGCGGAGTGCCGAGTCTTACGATGCCGAGTTTGTAGGTCCCAATGGGTTTATCTGTCGGCACCCCACGCCAATACGCCACAAGATAAAGATGCTCTATGCAACCAAGCCGATAGAGGCAGGCTCGCAGATTACTCAAGACGCGTTAGAAGAGCGATACGTTTGGGACAACCTTGCACTCGTCGACTCATTCGAGTCCGTCAATGCAGCCGTCGGACAGGTTGCCGCGTATCGAATTTCACCAGGACAGATTGTGGCGGCGTCCGCCACAGCAACACGTGCGGGGGTGCCTGTGGCGCCCACTAAATCCACGTATGAGTTTGCTAGTCAGCGCGCAATAGGCATTGGTATGGACAGTAATCTCAACGCGGATTCAATCAAAGAGGGGCAGCGTGTACTCACTGTCGGTATCGACAGTAATCCCAGCGTGGCTTATTACATCAATGGCAGGCCCGTCGATTTCATCAACATAACCGGAACAGACAAGTCCGCGAAAGTAGCGTCCGTCTTGTCCGATGTCCCGGTACTGGCATTGGCTATGACATCTCGCAAGAATGATTTTGGTCCAGCCAGTGCTGAAGCAGTCACTTCGGTAACCGTGGTCGTGAGCCCAGAGAATGCCGTTACACTGTCCAAAGCAGCCTCTGCTGGGAAGCTTTGGCTAAGGATTAGCCCCTGGAAATAGAGTCCTGCGTACTTGCGAGCTTGACGCTGGGTACTTCAGCGGGTGCTATTCTCGCAGAACGGCAGATAGTATCCGCCAGGCAAGCAAGCCTAGCACCCGCCGACCCAGCATCAAGCTCTGGCATTAGGCTTTGCTATTCTGACGCGCAGGACAGATAGGATTGCCTTGCATCACGTCAGCGCCGGGCTAAGAATCTTATCTGCAACGTATTCGGCTATCCGATCCCATTCAAGCGGCTCGGCCAGCTCCCGGACGTCCGACATGTCTTCAATCCAATTGAGCAGCATCTCGACAGACAAGTTTTCCGACACGACCGAAAATAGTGCTTTGATATTCGCCGCCGGTATCGACGGCGTCAGCGTGTCTAACAAGAATGAGTTCTGCCAGTCAATCTGCACGGGCGCACGTTGGACCGCCCGGAACGGCCGCGCATCGCCAGTAAGGATCGGATGCGCCCCGGCGAGCCAACAGAGGAAATGCGCCCGGAAAAACCTTGACTTTATTGCTATTACCGATTTTATCCAATGTTCGATCTCGTCGGAACTCAAATACGTCAGGCAGAAGAAGAGCGATGCACTAATGGCTCCGCTACAATACGGCATCCTCAACGAACCGTTGCCCACCGCGATCCAGCGTTGCGTCTGGGCACACACGCTCTCGCCTATCTCGTCCCAGAGCTCGGGTTTCATTATGGCTTGTCCTATTGTTTGCAAAATATCCTGCCGAAATCCTGAATATTCACTATCGATCCCGGCGGCGTAAACTCTGAGAAAAGCACTAATCACTCCCTCTATCAGAAACTCAAGATAATAATCATCGCCTCGGATGATCAAATCTGGCAGCAGATGCTTGAACCAGGTAATCCATTCTTCGACCTCGTCAGTCGCGTCGGAAAACGCATGGAGTCCAGAGGTAATCTCATACAGCAACTGATCGATGTCTTCCTGGGGAATTTGCGACACCGGGTGTTGAATGAACTGTGGAAACGTCTTACGAGTCTCGCTCATAAACCAGGCTTCCCCGGGCGGATCGTCCGGGTGACGCGGCGCCAAGTCTCTCAAATTCGAGAGCGCTTCTTCGGATGGTCCATTTCCTGGAGTCCAGTCAAATAGAAATGGCGACTTGGTTTTGGAATTCTTTCGCATTTTGACCTAAAAATCATTCGCGTCGCATACCGCCTTGAGCGCGCTTTGACCAGCACGTCCCAACCAGAGCAACCGGCAAAACTCTACGCGCCTTCAGATGGTTTGTAATGCAAAACCATTAGTTGGTCAGCGCGCAACGACAAAAGAGCATAGGTGCGGCCGTCGTCGTCACAGAACTCCACTTCGAAGACACTAGCGGCCAGCGATTCCACGATGGTGCCAACTTGCCCGCGCGAAAGCTTAAGCTCCGGCAAATCGACAGTGAGCGCGACAACATCTAAATTTTTCGGGCGGTCTGGCATCGTTATCACCTTACTTACAGGTTATAACACGTCGTCAATCGCGGAAAGTCCTCGCCTGTGAGTACAATCCAGCCGGTCAGGACTCGAGCGGACCTCCAATCGCTGAGCACGTTGGGCTCAAGTAATAGCGATTCCAAGATAGGATACTGTGCGGTACCTGCGGAGAAAATGATCCATGACAACAACGACATTGGCAAAGAAAACGTTGGCGAACATTGTTCCCGCCATGCGGTACAACGATGCGAAGCGGGCGACCAAATGGCTGTGCGACGCCTTTGGTTTTGAGGTGAAGGCGCTTTACGAAGGCAAGGACGGTAAGGTCGAACACGCTCAGCTCACATTCGGCAACGGCATGATCATGATCGGCTCGACGGGAAAAAACGAGTTCGATAAGCTTATCAAGCAGCCCGGTGAAATCGGCGGCTGCGAGACGCAAAGTTGTTATCTCATCGTAGATGATGCCGATGCACACATGAAGCGCGCCGTGGCCGCCGGCGCGGAAATCTTGATCGACATTAAAGATGAGCCCTATGGTGGCAGGGATTACACGTGTCGCGATTTCGAAGGACACATATGGAACTTCGGCACATACGATCCATGGAACGCTAAATAGCGCAGCAGGTACTGGTAGGAACTCAGCAATGCATTGGACGAAGCGCTACGGCACTAGCCCTCGACAGAAGGCGAGCTTGTTCCGTACGAGGTGCCGCGAAAAGTGGCGACGGTGGTCCCACTCTCATTAGTCACACTAACGTCATAGACTCCGGTGCGTCCCGCAAGACAAACTTCCTTCGCCGACGCAGTTAAAGTTTCTCCTTCTCGCACAGCGACCACGTAGTTGATCACACAGTTGAGAGCAAGCGTTTTCCTGTTGCGCGAATTGCATGCGTATGCAAAGGCGGTGTCAGCCAGAGTGAAAATGAACCCACCATGGCACATGTCGTGCCCGTTCAGCATTTCGCTTTTGACTTTCATACTCATGGTGGCACCACCTTCATCGATGGTTTTCAAAATGATGGACAGCCACTTGGATGTCTTGTCGCGGCGCATTAAAGCGGCGCCAATTTCTTGGGGGGTAAGAGTCTTGTCGATGTCTGAGGTCATCTTATGTCCGGAGCGAAGGATTTGCTGATCGACGACTATATCACGCTATGGTCTCTGCTTCGTCTGCCGTTCTGTCCCAAAAGCGCACAAAGCTCGACTTAAGTCGTTGGCTGCACAAGGTACCAGAGAATTACGATTCCGAGCACGACCATCAGGGTCGCCAGCACAATCGCAAATGCTTTATGCGGTCGGTATGTACGACTGCGAATTTCATTCTGTGTGCGCAGGTAAAAGAAAACGGCCATTCCGATTGTAGCCAGCCCTATGACAGCAAAGAATATCCCGATGTGTGCGGCGTGAATCACGCCAGTGCTTTCGCGCGCGGGGTAATTGGCACCGAGGACGTATTTCAGTTTGGCTATGACGACACCCAGTCCCATCGTCGCAACGCCGGTGCGAATCCAGGCAAGATAAGTTCTTTCGTTTGCCAGGTGATCTCGCACCCGTTCATCGTCGTTTGTATGGAGGTCGCCTTGCTGGCTCGTCATCGCTTCAACATCCACGGAATCGGAACAACAATACAGCATCGGCAGCGTCCCTGCTGTCTGTCAGGGTTGACAATCGGCATGAAAGGTCAGACTTCACCAAATCATTGATTGACCATGACAGGGAAGTCTTTTTCCTTGACGCTTGGCAAAATCTTCCGCCGGTGTTTGTATATCATCACTGCCGCGACAGGCGTGCCCAGAGCGATGGCACCGGCAGCGACCAGAATCACAAAGATAATGGTGCTAAGCAAAGATTTCAGATCCGCCAGTTCTTTCTGCACGGTAGCAAGTTGGGTTTGAACGCCCTCTACCGGATGTGCCACCGCCGTGATTGGCTCGCGCAACCCAATAATCGGTTTCTCCAGCTGCACAATCCGTGTCTGCATGGTACCCAGATCACCACGCACGCCGTGCATCTGGTGTCCGATGTCGTCCATGTCGTGGGTGACCCCAACCATCGAGCCCTGCACGTTCGACAGCTTGCCCTGCATCTCACCCATACGCTGCTCCACGCTGGTCATCTTGGTCTGCAGCCCTATCATCGGAGTCTGTAGGGACGCAATCGGTCCCTCCAAACGCATGATCTGCTGCCCAAGCGCAACGCTAGTCTTTTCCAAATTCTCCACAGGCTGCAGCAATTTTTTGATCGGGTGAAAACCTTTGATCGGATTATCAAAAACCGGTTTGGCCATCAACGAAGGATCAACATTCACTCCAGGAATGCTCGACACGGCCTGTGCCGTCTTGGTGTCAGTTTGCGTCGGCGCCTGTGTCTGCGGAGCACCGGTGTTCTGTGAAACCAACGCCGAGTGATCGAGAGACTTTGTGGACTCAGCAGTTGTCGCGTCAGCCGAGGCGCTCTGGGACGAGCTCGCAGTGGGTTTTCGCTTCAAGTGAAGCTTGCTCAGTAGCCGATGGAATGTCGACGGCTTCGTTGCCTGTTCAGCCGGTTGCTCCTGCGCGGTCACAAGCACATCGCACGCGAACATCAAGACAATCGCAATGGTAATTGGCAGATTCTTGTTCATAGGTTCATCCCTTGAGACTCATGTGTAGACGCGGCTGAGGCAGCCGCGTTCCGCGAGCATATGATCACGCCCAACTCATGGTCGTGAACGACTATTGACCAGCAGCCGCTTCGGCTTTGCGTGCGCGCAGGTCGGTGAAGATGGCGTCAGGACTATCGGTAATGCTATATAGATTGCGATCGGCAGGCGATATGTACCCGCGACGCTGAAGCGCGTCTTGAAGCTGCTCAAACGGCTTCCAGAACCGCGAACCAACTAGATAAACAGGGACCGGGTCGATCTTTTTCGTTTGAATGTGCGTTATCGCATCAAACACTTCCGATTGCGTGCCTATGCCGCCTTCCTCGCCAACGAGTACTCCATCCTTACCGACGAGTTTCAAAATCCATTGCCGGGTCGCGAAGTTGCGATGCGGCAGCGTGAGGGTGTGCCAGCCATTGTTGACTGATGCATTTTCAAAAGGAAGTTCGATGGTAACGCCGATAGATGTTCCACCGGCTTCGTAGGCGCCACGATTGACGGCATCCATGACGCCACCAGGCGCGCCACCACTCATGACGTCATAACCTTCTTGGACAGCACGTCCAGCGAGGTAGCGTGCGCGTTCGTAAACGAAGTCACCCGGCTTGGCTCGCGCGGTTCCATAAATGACCATGATAGGTTTGGGGTCCGGACGATCGCGCAGGAGCTGCAACGAGCGGGCAAACTCCTGAGTGGCCGATACAATCATTTTTTTGTCAGATATGGCCAATTCACTTGGTTCGATAGCCTGACGCAACGCCACGGCGGCTTCGTCATACCAGGCCTTTGGTGCCATTCCACTGGCGATAAGTTCGTCCGGGTTCAACGGGTTATCAGTGACGAACGCATAGCGGTCTGGGTGGTTAGCAACCACCGTGCTGTCGGCGAGCTTTTTCATTTGTTCCGGCGTGCGAATTCCTTGAATGCCGGAAGTCGGTGAGAAATGCTCGTGAGCGATATTGACACCACCCATGATGGCACCGCCCGCCGTGAAGTTCAAGGCAGATTGCCATCGCTCCTCCCCGCTGGCAAAATGCCCTGTCGTAATGAGGGAGTGCGCATCAGCGTTTACCAAACCGAGGGGAACGCCCGGCAATGAGTTAGCAACAACATCGTTTGCCAAAATCTTCGGCAACGCCGGCATGCTCTTCTCCGCAAATTCATTAAACGCAGTCGAACGCTCCAGGCTCTTAAGCCCTACAGACCCGGCGGTCAAAGCCGTGAACATACCGGCGCCCAGACCGCCCAATAGCTCTTTTTGCTTCCAGAATTCGCCATCATCATTGGCGTTCACAGGCGTCAAAAGCCCGCCCATCAAGGCTCCCGTGCCTGCAGACTTCCAGAGCGCCGTCCCGGCGGTACTCACGCCGTACGCCGTGCTCGTTTCGAGATTGGCAGCTGCTCCCGCACCCAACATACGATGGAAAACGCCCAACTGGACGCCCATTGCAGCCATACCGCCTAAAAAATCGCCAGTCTTTGCCGCTGTAGTCGAAGCGGCGGTGGGGGCATCGAAGATGTGCCATTTATCTTCGAGCTTTGTGCCGAAAGCGTGATCGGACGTCTGGGCGATAGCAGTCAGCGGAGCTTGAATCAGATTGTACTTGAAAGAATCAACGAGATGCGACGAAAAATCAGCCAATGCCGATTGGTCATTAGCCGCTGCGGGCTTATGGTCTGTTGCGCCATCCATACTGCCTGGAACGCCACCATGTATAACAGTACCCCGCGCGATGATAGGTTATGGGTCCACATTAAACATTGGGGAAAATACGATTTCGGCGAATTCTCTTTACGTTCTAATAGCCCTGAAAAAGAAGGTCTGGGTCAACCTAGCCGCGGTCCCTTCGCCAAATCCGCACTCCGAGCGGTGTAAAACATTCTCCCGAAATAGGACCAGTCGATTGAATCGGTTTTCCACCTGGTAAGCAAGCTCGAAATTGGACGCATCGATATCGAACTTGGCACCATACCTGCTAACGCATAAACCTGATTTCTTTTCCCGCCAAATTGATGTCCCTGCACTCGGCGGCGCATCCGGTGACAAGTAAACGACACCACTCCACCCACGCGGCTCAACGTCTCCTGGCTTGTAGTGATGATGAATGGCACCAGGCTTGCGCTCAGCACTTAACAGGTGAAACGCTCCATTCCAATAATCTCCCAGCGTGTCCCAAGTATCCGGGTCCACGCGTTCACCTAGCAACTCTTCGATCTCGGTTCTCAGTTCAGGCGGATTGTACCGTTCGCCGAAGAACGGATGTTTGATCCGCTCGCCCAGAAACACAACAAAGGCGGTCGAGCGCCAAGTGCCGGTACGCCAGCGAAAGCGCTCCGCGACTTCCTCTCCGACAAGCTCTGCCGGCGGTGGCACATATGTGACGAACGGCAACTTCAATGCAAGTTCTCGAACCTTCCATGGATCCGCATAAAAATCATCGATAACAGTCAGATATGGACCGTCATTGTCAGCGTCGGCGCGGGCAGGATCCCTGAACCAGTCATGTTTACCGTTGAGCTCGGCAACAGAAGCCGTCAACGAGACAAATCCGGAGGCGGACATAAGTAATTGCGATTGCATTTCAAGCCTA
>DATNQY010000393.1:0-28900 GCA_036703785.1 Candidatus Obscuribacterales bacterium
GCCGGAGAATGCGCAGCTGGCTGCGCAGGTCACCGAGATGCGCGCCAATATCGAAAAGATGGATCCGCACTCCCGTGCAATCGCGCAGCAGGGATTCGACCAGATGCTTGCCCGCGGCGTCGATGGAAAGCATGAGTCGTACGCGCCTCAGCTCAAGCCTGAGCAGATAGCCAGTACGTTGAAGAATCTGAATCACGCGATGGGCCAAGATGCGCAGCATTTGAGCTCGCTGATGGGCAGCGATCAGCCGCCGGCAGGCACCAGCCTCAACAAGTCCGAAAGGGAAATGAATCGGGATTTGGTTGTAGCCCAGGCATTGAGAAATTACGGCGACACGCGCGGCGTGCAACAAACCGGACACCAAACTTGCTTGCTCGACGGCAAGATTGCCGACCAGGCCCGGTTGAGCCCCGACAAATCGAGCCAGGTTCTAGACTCGGCGATGACGTCAACCAACGGCTACGCGACGATGCCGGACGGGCATCAGGTAAAACTCAATGATACGTTTATGCGCCCGGACGTTACAGCGGCGCGCTCTGTGGGCGGGGCTAATGCCGAGGGCATGTCGGCCGATGTGCGCATGCTCACCGGCACCTACGCCAACGCGCTGACGCAAAGGCGCGGGCAGGAATTCAAAATGAGTGCTGACGGCGTCGGCGCCGGCCAAAATGACACCGGAGACAGACTTGTCGACATGAGTACCGGCAAGAATCTCAAGATGACGTCCGACGGAAGAGTAAATCTGAACGGTACTGGACGCTTCATCGACAGTCCCAACGTAGGACTCGATGATTCCATACGTCTCAACGCGATGACAGGCAGCGACGGAACAGTGGTCAGCAATGCCAGGTCCTGGGGCGAAGGTGGACTGACCAGCACCAGGAATTTCGAAAATGTGGACAACGCCGCGCAGTTGAAGGCGGCGCTGGATAAGAGCGGCGGCAGTGTTCAGGTTGGACTTAACGCGCACATCCTTTTCGGCAACGGCGGAGTCGGGGCTGAAGGCGGCGGACACCTGACCAGTATCACCGGCATGAGCGCCGACGGCAAGATGGTGCAAATTCAAGACACCAACGGCGGCACCAGCGGCTGGTACAGCGCCGACCGCGTGATGGCCGCAATCAAGAACGATCGGAGCTTTGATACCACCCCACGCGCTGGAGAGAATGCAGCAATATTCGATCGCACGCCGCACGCGCAGGCGCCAAGCGAAGCGAGTGGAGCGCCGGGGTCGCCCGGCAGAGTCGGCCCTTCCGGTTCAGGCGAACGTCCGAGTTTGGCTCCGTCGGAGTCCGGCGGCGCGGTTCCGCGCGGTTCCTTCGTTCCGAGCAGCATGCCCGACACCGTTGCCAATCCTCACGGCATGGTGGACAATACCACGCAGCGCGACAACATCAACAAGAATGCCAAGCCGGAAGACATAAGCAAAGACGATCAGCAAAAGCGCGACCAGCAGCAAAAAGAGCAGGAAGAAAAAATCAAGGCGGCTTACTGGAAATCGTTGGAGCAAGCAGAGCAAAGACGGCATGAAGAAGAAGAGCGTAAACGGCAGCAACAGCAACAATAGACTCACTCGATTACATTGAACGTCGTCAAAAATTACGGTCCGATTCAAAGCTTCAGTCTGCCTGAAGTGTGGCGCGAGACTTCTTATCCACAACAACCTATGGTGTCGCGGACGATGACCACATACACGGTCGCCAACGACGACAGCGTGGAGATCAACCTCTTTTTCCGCGGCACTCCGGTTTCGCAAAACGCGGCCGCTGCCTTTCAAAATCTGCTTGCTTCAGTTACAACCGAGCGTGAATTAACTGCCGACGAAGTCACCGCGCTTGAGCAAATTTTCGGCAACGCCGGCAAAAATCAATATACGATGCAGCCATACATGGGACGCACGCCGGTGCCTGCCTTCAATCTATCTTCGGCAAAAGTCACCAAATTGAACGGCGTTGGCGTCGCCCTTGTGTGGGGCAATTTTCAAAACGCCGAGCGCGTTGCCGGCAAAGAATTTTACGGCTTGTTCGTTGCCGATCCACGAAGCCCGGCGATGATCTACGAATTGTTCTACCAGGCTGACGACAAGATCAAATTTCTTTGTTACCTGAATGACTTCGAAGCGGCGTTACACTCGATCAAGTGGATGTGAACTGCGGCGCGATGCGCCCCCGCGATGCGCCGCCCTAGGAATAGAAGCCGTAGGCACTGCGCCAGTAGACCCCCTGCTGGTTCTCAGGGAAGTTGCCCAGATCTTCATGATGATCGATTTTCATTGAAGAGCGAACTTCCATCGGTTCGAGATCTTTGGCGAAGTTCAAAGCATCTTCAGGTGAGTCTGCCACCACTTCGTAAGTGGTGACGAATGAGGGGATCGGTTTATTCGGTTCAATGGCGAAGTGCCATCGACCTTCGATAACCAGCTTGAACCATTTGGAGCCGTTCGATTTGCGATTGATAATCTCGCGCACCAGCCACAGTGCATTGTTGTCGGAGCGGTCCCACTCCAGCGCTTTCCAGGCATTCTCCCAGGCCGATTGGCGATCCGATTTGCCTTCCCAATGAGCGCGGCCGACCTCTGCATAAGTGCGGGACAGATCGCCCATCTCCTCCTCGGCGATCTGATTGCGAGTCAAAATCCGCTGGATGAGTTGTGTTCCGATTCTGGCGGCCTCGTCATGACGTTTCATGGCATTGAAAATGGAAAGTTGCAAAACGCGCACCTTCATTTCAAGGTCGCCGGCCCTGATACGCTCGCTCAGCTTCATAGCTTCCTCGAGCTTGCCCAGGCGTTTCAGCAAGATGGCGTAGTTGTAGTTGATCGAATCATGATCGCCGTTGGGGCAGGCAAGCGCCTTGTCGTACGCTTGGTATGCCTCGTCATACTGCCCCTGGTCGGAATACAAGTTGCCGAGCAATTCCCAGAGCGGCCACGCATTCGGCACCCGGCTAACACCGTCTTGCAGGACGGCAATAGCGTCTGTTGCGTTGCCCTGCTGCTCGAAGGCGAGGGCAATGATTTCAAATCCTCGCGCGTGACGGTTCTTGAGTAGCTCATTGCCGACGGCGACAGCCTGCTCGGACTGTCCCTGCCGAATCAGGTTGTAAGCTTGCTCCAGTAATCCGTCGACTGTTTGGGGGTCGATCATCACACTTCCGTGACTCTTGCCAACTATTTATGCTCTGGTCTCAGATTCTATCTGAGATGAGGCAGCTTGACGCGTCTAGTTTTGAGATTGCAACCATTCCGCGACGAGTGGGCGCTTTACCTTGCGAGTGGCGGTCTTGGGCAAGTCGCCTTCGTAGAAGAAGATGCGGGTCGGACGTTTGTACGGCGCCAGATTTTCGCACAGCTTGTCCATCTCTTCCTTCACCCGCTTTTGCACTTGCGTTTTGTCGCCTTTACACTCCGCGCTCAAGGCGTCCGAGGCAACCACAACGGCGCAAACCTCTTCGGTTCCTTCCTTGAACCCGTCCGATTGCTTGCGCGAGAGAACGCAGATTTCCTTGATGGTAGTGCCGCCGCCAAGGGCGGTCTCCACCTCTTCAGGAAAAACCTTTTTGCCGCCGCCCAGCACGATCAAGTTTTTGATGCGTCCGGTGATATGCAGAAAGCCTTCGGCGTCGATGTGTCCGAGATCACCTGTGTGGAACCAGCCGTCTTTATCGATAACCTCATTGGTCAAGTCTTCGCGCTTGTAATAGCCCTTCATCACGTGAGGACCGCGGCAGAGAATTTCGCCTTCGGTGTCAGCCTTGTCTTTGAGATCGATGCGCAGCTCGACGCCCGGCAATGCTCTGCCGACTGATCCAAGGCGATTGGCGCTCAACGAGTTGCCGGTAATTACCGGGCTGGTTTCCGTCAAGCCGTATCCCTGCAATAGCGGTATGCCGAGGCGCTCGAAGAAATGCGCGACCTCCACGTCGAGAGGCGCGCCGCCCGAGACAAAGACCCGCAATTTACCGCCGAATTGTTGATGCACCATGCCAAACATCTGGCGTCGCATCTCGTGCGGCATGGCTTCGGCTTTCTCCAATCCGGCTTGCAGCTTTTGAAGCATCGCCTCGCCTGCCTTTTTGGCCTCGCGCTCGATTGCGCCTTTAAGCGTTTTGAAAAAGAGCGGTACCGCGATCATGCCTGTAATCTGGCGCTCTGCCATAGTTTTGATAATCTCTTGCGGAAAGAGGCTCTGGCAAAAACAAATGGTGGCACCCTGCGTAAGCATGCCCAGGAATCCGCCTGTAAGCTCGAGCAAGTGATTGAGCGGAAGTATCGAGAGAAAACGATCGTTTTCCGTCAGTCCGGCCATTTCTTTGAACCGCGTCACCTCGAACATCAGGTTGCCGAAGGTGGTCATCACGCCCTTGGGATTGCCCGTGGTGCCTGAGGTATAGACGATCAAGGCCACTTCGTCTTCAGAACGCTCGCGACGTTTCGCCTCCTTAGGTGCCAGTGTGCTGATCCCGGGATGCTCGGCATCGCCCTTGCCTGGATCTATGTTTAGAATGTGCTTGATGCTCGTCACCTTTTTGGCCAATGCATCGACGACGGGCATGTGCTTCGAGTCAGCAAGCACCACCTTTGGTGTGCAGTCGGAAAGAATATTTGTCAGTTCTGCCTCGGTGAGTTTTACATCGAGAGGCACGACTATTGCGCCGGCACGAATGGCGCCGAAAAAGGCCACGCCCCACTCCGGTTTGCCTTCAGAAAGAAGAGCGACGCGATCGCCCGACTGGATGCCCACTTCAATGAAATACGAACTGAGATTTTTCGCCTGAGCGGAAAGCTCGGCGTAGGTCATCTCTCGCCAGGCACCGCCTTCCTTTATACACAGAGCTGGTCGGTCGGCGAATTTTTCCACACGCTCCTGGATAAAATCAAGAACCGATGTCGCCGATTGCGCTTGTGTCATGGCTGGCTCCTTGCCTCGGAAGTTTTTGCACTCATAAGGGTATACCACGGCGCTCGGTGCCCGCTGTCCTTGTAGCAAACAGTGCCGCAAGTGTGCGGCCGAAACCGGACACATCAGTGCCGCTTCGGCGGCGCTATGAGGAATCACCTTTTTCGGTAAGTAATGAATGATGCCAGTGCTGGTTGCTATGCCGGAAAAGCCATCCGGTGGGCTTTTCGAAAATCAGCCACTTTCGCTTGACGACATCGTTTTCGGTGATATCTCATAGCGACGGGCGGGACGATCCCCGCGCCGGACGCAAGGAAGGCTCGTGGCGCTGGGCGCAAGCCAGGCTCGCGGTGCTGGGCGCACCAATCAATGTCTCGCTGCATTGGTCCGGAAACCGTTTAGCCAGGGTGCCTGAAGTGGCAGCCCTGGCTACTAGGAGGAAACAGCATGCCGTGTGTGTGTGATCAACATTGCTGCTCTTGATTGCTATGGTACCATACATATGGATGGAATCGACATTAAAGATGGCGCCGCAAGTAAAAGAGATCGAGGCTCGCTCAATCCTCACCCCGCAGAAGATGGGGGCGCTTTCCAAGCACTATGATTTTGCCCTCAATCCTTACGCCGGCTGCGCCTTCGGTTGTTCCTACTGTTACGTGCCGAAGTTTCCCAACGCCCGGCATGAGCCCGCTGAGTGGGGGATGTGGGTCGAGGTCAAAACCAACGCTCCCGAACTTATAAGGAAGGATCGGCTCAAGGTCTTCGGCAGTCGCATCTTCTTCAGCTCGGCGACCGATCCCTATCAGTATCTGGAACTTAAATACCGTCTGAGTCGGCGCTGTTTGGAGGAGCTCGTACGCTACCAACCGGCTCAGGTGACGATGCATACACGCAGCCACCTGATGCTGGAAGACCTGGAGCTGCTCAAGTCCTTCGGCGATCGGCTGCAGGTGGGCGTGAGCATCACGACCGACGATGAGTCCATAGCAAGGAAATTCGAGCCAAACGCACCGAGCATTGCCCGCCGGCTGGAGCTAATCGAGGCCCTGTCGGCAAATGGCATAAAAGTGTATGCGTCAATCTCTCCCTTGTTGCCGTGCAATCCCGAGCATCTGGTGGAGTTGATCAAGCCTTATGTGCGCAGAGCCTGGATCGACCAGATGAACTGGACCGAGGTGAACAACCAGCCCGCGCTCCTCGAGGAGTACAAAAACTTTTTTGCCCGGGAGAATTACGAGCGCTTGTGCCGCCGGATTCAGGACGCATTCACGGCGGCATTTTAGTACCAGATGTAGTGGCAAAGTGACGTTCACTGCAGTCTCAAGGCTAATCAGCCCAGGCTGCGGCCAAATCTTAACTGTGAATCCGGGGCTTTCCGCTTCTTGCTTGTAGGCCGCGGGTATATTAACATCTGCGGTATCGGTGGCGAGCGTTCTTGTCCAGCCCGCCGAAATTGATCAACAACGGTATGTCCGAGAAATCCCCAGGCAAATCTGACAAAAAGAAAGACTTCCAGCCGTCGGAAGGGCAAATCGACACGACGTTTTTCGGCCATCAGCAGTACGAACTCGCTCTGGCGCGCATTGAGCTTTACTGGAAGCAGAAGGGCATCGACGATCTCAGCGAGATAATCTATAAGGACGCCGCTGCTCTGAAGAAAATCGATTTCAATGGCGTTCAAGATTTCAAAGAACGGCTGCGCGACGCCTTCAGGGCGGCCGGCAAGCGAGGGGCCGAGGCTTATGCTAAGGCTGTGTATGAGGAAATGACCCAGGGCGCCAAGAAATTCGGCGTTGGCGCTTATCTCACGACCACCTCAGTGCCCAACGATCCGGATCTCAAGCCCGGCGAATACGGCAAGTTTTATTTCATGGCTCCTAACGGCGACAAGCTGGAAATTCCGTTTTAGGCTTGGCACCATATATGGTGTCAAGCGGGCTTAAGCCCGCCGCTACGATAGCGCGGCGTTCGGTTTGTAGCGGCGAGCGGCAGCCCGCTTTACCTGGCGAACGGCGATGAGACGTGCGTGCTGCGCGCGCTTACTGCTCGCTGCATCATGGCGCCGGCAGGGGGGATCGGGCGATCCTTGCGGTGCGTCAGTTTCCACCAGCTGAACTCAGTACCGCTCTTCGTCACATTCGGCGTCAACTTCCAGGTGTCGGTGGTGCGCGGATCGATGGCGATCACGTGCAGTCCGTCCGTGGCCAGCAGCACATTCTTGCTGGCTTCATTGAGCCCGGGCAGGCTCACCGGCACATCATAGGTGTGCCCGTTCAACTTCATGTCTACAAGCGGTGCCGACACGCTATCTGAGGCGCCGACGACCATGGACTTGTCGCCGGATTTGAAAGCCTTGTAGGAGTCAGGCGCCGTGTAGATGTTGCCGCCTAACTCCGCCATTTCCAGACAGGTCATTTTGAGAAACGCTTTGTAGAGATGGTCGTGCAAAAACTGATCGCTTATCTCGGCGGCCAGCGGCTCTTGTAATTTCTTTGCTCCACCAAAAAGCTCTTCGTCTTTGAGTGCATTCATCTGCGTGCCGTCATCGAGACGCACGACGTGCGCCTTCAAGTTGACGTGGTTGTCGATGAAATCATTGTGCGGGCGCATCCACTGCAATTCCAGCTTGTTCTGCGAGACTTGACCGGCGAGCGCCAGTTTGCTCGCTTTACCTTGAAGACTGTGCTTCTTGCCTGTCAGTTGATCGAGGTAAGGGATGCCCGCTTTGAGAAAGGGATTGCGTGGGTCGTATTGCTCGAAGAGATCGATGGCTACTTGAAATAATTGTGCCGCCCTGGCGTTTTGCTTGAGTAAACGCCGCGCTTGCGCTTCGGCATAACGCGATTCGCCGAGGAATTTGCCTGGTCCCAGCGAATTCTCGAAGCCGTCGCCTGCTTGCTTGAAGCACTCGGCGGCGGAGACGAAGTCGTTAATTGCCATGAAGTAGGCACCCTGGCGGTACATCTGAGAGGCCTGCCAGGCGACCATGTCCCGCTGCGCTTGCTGGAGGTGCGTTTCAACCTCGGCATGCCCCTGCAGCTTGAATGTGGCAGGTTTGCTTTCTTTCTCGCTGTTCGAGTCGAGGTCGCCAAAAGTATTCGCCGACAGGCACGCCGGTGCTGCAGGCATTGCTGCCGCCAGTGCCAGGGATAAAATAATCTGCCGCAATTTCATGATCGTCGCCACAAGGGGTGGGCACAAGCATTATGCCCACTTTGCGGAAGCGATACGCCAAGCTGGGTCGGTTTTTCAGGAAATGGCAGACAGCAGGCGGTCGATGTCGCGCCGATTGGTCAGGTAATGCAGGGAGGCGCGGACGCAATCAGGGTAGGGAATGTTGCGCAGCATGACGCGGTCGTTTTCCAGTCCGCGCATCAGCTCTTTCGACGTTTTTCCTTGCACCGTGAATGATACCAATCCGGCGCAATCGCCTGTCCATAACAGTTGCGTCCCCGGAATCTTGTCCAACTCACGCCGCAGGTAAGCGACATTATCCTGCACCTGCTGCCATCGTTGGTGCTGCGGCGCCCATTCATTGTGCAAGTTTACGGCTTCGCGCAATCCGGCAAAAAGTGGAAACGGCGCGGTGGCAATCTCGAATCGCGAGGCATCATTGATACCTCGTTCGAGAGCTTCGACCCCACGCCAACCCACATAGGTGGGCTTGAGCTCGGGAATTAGTTCGCGCCGGATGTACAAAGCGCCCACGCCTTCGGGACCACACAACCACTTGTGTCCGGTGATGGCATAGAAGTCGCAATCGAGATCGGTGAGATCGACTGGCATCACGCCTGCCGATTGAGCGCCGTCGAGCAGCAGTTTCGCATTCTTGCTTCTGCAGGCTGCCGCTATTTCTTTGGCAGGCAGCATGCGCCCCGTATTCCACAGCACGTGGCTGAGCACCACCAGACGGGTTTTCGGCGTGATATTGTCCGCGATGGCGCGTACTGGATCGACTTGTGCATCTATCAACGGCACGAATCCGACCTCGACGCCGAAGCGTGCTGCCAACTGTTCAGCAATGGCGACGATGCTTGGATGTTCGCAATCGGACATAAGCAAGTGATCGCCTGGCTTCCAATCGAAGCCCCACATGGCGATGTTGCAGCCTTCCGTGACGCTCGATGTCAGGGCGATCGATTCGGCTTCCGCATTCAGCACATGAGCGAACGCAGCTTTGGTTTTGTCGGACTCGTCTTGCAGCCAATGCAACATCTTTGCTGAGAAGGGACCATTGGTTTGCACATAGTCGTAGCTGCAAAAAACTGCAGACATGGCTTGTTTCGGAAGCACGCCCTGCCCGCCGTAATTGAAATAGGCTTTGTTGCCCAGGGCCGGGAAGTAAGAGCGATGCTCCTGCAAATCCTTCGTGAAGGCATCTGTTCCGCTCATCTTTCTGTCTCCCGGGCGGCGCCTTGCCCGCCCCTACAGTGTGGACAGCATATCAGACGACGCAAAAAGCTAAATGACGGCGCGGAATGCTTTGATGAAAGCTTCGTTTTCTTCCGGCAAACCGGTGGTGATGCGCAAGCAATCCGGCAGTCCGAATGCGGCGAGAGGCCGAACTGCGATGCCCTTGCGCAGCAGTCCTTCATGGATTTGGGTAACCTTGTCGGCCGAACCGAATGGAACCATCACGTAGTTGGCATGAGAAGGCACATAAGCAATGCCCTGGCGCTTGAACTCGTCGGTGATCATCTTCATGCCGGCGTCGTTGTTGTCCAGCGTGCGCTTGAGATAATCGGTGTCCGCCAACGCCGCGACGCCGGCGGCTTGAGCCAGTATGTTAGGCTCGAACGGCAGCTTCACTTTGTTGACGTAGTTGAT
The DNA here is from genome assembly GCA_036703785.1 of Candidatus Obscuribacterales bacterium. Classification (GTDB taxonomy): domain Bacteria; phylum Cyanobacteriota; class Vampirovibrionia; order Obscuribacterales; family Obscuribacteraceae; genus JADYXS01. Next base: position 9,726 of record DATNQY010000393.1, read on the forward strand.
GAGATAGTCGTGTCCCAGTCCATATCCAAGCCGGATGCCGGCCATCCCGTAAGCCTTGGAGAAAGTGCGCAAAGTAAGCACGTTGTCGTGGCGATACGTCATCGAATCGGGAAACTCTGAGACGCCCATCGTGAATTCGAAGTACGCCTCATCCAGAATGACAAGCACATGCTCCGGAATCTTCTGCATGAATGTTTCGAATTCCTGGCGCGAAAAAATGGTGCCGGTGGGATTGTTAGGATTGCAGAGATAAACAAGCTTGGTTCTGTCGCTGATCGCCGCGGCAATGCCGTCGAGATCGAAGTGGTAATTTTTCAGCGGCACTTTGACGAGATTGGCGCCGTGGGAATTGACAAGCACGTAAAAGCCGATGAACGTGCCTTCCGACGTCACCACTTCATCATCACCGGCCACAAAAGCGCGGATGATATTGGCCATGATGCTTTCGGAGCCGCTGCCGACGGCGATGTTTTCTACCTTGACGCGATAAGCTGCGGCCAGGGCTTCGCGCAGTCCGAAGGCTCCGGATTCCGGGTAGCGGTTCATCGAGGACACTACATCTTGGATGGCGCGGCAGGCGCTGGCCGGCGGCCCGAGTGGGTTCTCGTTGGAGGCTAGATGAATGAATCGCTCGATGCCCAGCTCTTGCATGAGCTGAACATTGGGACGGCCTGGCGTATATGCCTTCAGTTGCTCGATGTGCGCAGGCACCAATCTCTTCGGCACCGTCGAGCTGTCAGACTGAACCGCATTTCTTGATGGGTCAGTCATAGCTGCCAGTCGCTCGATGAAAGAGGTTGCCATTGAAGAGGGTTTCCTACTAATTGAGATGCCGATTGGACGGTGGACATCTGAACAAAGTTTTTCAGCAGGGCGATACATGCCTTAACACGGTACGTTAGCACCGAAATTCCTTGTCCACAAGCACTTGCAAACTGTCTGAAGCGCAGATCAGAAAGCTCTAATGCCTCTGCTGTCATGGGATTCGGGGGGACGTTTAGTGGCCACATCGGCTTCCGGAGCTGTGATATGATTGGTAGAACCCATGGGCATTGCGGGTGTAGTTCAATGGTAGAACGGCAGCCTTCCAAGCTGCACACGCGAGTTCGATTCTCGCTACCCGCTCCAATTATCAAGGCAGGGCCGCGCCCTGCCTTTTTTTTCGACCCGGCGCTGCAGTTCGTATCTGTTTGAGGGAACGTTTTCGGCACGGTAGCTCCGGCACCAGATGTGGTGCTAATCATCTAATCATCAGAAGTATAAGCATTTTATTCGCATCGCGCATCATTGCCCGGCCGGCGATTTCATCTCGACAAAGCCATCGGAAATTTTAAGAAGATCCTCTTCAGGAATGCCTTCTTTGTAGGACTTGAGGGCGGTTATGACGGACTTGCCGGACAAATTCGCGTGTTCGAACTGAACCATCATATTCTGCGTATCATCGCCAATCCATATTGTCGAGACAACCTTCTCATGACCGGCATTGTCCACGCTGTATTCGTATCCATGACAGGGATGCCCGTTTACGACCTTGGCGCCGAGCTCTTTCCCGGATAGGGCTTGTCGCTGCTCTGCCGATAGCGCTTGTCTTCGGGGGTCCAACATGATCGAGCTAAACCGGTCTGCAGTCATGGGAATCTTGAAGCACTTCTTTTCACGATTTAGCAGAGATATCACCGTCTTTCCCGGGAAGTCGAAGATGATGCTGAGGTCATCAGTGTCGAAGCGTATGTGTTTTCCGTCCCACATCTGGCGTGTGGTTGATTTGCCGTTAGCTGAGGGGGCCTCATACACCGACTCATACGGTTTCATGCGGCTGTTCATCTCGGCCAAGATGCGATCTCTTTCTTGGTTCGACAAGAGCTGCCGTTCTTCTGCGGGAGACGAGAACGTTTTGGGCTGATCGGATAGTGCCACATTGGGTGTGTAATCCCTAAAACCGGTCGCCTCTGCAACACGCGTGGGAAACGTGAATCGAATATCCAAATGCTCGGGAGCGCCTGTGGGTAGTGGTCTATACGGCGCTGCATCCTCCACGGCTTTTAAAGCGACGTTATCGATTAACGCTTGTCCGGAGCTGCGCACCAACTTCAAATCGGACAGCTCGCCTCCTGAGTGAACTTTGAAACTGACAACCGCGTTCTTGAATTCGCTATTCTGGGGAGGGAACCAGTGCTTCTTAAGGCGGCGTTGCAGGTCTGCCATATAGGGTGCCGAATCAAAACTCGACGGCTGACTGACGCTGTGGTTAGAGGCTGACGATTGAGCGAGTGCTACGTCTACTTTTGGTTCAAGCACGAAAACGGCAAGAACTGTTGTGAGAACCATTTGCGGCCACACCAATTCGGAGCCGCGGCGATCGCTGAATGTCCTTCTGTTATTGGGTTTCGAGGCACAATCAGCCATTCCCAGTTCCTCACGCTATTAGCACTAACGTATCAGAATGCGCGACGGGCGAGTCCCGTTTTACCAGATTAATCAAGTATTGGTCGTCTGTCGTCCGCCATCGGCCAGATTTGGGGTCTATGACCGACTCGACAGATCGTGTCGCCACTACATATGGTGGCAATCACTGAGCAAGCGCGGAACCTAATCGAACAATGCTTTGCCGAGATCACGATTGCCGTGCAGTACTCGCATGATCATAACTTCTTCATCTGAACGATTTGATAGAGGATTAGATAATCGCCTTCGGTGATGGAGCGATAACCAGGCTTCAGGTCGTCTCTGGTTCTTCTAAGGCGGGGCTGCTGTCTGAGTTGCTCCCATCGGTGTCGCAGCCTTTCCCTGTGCCGGTCAGCTGCAGCGATATTATCCTCTGCGATATGCGCGTAAATGTCTTCGATGTCTTGACCGGCTTCTTCGGCAAACGTAATGCGGATCACTGGTTCCGTTTTTCCAGGATCTCGCGTCTCTTCGCGTCGAGACGTGCCTCAAGTTCTTGCTCTGTGAGCACTTTTCCCTGGGCTACTGATTCCTCAGCCTCGGACAGCGCTCGCAGGAGCCACTGCCGTTTCATTTCTTCTACAAGCTGTTCCTGGGCTTCGGGCCCGAGATTCTCGACCAATTTGAGTACTTGCTCGAAAGTACTTTGCTCTTCAGGTTTGCGCCGAGCCATAGTCAATTCCTCTACGGTTACCAGTATAGAGCATGGCGTCGCGACCCACCGTTCCTGCCTTCGAGAGCGGCAATCGGTGGTAGAGGTAAACAACAAAAAAGCCTTCGGATGTTCCGAAGGCTCTAATGAATTTGGTTGCGGGGGACAGATTTGAACTGTCGACCTTTGGGTTATGAGCCAAAAAAGTATTGGTTTTGACGGTGGTTCCCTTGACTAGATAAAATCTTCTAGAAGTGCGCTCCATTGGGGCTTACGAGATTTAATCCGGTTGACTGGCTTTGATCGATCTAGCCGATTTATAATGAATTTGCGCTAGGCATTGCGCTAGGCGTTTTGGATCGGTGAGTATAAATGGCAGAAAGCGAAAAAACGGGCAAGAAGTTCACTGCGAAGCACATTCGGGCGCTTACCTGTCCCGACCATTTGAAGCAACGTTATATTTCAGTGTTGCCCGACGTTCATTTATATGTTTCGGTCGGACGGGGTGGCAAGAAGGCCTTCTGCTTCCGAATTCCGGTAGAGCGCAGTTGGCGCGGTTTAGACTTGAACTGCAAGTTCGAGGATACGCTTCCAGATGCGCTATTACGCGACATCATGCTTGAAGCGCAATCGAGAGCGGCCGAATTGACGGCACGTCTTAATCGCGGCGAAAACGTATTTGATCAGCAACGCAAAGGGTCCTCGCCGAGCCTGCAGGAGCTGTTCGATCATTATATGGAGCAGCACTTGGAAAAAAGAGGAAAGCGCGTCCTAGACAACGAGAACAATTTCAAACGCTGGTTCGCCAAGAAGAATCTAGCCAAGAAGAAAGCAAACGATTTTTCCCATGAGGACGCGGCAAAGCTCCACACGCAGATGGAAAAAACTCCCGGCAGCGCAAATCGCGCCGTGCAACTCGGTCGGGCAATGTTCAACTTTGGCATTAAGACTCGTTTCATTTCGCGCACAGACAATCCGTTTGCCGGCGTCTCGCTTTACCGGGAGAACGAGCGAGACAGGGTCCTGTCGGACGAGGAAGCAGCCAAGCTTTTGACTGCGCTTGAATCCATTCCCGCCATTCATTCAAGAGAGCGCACATTACGCGATTTCATCTTGCTCTCGCTTATGACGGGCGCGCGCAAGTCAAACGTAATGACTATGCGCTGGGACGAACTGGATCTTGAGGAGGGAACATGGACCATTCCAGCAGCGAAAACGAAGACTCGGCGCGCGCAAATAATACCGCTAGGGGCGATCGAGAAAGGAGTGCTCACCGCGCGTGAACAACTGCACAAAGATTCCAAAGAGATTGACGATGATTGTCCGTGGGTCTTCCCTGGCAAAGGAGCTTCCGGGCACATGGTCGATCCGGGCAATGCTTGGGAATCGCTGCGCGACCAGCTTGGAATGAACGATCTATGGATTCACGACCTGCGCAGAAGTCTGGCATCATCAATGGCAAATACCGGCGCCGATGTTTCGATTGTCCGAGCCGCCCTCAACCATACCGACACGCGCACGACCTTGAAGGCGTACATACGGACGAACCAGCAAGTACAACTGCAGGCGAGGCAGAAGGCGCAGGACGCCTGGCTTGAGGCAATGCAACGCCAGAAGGAGTCTGGCGCCGATTCAGCTGATGACGAGAAGACTCATGGGAACGATAAAGCTCCTGTCTTGATATCCAAAGCGAAACGGAAGAAGAACCGAAAGAAGTAACTTTGTCCAATTAACCATCACGTGGGCCGTAGCCGAGCCGGCATCCACATGACAACAAAACAATATGCGAGAATGACCGCCGGTATCGATGGTATATCGAATCGCAATCTTGCGCTCTGCCGCCAAAGGCACTAATCTATTGTCAAGTCGCGATGCTGGACATCTTATAGAAGCGTTTTCTCCTGATGTCAGTCTTCAGGTGCATTTCACTAAGAGTGGCCTCTGTCCTCGGGTGCAGAAGAACTAACTGCATGTTTGTTGATTTCGAAATCAAATCGTATGGCAAGCACCGCCACTACACTCATCGTAGAGAGGGGCAGATGAACACAAACCAATCCAATATGGAATACGATCTCCGAGTTATGAAACGCAATCTCCGCGTAACGCAAAGACGTGAAGGCAAGACGGTCACGTTTAATTTTCTTGACGGCGATGTAGCCGGGCTTATGCAGGATGCGCAAGCGATTCCAATTCCATGGCAGTTTGAGTTAACGCCGCTTGATGGCGTTGCAACTGTTACGGAGAAAGGAAAAGTAACGCAATTCGGCGTGGGTAAAGATGCAATTCCTTGGATGACTTTTCAACTCTGTTGATTCGTTTGAAGCTGAATGTTCGGATACCGAACACGACGGTTATACATTGATGAATTCAGAACCAAGCCTATTGAACCTGTCACCAGAGGCAATCGGACGACAAGCGGTTCGATCCATTGGCGGTTATGTATACCAGCTGTATCAGAGCGTCCTCGCCTGGCTGAATCTAGGGCAGAACGACATTCTCTTGCTGGAAGTCGCTGAAGACCACGCGGTGTTGCGCGGGTCCTTGGTATCGCAAACTCAAATCAAAGACGATAAAGCTTCAGGCAACATAACGCTGCGCACGGAAAGTGTCATAAGCCTCATCAACTCACATTGGGACCTTCAAAACTCGAACCCGGACAAGACCGTTCATTCTGCGCTTCTTACGACAGGGGCGTTCGGTACAGAGCAACAGCTACCTTTCCCAAATAAGATGGCCGGGCTAGAGTACTGGCGTGTAGCTTCCCGGGATGCCAGTGATCTAAAACCACTTCGAGATGCGCTGCTGGCAATAAACATCAAGGACGAAATAAAGACATTTATTGGTTCCGCGAGCGATGAAGACCTGAGAAACCGCTTGATCCGGCCAATTTCGTGGATCGCTCAATCGAGCGATCTTGCTATCGTGAAACAGTCGGTGAAAGACGCTCTCGTGCGCCTGGGCGAGAAGCACGGTATCCTGGCACAAGATGCGGAAAAGGCGGAGTTCCAGTTGTTGGGCGCCGTTATCGAAGCGATTCTTCTCAAGCCAGACCGCCAAGTAAATCGGGCGGATCTTATGCGCGCTTTTGGAGAAGCCACGAGCATGTCGATGCCGATGCAGACGGTCCAACAGATGGCTATGGCAGGCGCCTTACTTGGCACCTCATCTGCACTCTTGCCAGGCACGTCCACGATTGCATCTGTTGATCGTGTTAATCTGCCACCACGAATAGCAGACCGAAAAACTCTCGTCTCGGAGTTATCAGCGGCTGCCGCACAAACTGGTTTGCTCTGGTTACACGGAAGCAGCGGCCTTGGTAAAACAACGTTGGCACTGCAGATTGCTAACAAAAACCGAGCAGAAGAATGGCTGTTGGTTGATTTGCGCGACTGTAAACCCGAAGATGTGCGCGTTCGGCTTTTCTTTGCTGCGCGACAGATGAGCGAGCGCACTGTTCGCGGCGTTATATTAGACGATTTCCCTGGTGAACAATCCGCGAACACAATATTCAAGTTAGCTCAGTTTATTTTTGAGTCGCGACTAAATAATTCGACGGTCGTCATAACCAGTCACTATGAGCCTTCGCCAGAACTCACGGCGCAATTTGGTTCCTCAAACATAGACGTTCAATCCGTGCCTTACCTGGACGAAGAAGATGTCGCCGACCTCGTTAAAGCGCAAGGAGGCAACGCCGACATTTGGTCAAAAGCAATCCATGTCTTTTGCGGCATGGGACACCCCCAACTTGTAAACGCCTGCATTCTCTCGCTTAGCTCTCGCGGCTGGGCGGAATCGGAAATGTTTACGGAGGTGATCGTGCCCGGGGGCGGCAAAGAAACTCGGAAACAACAAGATGTCACATTGCGGCGGCTGATCACGGAGTTGCCAGATCATATTCGAGCGCTCCTGTATCGGCTGTCTCTAGTTATGTCTGGGTTCGACCGCAACTTAGCCATGTCGATTGCAAATGCTCAACCCGCTGTTCAACATCCGCGAGACGCTTTCAATTACCTGCTAGGACCTTGGATAGAAAACCGCGGCGAAGACCGATTTGCTGTCTCGCCGCTAGTTAGCAATTCGGCGCAAGAAAATCTTTCGCCGACAGAACAATCGGCAGTGAGAAAGAGCGTTATTTACGATCTGATCCAGCGGGAGCCCTTTCCCGCCGAGCATCTTTCTCAATTACTCCTGAATGCTTACATCGACCAAGACGCCACAGGATTGATTGTTTTTTATCAAATTATGATCACGAATGCTACCGACCGAGCGACTTTCGCAATGTTGGCCAGAGAGGTGTCCAGCTTCCCGTCATTTATAGCTAGGGGTACCGATCTGCTGTTTCCGAAGGACAAATCCGTTTCTGCCATGCTTCGGATTGTCCAATGTCTGGTTGCAGTTTCAATAAGTAGCGAGAACCTGCCAAACATCTTCGAACGTATGGTGGCTGAATGTCGGCAATTGGATGATGCAGAACTTGCACCAGTCCTAACGTTTATGGGTATCACCATGACGTTGATGTACCGGGATACGAAATTGAATCCGCACCTGTGGATGGACGCACTAAAGGGATTCGACAATTTGCTCGATCAGCTGCGACAGCAGGGACTCGATCCGAATAAGCTCTTTCAAACTGAAGGACTCAAATTGGATCAGCTTCTGTTTGGTATACAGGCAACGTCCACTAGGACGGTGGAGGACTTGCACCAGCTATTCGAGATTCTCGACGGCATGACAGATAACTTGCGTGACTCGCTACTGAAAGGCGTCGATCATCTGGATGGCACAAGACTCATGGTCGACAATGCCTGGCTCAACGAGAGCAAGAGTTCGACTTTGCAGGGCGAGCCAGCTGCCAAGCTTTATGCAGATATGGTCGTGCTAGCAGCGAAATGGCACCGAATCGACATTGCTGTTTTCTGCCTATGCGCCCAAGTGGTTATGCTCGATGAATATGCTGGCGAGTCGGGACAGGCTAAAACATTATTGGAGGCCGCTCTAAAACAATATCCCAAGAACTATCATCTACTTCGACGTTTGCAAACCTTGTTGTATCGCAAAGGAGATTTTGCAGAATGCTTGTCTGTTTACCAACGCATTCAATCTGATACCGATGCCGGCGATCAAGTAGATCGGCTCTATTCAATCCTCGATGCTGCAAGGAGTGCAGTAGAGCTAAACGACTTGCAACAAGCGCGATCCCTGTTCTACGAGGGATCACTTGCCGCAGAGAAATCAGCCGGTCCGTTCGTTCCATTTGCGGCCAGCCTGTTGGCGGATTGTGCTGTGTCGGAATTTCTTGCGGGCAACAAGAAGGCTGCGCTGGAATTTCTGCTAAAAGCTCTTAAACAGTCAGATAGCGTAAATCCAGATGCGGGACTTCAAGCAAAATACTGTCTCAGTATGATTCCGCATGCAATCGCATGGATGCGGCAGGAAATTGCAGCTTCGCCCAGAACAAAGTTTGAGATGAAGGCTGGCCTATGCAGCAATCCTTCTCCTGATGAATACTTTAACGAGCGCCCTATCCCTCCCAAACATGTCGTGTGGTATCAACTTGCAGAACTTGAGCGTGAAGCTGGAGCGGAAGCCGGAATCGCAGTAGAACTGCGTTCTCGACTAAATGGTAGCGAATATACCTATTTGGAAGGCACTCTGTCTCGTGCAGTAATCGGTGCGGCGAGCGCAGCCCACAATGTAGACGCAGCAATTGCGGAACTGCCTCGCTTTTTGCATCTCAGTAGCATTTTGAACAGACAACCACGGGAAGAATCGCTCGAAATTATCTTAAACACTAAAGCTTCAGTGATCCCGGTAGCGCCAAATCAATGGGACTCCGCAGAATATTTCGACGGTTTTCGCTTTGTGATGCTTGCATTTTCGATCTGTGCATATTGCGACAACCGAGAAGATGCGATGATCGAGTTTCTCGAAAAATTGCGCCAACAAGCCGTTCCTGATTCCAAGTCGCTCGCGTTCATCAATCTCCTGCTCGACAAAAGCTCGACGATCCAGCACGGCGACCTGTTCAATCAAGTCGCATCCAGCCTAGCGGCGTGCCGGACGAATCGCGGGAATTTGCCACCGGATACCGCAGCTCTGCTGACAGTGTATGTGGCACTCTGGCTAAATCAATCCGGCTTCGACGATTTCATCGCAAAACCAATAGTTCAATTCACCTCTGATTTGTGGACCACAATCACCAAGGAAAAACGAGCCGTCCTGAACACTCCGAGCCTTTCCGTTCCTGCTATTGAAGCCGTGTGTAGTAAGCCATCTTTGCTCCCCACCAAACTAGCTGAACTTAGCCTTGCAATTGATCGCGTGACATCTTTCTATCTTCCAATCGAAACTCGGGCAAAGCTGGAGGCGTTTATACAACGAGATCAAAGCAACTCTGCCGCCGCCACTCCTTCTGAGAGCCATTCTGCCTCATAGTCAATTAACGGTTGTCTTCTCAGCCTTTCTGGCTTTCAATTGCTCCGCATGTCTGACGAGGAAAAACTGTGGCTGCGGTCGATGCTGCTTTCGAATAATGAAGCTCGTAAAAGCTCACCAGACAATCCGTCCGAACCTCTGACATTGATCGAGCTACACACACGTTGACGCCGAACCTGGTGTTTTCCCTATGGTGCGATTTTCGAAAGCGGCGGTACGATGAATATGGTGCTCGACGCACCAATCTAACCGAGGCAAGCCAAACGACCAGGCGCCTCGGCTTTTTGTTTGACCAGATTTGACGGAACACTTCTCTTCATTTCTGCCAATTTCCCGTTCTTCAACTTATCCGATCAGGCTTTGACATTTCCTGATCGGCGTTCGCGCACCCACGCTCGTGCTTCACAAGGAGACTGCCAATGTCAAATACAGAGAACATACAGGCCGTTCAAACGACCGCCATTCCAACAATCATATCGAGATTTCAATCAGATCTTCTCACCCGTCGAGAAGCGGCAGCATACCTGGGAGTCACTCCCGAAACCTTAGCTGTGTGGGCTTCGACAAGGCGATATCCACTGCGGTTCGTGAAAATTGGACGGCTTGCCAAATATAAAAAGTCGGATTTAGACGCCTTCATTGCCAGCCGCACCATCGGCGGCACTAACTTTCCGTTAAGCCGGAAGGCATTTTAACGCTGCATACATGCAGTATGTGACAGGAGCAAATTATGGACCACCAACAACTCGTTGACATATTCATCACCGGACAGGAAGTGACCGTGCCCGTTGAAGAAGTATCCAGATTCTATCAGTGCCTGATCCGCACGCTAGACGCCATGGGCAATGCGGTCGTCTCTAAACCGGCGAATCCGCTAGCACTCGCTTACATGCTTCACAAAATCGCTCGCGAATACATACTTCGCCGAACGAACTATGCGGATGCCGAACAAGCACTCAGAGTGTCGCTGCGCATCTTAGCCTACCTAGCGGCTGATGATGCTGAGATCCAAGCTGAAAGCTACCGCCTGTTAGCAATCCTATTCACACTTCACAGACGGTTCGATAACGCGCAACTATGCGATGCCAAAGCGGTCGCGTTGGCGATGGGACTCGAACTGAGCGATGACGCATTCAGAAAGAATCAATAGCCGATCTCGTTCGGCAACTGGAGGAACCAATGACACCCCCGAACAGGATTTTTCAACTTTTTTCGGTGCGCCAGGCTGCCGAGCTACTCGGCCTGTCTGAGCACACCATACGCAGACTTATCAAACAACGCAAGTTGCCAGTCGTGCGCATCGAACACCGCGTCCTGCTAACGGCGAACGGTCTTGCGCAGCTAATCAAGAAAAACACCTACAACGCGAATTAGGAGCTTTGCCGACTCGCGTACACGGACTAAAAACCATTTTCGACAAGGAGAGCTTCCACAGCTCTCCTTGTTCGTAAGGAGCAAATTATGGAAAAACTGAAACTCGAACAGACGATTGTATTTGGGAATGCTGCATTCACTCAGGCAGAGCTGGCTGAGACCCTCTATGTGCAGCTCGTAGAGAAGCTATACGCGCTCGGCGAAAGCGTTGCATCGCGCATCGAGTCACCAAGGCTCGTTGCGGACGCGCTTCTTGCAGCCGCACAGGCGCATATCAAACGAAGGAACGGATATCGCTTGGCGGAGAAAGCTCTCTTAATCGCGTGCCGCATTCTCAGCTCAGAGACACCGTCGGATCAATCCAAACTGTCTGAGGCATATAAATTTCTTGGCCATGTTTGCTGCCGACAAGGCAAGCATTGCCAGGCTCTGAAATACAACACGCTGGCTGCACTCTTGCTGGTCAGCGCACAGAACACTTCTCATAACCGGGGGCGCTAAGCGCCCCTTTTGCTTTCAAAGCATGAAGAGGTTTATATGACAAACATAGATTTCGATGCTTGCTACGCGGCACTACAGTTGAACTTCGGTGCCAGCTTGAATGATGTTCAAAATGCATGGCGCAAGCTGTCGCGAATTCATCACCCCGATCAGCACACAACAAATCCCAGAGCGCATAAGCAGGCTCTGGAAAAGCAAAAGCAGATAAACAATGCGCGCGATGTTTTGAAGAAGTGGTTTGAACAGAACCCAGACGTTCCGCCACCGCGCACGTCCACATCCGGCTTCCAATCTGGGGCAAAGTCCGAAAGCACTAAAAACACGTCGAACCCAAATAATAGCAGTGGCCATTCGACAAGCAGTCGCGGCTCTAGTCGGCAAAGCCAAAAGGGCGGTTCTCAATCAAGCACATCGAACAAGTATCGAGAAAAGCAGACTTCTTCTGGCACCGAAGGCGGCAACTTCGCCGATTGGTTTCAGTCATCCGAGCTGCGTCTCACGCCACTGCAAAAATTGGTGCGCGCGTTGAGTTCAGACGAGAAACATGGCAATGGCGACCAACTTGCACTGATGCAAATCGGCGCCATAATCGGCGCGATATTTGCACCGATGTGGATGCTCGTTTCACTTCTTAGAGCGCTCTTCCCGGAGACACCGTCGGCATTGCCTGACGGTTTACAACTGCTGGTTCTCTGTGCATCCGGTTATATCAGCTCGTATCTATTCCGCTGGTTCTTTGCTGAGGCTGAAATACTGAAGCTACAAGAAAAGCCCGTCTACCTTAGCGCTGCCGACTCGACGGCGGCGGCTATAGAGCAGTTCAAGGCTATACTTTCCAAACATAAAGCCTGCTGTGCTGAGTGGAAATTTTACGCAGCCGGCGAAACTCACGAGGCAGTTCTTGAATATGAAGAACAGCTGGCACCAGAGCTGAAACCGAAAAGGCAACTATCAATTCGCTTCGCTGCGAAAGCAGCCGTCCACGGTTCAGTGGTCGCCATGCAAATAAAAGTAGCGTCGCCTATAAATTCATTTTCTTGCACATCGCTCACCAAATCGATCATCTCTGCTCTCAAGGCACAATTCAAAGACATGGCAGCATGATGCGCTATCGCGCCGGTGACGCCTTCCGCATCCGCCGGCGTTTTACTACTTTATGGTATCAGACGACCCGTCTTGACTCGCCCCGCTCTTATGGCTGCGAGCGAAGGCGGGCGAAAGACGGCAGCAGTAAAACTTGCACGCCTTCGCCCGCTCGATTTTAGCGGAGCGGTCAAGACAAACGGGGCGAGCAAAGGTGAGCACACTCTTTAACTGGCCTCGTTTGCGCTCAGGACGGAGCAAATCCGGCAGCGGTTAGCAGCCGCGGTGGTAGCCGTCCGATGACTGTCCAAGCTAATCCAGGCAAGTTAACCGCGCTCAGCAAACGCCAATACATGTCCATCAAGATCTAAGCAGTAGCCGGCAACATCGCCCCAATCACGTTTTATTGGCTCGCTCAGCGGACGGGCACCATGTCCGAGCGCTCGTAAATAGTAGGTCCTGCAATCATCAACGACTAAATACATTTCAGCACGCGGAATACCATGCGCGGAGCTTGGATCAGGCAGTGCGGAGCCAAGTAATTTCTTAATACCTGTTTCCGGCATTAGACCTAAGATACAGTTGGCGGCAAGCTGGAATTCTGTCATGCCGGGCACATTTAGGCTCGGCTGTAGAGCCAGCACCGATGAATAGAAATCGGTGCTTTTCTGTTGGTCCTGCACATAGAGAATCGTGTGTGTGATCATAGACACCATCATGAGGCTTCCATGAGAGCCTCGGTCTTCTCGCCGGCGGGCACCAAGTCCGGGCGATGCCGGTGCTTTATCATCCTGAACGCAAGATACACGAGCGGGAAGATCCCAAAAATGATGAACACCGCGTCGCCAGGCAGGCGCAGCCATTCCAACACGTTAATTAGCGGCTGCCGGTAGAAATCGGGCGTGCGCGCATGCCAGTAGCCGTTAGCTAGGGCGTCGTAGAACTGCAACGCGCCAATGGGGAACAGGTTGAATACCACCATCCACGCCAGTCCTAAGTTCAGACCCCAGAACGAGAACTTCATCGCTCGCTCGGCCGCCTGATCATTGGGCAGAAAGTAGCGAGCAACGAAAACGAAGAAGCCCACGGACAGCATGCCGTAAACGCCCATCATCGCCGCGTGTCCGTGATTGGCCGTAAACTGCGTTCCGATCTCCCAATAGCTCACGATGGGCAGATTGATGAGGAACCCAAAGATACCAGCGCCGACAAAGTTCCAGAAGCCTACTGCTGCCAGAAACATCACTGTCCAGCGGTGAGGGAAGCGCTCCGACTTGTGGAGCACGCTCTCGCCTCGCTGCCCTTCTCCAAGGCGCATGAACTGCCACGCTTCGTACGTGAGCAGCACCAGCGGAATAACCTCCATTGCCGAGAAGAAAGCGCCGCATGCCATGTGAACGGCGGGCGCTCCCGAGAAATAGAGGTGGTGCATCGTGCCTACGACACCACCTATCGAATAGAGGATTATATCGAGGTAAATCAGGCGGGTAGCAGTCTTCGGGTGCACAACGCCAATGAGCACCATTATGTAAGCCACGGCAATAGTGGTGAACAGTTCTAGAAAGTCCTCCACCCAGAGGTGCACCACCCAGAAGCGCCAGAAGTCCATAATGGCAAACGGCGTGTGGGGACCATAGACCATGCCCACGCCATAAAATAGGGGGATGGAGAGCGTGGAGTAGAGGAACAGCCAGGGCATGTTGCCTGGATGCTCATGGGCGAGCCTCCCGCGTAGCCCACGGAAGATTATCACCGCCCATAGTACCAGTCCGCCGGTGAGTGCAATCTGGAATGCCCGACCGAGGTCAAGATACTCGAAGCCCTGCGCGCCCAGCCACCACGCCATGTTGCCCTTGATTATGCCCCTATAGCTCAGATACTCGCCCCCTAGTGACAAGGTAACGACCGCCACCAAAGCGACGAACAGTATCACCGCCAACTTGTCCTGGTGCTTCGGTTCGCTGCCCGAAATCATCGGCGCGAGAAAGATTCCCAATGCCATATACGCGGAAGCCACGAAGAAAAGTGCCAGTTGCAGATGCCATGTGCGGGATGTCTGGTATGTGAACCAGTTGCCGATAGGGATGCCGAAAAAGGTCGCCTGCTCAGCGTGGTAATGAGCGTTCAGTCCGCCGCACAGCGCTTGCGCCAAAAACAAGCCCGCGACAACCAGAAAGTACCAGACGGTCGCGCGCTGCGCTGGCGTAAGCCGCACCTCATGAGGGTTGCGAAAGACAACCGTTTCCGGTGCAGTCTCATCGCGGTGCCAACCAAGCCGGTGCCAACGGCCGAATGCAAACATCGTCGCGCCAATACCGCCAAGCAGCGCAACAAGCGAAACCGCAGACCAGAAGACCGCGTCGGCAGTAGGCACATTGCCGACTGTCGCGTCTGGCGGCCAATTGTTGGTATACGAATAATCTTTCCCCGGGCGTTGTGCAGTGGCCGCCCATGCTGACCATGCGACGAAGCTTGTCACTTCACGGATCTCATCCGGGTTATCGAATTTCGGACCCTGCAGCCCTGCCTGTGTCACCCCGCTGCCTAGCCACTGCCCATAGCGTCGGAGCAGGTCCTGCCACGCTTCCACCTGTGCCGAGGTCCAATGCACGATTCCGTTTTCGACGCCGTGCGTCTTGAAGTCATCTCGAATCCGCTGCGGTGTGTCAGGAGCATTGCCATAGTGGCGTTGCATCACGGCTTCCATGCTATGTAAGGCATCGGCAGTGAAGTCAGGTCCAAGATATGCTCCGTGCCCGAAGATGGTCCCCTGCTCCATGAGCCCGCGTGTTGCGAAAAGCTGCTGTCCCGCCAGCACATCAGCGCGCGTAAAAACGGTGCTGCCGCCGGGTCCGACAAAGCGATCAGGGATAGGCGCATGCTCGTTATAAATGGAATACGCCAGATACCCGAGTATTCCGAAGCCCACCGCGAACGTGAGGACCGCAATCTGCAGCCAGGACCGGGCAATAATCATCCCGCGCGCCGGATCGACATTCATCTTTTCCAATTCCACATCACCTCGCTTATGCTTCAGCGTCAATTGAACAAATGATTAGCCGAATTTGTGGTTAGCCATCTGATCAAGCAACTGATTGCTTCGAGATGGAGTCACTCGGCTGAAAATCTAAACAGTGACGGGCTTGCTTGATTGTTTCATCGCCCGTAAAGATGGGTGAGAGAAAGCTCACAATCAGCACAAAGGGCGCCGAGAGCTTCCATTTCCAGGACATAACAAGTCTCCCAGATTTAAGGGCGGAATTCAGGCAATTAATGCTAGCAGGAGTTAGAATAGATATCAATATCTGGATATCTGGCTCAGCCACAGGAGCAAGAAACAAGCTAATCTCGTCGCTGCGTCTTCTCGGAGGCAGTTGAGAAACTATGATTTCCCAGACAGCCGAATATGCATTGCGGGCAGTGGTTTTTCTGGCCAAGAATGCCAATACAGCGTACACAACCGACCAGATCGCCAAAGTGACACAGGTGCCGGCGCCGTACCTTTCTAAGGTGCTGCAACCGCTTATAAAAGCACGGCTGGTTCAATCCCAGCGAGGCTTGGGCGGCGGATTTAGCCTGGCGACCCCAGCAGGGAAGATAACTATTCTTCAGGTAATAAATGCAGTGGACCCAATCGAGCGAATTGAAACCTGTCCTCTTGGGTTAGAGGACCACACCTCGACCTTGTGCCCGCTTCACAAACGACTTGATGATGCTATTGCACTGATTGAGGAAGCATTCGCTAAAACCACAATCAGTGAACTGTTGCAAGCACCGGCGGACAATCCACTTTGTTTTTTTCCGCGCGTAGCCAAGCCATGATCATTGACGAAAGAGGAGAGCTGTTATGTCATACACGATAGTTACTGACGTTTGTGAAGGTGTGGGAGACTGCGTCCCGGTCTGCCCTGTTGAGTGCATACACTGGGCAGAAGGAAAGACGAATGCCAAAGGCACCAAGTACCCCTGGATTGATGATTCGACATGCATCGATTGCGGTGCGTGTTTGTCCGCATGCCCGGTCGAAGGCGCAATCCTTGATGAATGGAAACCTGAATTGCAAAAGCCGTAGGAGCAAGAAGTGGAAAAGGAGGAGGAGGCAGCCATGCAAATAACGCAAGATACAACCGTAAAGACCATTCTCGATTCACACCCGGATGCCGTGCAGATTTTTTTACAACATGGTGTAGACGTCCCATCAGAGTGCGACGAGAGCATTCTCGATACCGAACTGGCCATTTGCGACAGCATGTGCCACGTCGACGACCTCGACGGACTGATCCGCGATCTGCAGAAGTTTATTGACTCGAAGGCGCTTAAGTAAGGAGATATGAAATGAAACCTGGAAGACACATTTGCACGGCGTGCAATGCCATTTATGAAGAACCACATGAAAAGCTCGATCCAAAGAAAGCATCATTCGAGTCTTTGCCAGAAGACTGGAAATGCGAGTGCGGTGCAGGCAAAGACAAATTCCAACCTTGTTCTTGCGTAACGCTTGAGAAACCGGCTCAAGAGCACAAACATGACAATCACTGCACGCAAAAATCAAAATAAACGGCGATACGAAGCTGTCCGAGGCGCTGAAATCCAATCCGACAATTCTGGATCGAGAAATGGTTGCCGACGAGTGGCACATCTTCGCGTGTAGGCCAAGGAGAGCAAATGACAGAGCGTGAATTGAAGGATCTTGAAGGATACGATGAAAAGAAATTTGTCCGTAAAGAGGTGCATGTCGGACCGCGCAGTACAGTGGCTCTGATCCACTTACTTCCGGGGCAGGAAGTGCCAAAACACTCGCATCCTGGAGTTGAAATAATGTTGTTGCCACAAAAAGGCGAAGCGTTGCTGACCGTGGACGATCACAAAGAAGTCGCTCTGAAGCCCGGAACCTTTTTTTCTGAACTGGGAGAAGGCCACTCGTTCAGCATTAAGAACAACGGCACAGCTCCTTTTCAGATGCTCGCGGTGCAGGTCAAGTTGGATTGAACGGCACGCGGAGAGTTAGATGTATGGGAGTAAAGATGAATCTTATACCCGACGACAATTTGGAACTAACCGCCGAAGAGCAAGGATCTTTGGCCATGCCGACAATTGCGCTCATCGTAGCCGTCTGTTTTCTTGTATCGGCAATTATCAGCCTGGGCGGAGTGATCTTTAGAATACCGCAGTTGGTGCATCCATTCGGAGGCTCAACAACGTTCGATCTCAAATTCTATGTGGCGCTGGTCCTCCTTGGAACAGCCGTGCTTTCTGTAGTTCAGTTCCAGCGTAGAAGTACATTATTTTCAGTATTAGCGCGATGGTTGGCAGCGGCCGTCATTGTACTAGGCATGAGCGATGATAGTGCCGCGACAATGCAAGGTAGAGCCGATCTGGTGTTGGCCGGAACCGCAGTAATATTTCTGACTACTAGCAACGCGCCGTTGAAACGTTGGGCTCAGTACATCGCAATGATCATCGGCGCATCAGCAGCCTTCTCGATGCTTGCACATACATATGCATTGACTTTCCTACTGACCACACAATACATCGCTGCAATTTCTATCTCCTCTTCGCTACTTTTTTATTTTGTCGCTTTTATAATCTTTTTTGCTCGGCCTACATTCGGTCCCGCCTCGATCTTTTTGTCAGCCCTGAGTGGTGGCAGAATAGCCAGGCGAATAATATTGCCACTTATGCTTGTCTATCCGTTCTTGGGCTTCGTAACCGGTATTGGCCCAAAGTACCAGCTCGACCTGACAGTACTTGTACTCTTGACCAATTTCGGCGTCCCCATTGTCTTGTGGTTTGTTGCTGTTCAATCTGATCGAGCAAGCAGAGCGAGGCTCCACGCATACGAACTGGTTGCTGAAAACGAAAAGCTCAATGCTAACTTAGCGCAAGCGGTGGCTGCCGAGAGCGCCGCCCGAGGTATATCGAAGACGCAAAATCAATTCATGGCAAATATAAGCCATGAATTACGAACACCTCTGGCTGCAATTCTTGGCGCCACCCAACTCAATATGCTGAATGGACAATCAGAGGAGCAGCGTGAGCTGTCTAAAATGGCCAATGAATCTGCTCAATCGCTTTTAGAACTTGTGAATGAGTTGCTCTCGTTCGCGACAACTCAATCGCACACGGTACGCTTGACTTATTTTGAAGTAGACTTGCAACCTTTCATGGAAACAACCATTCAAATGGTTCAGCCAATAGCAGATCGCAAAGGGTTGAAGATTTTAAGTTCCGTTGCTCCTGATGTTCCTAAACGTATCAAGACGGACGCTGTGCGCCTGCGCCAGGTGCTAATGAATTTGCTCGACAATGCGATTAAGTTCTCGCTGCCAGGTTCGCTGAACGTGAACATACAGATGTTGCATGATGCCACCGAGGATAGTGCTATTTTAAAATTCGGCATTACTGATTATGGACCTGGCATAAGCAACGAAGATCAGGCGCGAGTATTTGAACCGTTCACGCAACTAGATCCATCAGCGACGCGTGAGCATGGCGGTGTCGGCTTGGGATTGAGCATTAGCAAAACGTTGGTTGACTTGATGGGGGGTGATATTGGAGTTGATAGCACTCCGGGCCACGGCTCTACGTTCTGGTTCACTATTCCTTTGCTAGATGTGCAATCAGTGGCAGAACAAGAAGCGTCATCGGAAACATTGCGTGGCGACATTTTGATCGTTGAAGATAA
>DATNQY010000394.1:0-9553 GCA_036703785.1 Candidatus Obscuribacterales bacterium
TGGTAGCGATTGCCGGGCAACTTCTGCAGCGAGCGAAAAACGGCCGCTTCCAGCGACAGAGGCACCTGCGCGTCCGGACGTATGTAACTAATCGGGGACGGCATCACGCTTCGATGCGCGTGAACGATATCGATCAAGGTGGTCTCCGATAGCGGCGGCTTGCCGGAGAGCGCATGGTACATGGTGGCGCCCAGTGAATACACGTCCGATCGACGATCGACCAGAACTCCGTTGATGTTTTCCGGGCTCATGTAGAGTGGGCTGCCGCAAAATTCCGCATTGGCTCGCGCATTATCTTCACTGCCTGGATCATCGAACTTGCAAATTCCGAAGTCGATCAGCTTGACATGAATGCGCCCCTGTGGCTTCGATAAGACAATGATATTCTCAGGCTTAATGTCGCGATGAATCATGCCGTGCGCGTGAATATGTTCGAGGGCATCGCACACTTCCGCCATGAGCGGCACCAGGTCTTCCGGAGCGACGCATCCCTTTTCCTGAATTCGGTCGTACAGGCTTAAGCCTTCATAGTAATCGAGGACCAGGTAGGTCGAGCCGTCAGCCAGCTGGCCGGCATCGAACAGGCGGGGCACATTCGGGTGGTTAATTAGCGAAAGCGCTCGCGCCTCCCTGCGCAGCCTCTCCACGGCACGAGTGGAGGCGACGTCGGTGGGCGCATCGACGATTTTCACGGCAACGGTGCGCCCGATCGATTCGTGAGTGGCGCGATACACCTTGGCAGTGGCGCCCTTTCCCGAAAGGCTGAGCAGCCGATACTTTCTGTCGATTACCGTACCGATAAGCGCGTCGATCACCGCCGGCACGAGCAACTCCATGTCCGATGGGCAGACGATTTCGCCGTTGCGGAACGTTTGCTGGCAGACAGGGCACATCGCGCCGTTGAAGCGGCTGGTCTGCTGTGGGGAAACGTTTGAGCTGCTGGCTGTGTTCATTGCCGAGATAGCGGTGTTTAGGGAACGACCGATCTGCAGTTGATATACCCACTTGGGCTCATTTTTCTGCCGAAGCGACATATCCGATTTTCTCACGTTGACCGGCTCGCGTTGCCGGTTTATTGTGTTGCGGGTTTGAGGAATTTTCAGGCGTGATCGCTCGACATCCGGCTCTAGCTACGGCTCTTGTGTTCCTGACGGTTTTGACCAACGCGGCTGCCGTCTGTGCTCAGCCATCATCCGAGCAACTGTCCGGGACGCTGGTCAGCCGGCAACCGCTGGATGAACTCTCGGCGAAAATCATCGGCAGAGAAGTCGAGCTGATGCAAATGACCAGTCGATTTCGTTTGAACAATCCGCGAGAAACGAAGGCACATAAGTGGGCGATCGCGACATTGAGCACCGCCACCTATTCTGTAGTCACCGCCGGCAACATCGTCACTTTCACCAATGGCTTTCGATTCCATACTCACCCTCAGGACTTGCGCGCGGGCACTGCCCAATCAGGACCGTTTCTGATTTTTTTGGGCGAGCTCATCTTCCTTTCCAGGTCGTTGACGGGCGCCACTGTCGATATAGTGCACGCGGTTCGAGTTCGCGACCGCGGTTTTGACAGACGCACCTTTGAGCGCCGCGCCCTGCAGTTGCACTCTCAGGTTCAGGAGCTTCTCGCTCAAAGAGAAGAGTTGTCCGCCTCCGGCGGTGCAGAAGCTCAGCAAGAGCAGCGGGTTCTGCGTGATGTCGCTTATGAGGCTGATCGGGAATTCGTCACCAATTATGTACGCGCTACAGAGCTGAAGTCTTTTCGATTCTGGGACAACGCCTTCGCCACAAGCACTGCCGGCACGGGGGCCTTTGCCGGTGCTCTGCCGACCTATCTGGGAGGCGTGTTCAAGCGCCCCCGCTACACAGGACCAGGCGGCATCGGGTTCATTGTCTCCGGGAGTTTGTTTGCCTCCGACGTGCTTGCCGCCAAGCTCATTTCGTGGCGAGCCGGAGCCGAAAGCCGGCAGCGGTTGCAGGGGCAGCTCGGCCTTGCTTCGGCAAAGCCCGGGGATCTGCATAGCGATTTGAAGCAACTATCGGCGGTGGCATCGGCCGATAGCGCTCCTTCATCCTCGGTTCGCAGATTACGCAGCTACGGGCTCTTGGCGCAGAGCCTGGACGATCACACCAGGCTCGATCTTCGCGAACACCAGCGCGAGCGCCGCAATTGGATTCATGACCAATTGTGGAACATGATCGAGGGTGGCGCCAACCTGGCCGCCGGGGCAGAGCTGGTCAATGCCGGCTTCCGCTACCACCCCGGGCCGAACCCTCTCAAACAATTCTTCGGTGCCCGCCATTTCCTCACCCGTTTTGCCTGGGCCGCCGTCACTTTCACACCATCTGCCGCCGGCGGGATTGTGGACGCTCCGGGCGAAGCGTTAGTAAAAGGCTGGGTGGATCGCCGCGACTGCCGGCGCGACCTCTGTCCTGAAATAGTGCTGAATAAACGCTTGAGCCGGCTGGATGAAGCGGCTAAACTGGCTGAAACCCACTGATTTGACGGCCTGTGGATTGGGAAAGTTAGCTTTAGCCGTTACCGGTTATACCCGACGTGTATTCAGGCAGACATAACAAATACACTCTCAGGCTGCAGTTGGCAGTGACGATTCTGTGCCTCTATCTGGCGCTGCAAATGGCTGCCGGAGCCATGTTTTTAGGCATGGGCTTCGTCAAACACTTCTTCTGGATTACAATCGCCTACGGCATCTTTCTTTGTCCGTGGAACATGGTCCTCGCCAAGAAAACGCAGAAGTACATCTACCGCCGCATACACAGGCTCGTCTATGCCGACGAAGAATTGACACTCGAGCCGGGCGAGTTGCCGGCGGCCAGACGCGCAGTGTTGACGATTCCCTGGGTGGCCGCCGGGCGCGATGTGCTGGCCTGGACTTTGAGCATCATTTTTTACTGCTTCTGTGTCTTGCGCCCCTATGTTATCTACATGCAGAATGCCGGCCATCCCACTAATTTTCCTTCCGATGTGCAGTTCTGGACTGGGGCATTTTTCCTTCTGGCGTTTCCTTTTGCTCCTCTGGTTTTGATGGCCGCCTTGCTGGCGTATTCGGCGGCCACAACTTCTTACACGCAGTTTTTCTTCAGGGAAGGCGAATACGAGCATTATCTTCTCGCCTTGAGCCCGGTGCGTCGTCGTTACACCTACATCGGACTGGTCGGCTATACACTGCTGATTGTGATCGCTGCGCTCGATTACAGATTCATGACGCAAAACTTCCCGACGGCGTCGGCAGCCTTCTCATCCGTGCAAGAAATCGAGGCCATCGGCGCTTATCTGCTCGTTGTTGTCTGCTCGCTTCTGTTCTTGCTGTCACGGCAAGAAATTCGGCAACAGCGGCGCCTGCCGTTGATGCTTCAAGAAAGGGCTCCTCAGAAGTTGCCTGACAAACGCTGTCCGAAATGCGATCTCGTCGTCGGCGGCGGTATGGACGTTTGCCCCCAGGATGGTACGGTGCTGGCGTTTCCCGATAAGGAAGCGGCGGCCTTCGGCACCAGTTACGAGTTTCTGGAAGAAATCGGACATGGCGGTATGAGTGTGATCTACAAAGCTCGTCATCGCTTGTTGCGCAAAGTGGTGGCAATTAAAATGCTCGACACCAGATATGTCTCCGACTTCCAGGCGGCCGGCCGTTTTCTGCACGAAGCAAGAACCGTATTCGGACTGCAGCACCCCAACATTGTCTCGGTGCTCGATTTTGGTTTGTTCGAGTCGAGCAAGCTGTTTCTGGTCATGGAGTATTTGCCGGGCGTTTCGCTGGCGACGCTTATCTCAGACAACAGGGCCAAGTTGCCGCTGCGCGATTGCCTGCAAATATTCATGCAAATTTGCGACGCCATGGCCTATGCTCACGACAAGAGGATTTTGCACCGCGATCTCAAACCGAGCAACGTCATGGTGGCATGCGAAGAAGCAAGCTATAGCAAATATTCGATCAAAATCGTGGATTTCGGACTGGCCAAAGTGCTGGAGGGCACCGCCGGCAATCTCACGAAAACCGGCGATGTATTCGGCACGCCCAATTACATGAGCCCCGAGCAATGCCTCGGACAGCAGCTCGATGTGCGCTCGGACATTTACTCCATGGGCTGCCTGATGTATGAAACACTCACCGGCGTGCAGCCGGCCGCCAGCGACAGCCCGCTTGCCACCATGTACAAGCAGATAAACGAACAACCACAGGCTATGGCTGAGTTGCGCCAAGAGCTGAGCGCCGTGCCTCAGCTTTCAGAAGTGGTGTCCACGGCGATGGCCAAGCGTCCCGAGCAAAGGTACGGCACCTTCGCCCAATTGCGCGCGGCTCTGCAATCCGTCGCGTCCACGGCAGCCGCCACGCAGCGCGCTTCCTAGCGACCTGATTTGACTGCCAGTCCGAGGTGGTGTTTCAAAAACTCGAGACTGCGTTTGCAAGCCAGATCGAATGCCGGCTTATCCTCGTGCTTGGAGCCCTCTCGTCCGAAAGCATGCCCGGCTCCAGGATAAACGTAGATGGTCACGAGCTTGTTGTTGTCCAGTTTGTCGTGAATCTGCTTTTGAGCGGCGGCAGGCACGTGTTCGTCCGCTTCGGCAATATGCAATAAAAGCGGATGCTTTACCGGCTCGTTGATGTTTTGTTCTATGCCGACTCCGTAAAAGCTGACGTTTGCATCCGAGGATGAACGCGTGGACATCAGAAACGCCAGCTTTCCGCCGAGGCAGAAGCCTAGCGAGCCGACTTTTCCGCTGCATTCCGGCAAACGTTTTACCGTCTCCAACGTGGCAATTAAATCTTCGACGCCTTTGTTTTCATCGAAGCCTTTGTAGAGTTGGAATGCTTTGTCCCATTCAGCTTGCGTTTTGTCGGTGAGCTGAATGCCTGGTTCTTGCCTGTGGAAAAGATCCGGGGCGACGGCCAGGTATCCTTCTTGCGCAAGCCGATCGGCTACCGAGCGCAGCCATGGGTTTATCCCGAAAATTTCCTGGATGACGATGACAGCCGGCGCGGGCGTACTGGAAGGGCGCGCCACGTATGCCTCGAACTGTTTCTTGTCGGCAGAGGTAATCTGAATGGTACTGGCGGGCATTTTTTACTCCTTCAATCTCAATGTTGTCCCTGCTGCACTATGTCCAAGGTTTGTTTCCATGGGTGCTGAAGCTTGCGCACGTCATCATGAACCTTGAGCGCCGCGCCGCCGATGGCGATATTGTCCAAGCTCGGGCCGGCTGATAGCTGTTGCAGGTTTTTGTAGTGGCTGTTGATGTCCGCAAGCAGCCCGTTCATTTCCGTCCAAGTCGGATTGACTGCTTCCGTTTTGTCGGCACCAAATGCGGTGCTGCCGAACTCGCTGTTCAGCATGGCGATCCATTTGCCGAGGTTGGCGACATCAGCTTCCAACCACTGTTGTTTGGGCGTCTCCAGCGGTCCGAGCTCTTGCACTTGTTTTGCCCAGACGGCTGAGTCCTTGGCGCTATAAGCCGGCGGATCGAGAAATAGCGGGTCGCCGCTGACCACGGCAAGCTTTCGTTGCTCTACGTCGTTGATGATATCGAGAGTAGCAATGCGAATACGGCGGGCAATGGATCCGATATTTTTTAGCGAACTGTCGGCTTGGGCTGCCGGTGCCGGCGACTGCAGTGCCACCGACTGCACTTGGGCGATTGCAGGCAAGCAGCTGCAGATTGCATTGGCAATCATGAAAGCGGACAGCAGCGCGGATGAAATTGCGAAAGTGGCGCGCACTCTGCTTGTTGTCATGCGTCTCTCCTCTGGTTTTCGCATATTGTCACACAGCGCCATGCAAAGTGAAGGGCATTTGGTTTTTTTTGTTGGTATCTCCTGGTATCCTTTGTCTATGCATCGCACGCGGAGGTGCTCATGAGCCAACAACCGGCGCCGGACAGCAGGCCGGCTGCAACCGGACTGACCACCGGGAAAACAAAAATTCTCGATCTTGACTACAAGATTGCCGGAGTGCTTTGCTACCTGCCGATTTGCGCGCTCAATCTCATTTTCTCTCTCGTGTGGTTGAACAGCGAGCCGAAAGAAAACACGCTGCTTCGGTACAACTGCGTGCAAAGTCTGGTGCTCTGCGGCGGGGCGATTGTCGCTTTTATCGCCGTCGCGGTGATCAACGGTGTATTGGCTGCCATACCGTTGCTCGGCATGGCGATCATGTTCCTCAGCGCTCCGCTTTTGCCCTTGCTCGGACTGGCATTCTTGGTGCTTAACATCATCTGCGCGGTTAATGTCTTTCAGGGAAAAACGTTCAGAATCAAATACGTTTGCGATGTTGCAGACAAATACATGAAGTAGCGAAATTATTCGGAAGCCGGAGTTGCGTAAGCGAGCACAACTCAAGTTGAAATCCAACGCCGCCATCTTGTTGGTGGCTTGTCTTCAACTTGCTCTTTCGCCTCTCCTTCTTGCGGCCGAGACGACCTTGCAAGGCTATGTCAGTAATGTCGACCGTTTGACGAAAGATATTCTGAAAGACGAAATTGAGCTCGAGCAATTCAGCTTGCGGTATCGGCTGGAGACGGGGCGCGCTAATCGTCTTAAAAGCTGGAGATACTTTGCTTTTCAGGAAGCGGCGCTGGGATTGTTCGAGGCGAATTGCATCACGCTTGCCTCCTATCGCGGTGAAAATCTGAATAATCCGGAAGAACTTAAACCCGGACCTTCGGCCTACGCTTCTGCCTTTCCGATGTTGCTCGGCTTCGCTGTGGGCGGCGCAGGCGATGCCATCGAATTCGGGTTGAACGCGTATCATTCCTGGCAAAGAGCGCGTACCGGATTTTCGCAGAAAGAATCTCTTGCCCACGTGGCGGCCACGCTTCGAGTTATAGATGCGAAGTTGGCCCAGCGTCGAAGGATGATCGAGTCCGAGCCACCGGAAGATGAAGAACTGGCGCAGTTGCAGAAATTAGAGGGGGTGCTGCTGTCCGACTTTCGAGATCTGTCCATTGCCGAGTTTGAACGGTATCATGTGGGCGCCAGCCGGGGACTGGCCATGGAAAATACATTCTACGTATTGGATATGGCCAAAGCATCGACGGGTTGCGTGTGGACTGGATTGGATCTTTATCTTTTCCGCCACGGTAAGGGACGAATCGACACTGCGGCCGGCATCGTGGATATCGTCAATGCATCAAGCGTGATGATCGATCCCATCGGTGCGAAATTGGCCGGCACCGTCGCCGAAAAAATGGACCGCAGGAAGTTGCGCGCTTGCGGCTTGCGCTCGCTCGATTTCACCGAAGACAAATTACGAGCGGATTACCAGCTTCTGCGTCAATTCGCCAAGACGCATGCCAGTTCCGAGAAGCCCGATGTGATCGCTCTGCTTGCGCGCATGGATCATTACGAAGCGAATACCGGGTACTACTCTGCAGAACTGAGGCACACAGCCGAGGAGTTGCAAGAGATTCGGCGCTCATTGCTCGAGCATTTGGGGTGGGGATTGTTTGTCGGCGGCAGCAAGTATCCGCTGGCTATTCTCTCGACCGTAGGCGGCGTGCGCTTTCCATACCGCGACCGTATCATCAATAGCTACTACTTCGCAGGCGGTGTGGCCTACATGCCGGCGGTGACCATTTCCATCATTGACAGCTGGCACAAACAAGTAAAAGGTGAAATGACCTTTCAACGTCTGAGGCGAGATCATAAATTGCCTGGGCAGTTGATCAACGATCGCCTGGCGGAATTGCACAACTTTTCGCAGAAGTTGTAGAGGCGAACACGAGCTCTTTCAAGACAACCGGAATCGCCTGGTTGTTTGCTAACGGTTGCCCGATGTCGATGAAATCGCCGCACCAACTGTTGATGCCGTCCAGGACTATATGCGGCGTGGGGCCGAGCATTTTTTTTAAAACCTGCCCGAGGGCGGCAGCGATGTCGTGGCTGCAAATAATGACGAGCGGTGCGCAGCCCTTCTGGTTGCGAAACGAAGCGGACAGCATGTTAGCGCAAGCATGCAATTCTGCATAATTCATGCGGCCAAGTTCCGGCAGGTACAAAGCCAGCGGCTGGTCGCTCCATTTCAGATCATAGTTGCGCAGCGCCTGTTCAATATCTCCGTTTGCTCTCACAACCGGAAGATTGGTAATAGGCAGCATGCCCGGGGAAACTGAAACCGTCGAGCCGCTCAATTGCAGGCTGTGCGTTCCTGCACCGATTACGGTGGCACGCATGGGATCCGCACTGATTTTGAACTTGGTGCCCCGTTTGTGCAGCAGTTGTAAAAGTGCCCGGCCCAGCACGATTCCGAGGTCGCCATATTCGACCTCGCTGCGGCAGTCGTGTCCTGGATCGCGCATGACTTCGGCGACACCGCCGGAAAACCAATATTCATCGCAGCTCTGTTTTTCCACACAATCCAGAATCGTCTTCGCCGCATGTTCAGCCACTGCCCGCGCCTGTTCGCGACCGATGATTTCTCCGGCTTGCCAATCTTTGCCTGTTGCCTGCCGGCAAATTTCCTGTCCAGCGTCTGTGAGCTCCAATATCTGCCAGCTTTCGTCTAGCCTGATAAACCTGCCGCCGACAACCAGGCATTGTGCAACGAGCAGGCTGCCGTTTTTAAATGCGGCGATGTTAGTCGTACCGCCGCCGATGTCCACATTGCAGATAGTGGATTGCTTGGCTTTGGAAGCGGCGGCGGCACCGGAGCCGCGTCCTGCCAAAATGCTCTCCAGATTGGGCCCGGCGCTGGCCACGACGAAATGACCAGCAAGCTCAGCTAAGAGGCGACCGACCTGCGACGCATTTCGTTTGGCCGCGCTTTCTCCTGTGATGATCACGGCGCCGGTGTCAACATCGATTGGCTTGATTCCGGCTTTGGCGTATTCATCGCGCAAGATCGTCGACACCTTGTCGGCGTCGATATGGCCGTCTTTGGTCAGTGGTGTGAAATAGATCGGGCTTCGATATATGAGCTGCGCCTCCTCAATCACCAGGCGCGTCGGCTCGAGAAGCCGGGAAACATTGGCCAGCCGCAATCGGCTCACGCTCAGGTGCGTCGAGGTGGTGCCGACGTCGATGCCTACGCTGAGAATTGCTTCGCCATGCATATCAGCTAATCTGCTGCAGTTTGACTCCGGAAACTTTCAATTGCAAAATTCGCTTTGCCAGTTGCACTATGTAGGCGCCGGCTTCCACTGGCAATGTGCCGCGGGTGTGAATGTTTGAGACGACGGTTCGATCGGAGCTGATGGTGTCGGGCCCGGCAGCGAATGTGAGGTATGCGCTCATGCTGTCGGATGCCGAGAGACCGGGACGTTCGCCAATCAAGTTGATTGCCATTTTGGCCCCGAGAGCATGAGTGATTTGATCGGCTATGGCTACGCGAGCGAAGCGTGCGACCACCGGTGTGCCGCAACTGAATCCTTCCAACTGCAATCCGTCAATGATCATAGGCAACACATCATCGATGTTGTTTTCCACGGCGTTAGCTGAAAGCCCATCGCTGATCAGGATTTGCACGTCGCAATCATGGGCGCAAGTCCGACGCAGAATGTCGATGTTGGCAGACGAGGTGCGCTTGCCGTCTGGCGGCTTGAG